>JBJTRH010000383.1:0-22883 GCA_046076065.1 Planctomycetaceae bacterium | reverse complement strand
AAGACCGGCAGCGCCTACTACGCCCCCGCCGCAGCGACGACGCAGATGGTCGAGGCCGTGGTCAAGGACAAGAAGCGGCTGGTGCCCTGCGCCGCCTACTGCGACCAGGAGTATGGTGTGGGCGGCTACTTCGTCGGCGTGCCGGTGGTGCTCGGGTCGGGCGGCGTGGAGCGGATCGTCGAGCTGGCGCTGCTGCCCGACGAGCGGGCCGCCCTCGACAAGAGCATCGCGGCCGTCAAGGAGCTCGTCGCGGCGATGAATCGGCTCACGGCCACCGCCTGATACGGCCCAGACGGCAGCCCCGCGCCCGCCTCCGGCAGGCTGCGATGCCGAAACGACGCGCGGGACTCACGTTGCGATCCGGATGAGCCGCCCCGGGCTGCCAGGCTTGCCCTGCTTATCGCCCGCAGGCGGGTTCGGGATTCCAGCGGCGGCGCTGGCGTTGCCCCGGGGGGAAAGCCTGGGATAGAACCCGCCGTCCTGGTCGTGGTCGGATCTCCCGACCGCTGCCGCTTCCCCTGGCGAAAGTCGCACATGAGCAGTCGGCAGACGAACCACTCCCCGCGGCGTCGCGGCGGCACCGAGGCCTCGGACGCCCGCCGGCATCGGCTCGCCGACTGGACCGGCGGCGTGCCGGTGTTCGTGCCGCAGGGCTACGAATCCGGCTACGACTATCCGCTGCTGGTCTGGCTCAGCGACCCGCTCGGGCCGCCCGTCGATCTGGGCCGCTGCATGGCCCGCGTGAGCCTTCGCAACTTCGTCGCGGTGGAGGCGGCCGGCGGGGCGACGGCCGTCTGGCAGGCGGTCGATCGCGTCACGAACCGCCTGAGCATCCACCCCCGGCGCATCTGGCTGGTCGGCCGCGACGCCGCAGGGACCGAGGCCTTTCGGATCGCCTGCCGTCATCCGGAGTCGTTCGCCGGCGTCGTGTCCCTCGGCGGCGCCTTCCCGCTCGACGAATCGCTCTTCGCGCGGATCGACGCGGTGCGACGACTCCCGATGCTCTACTGCTGCACGGCCGCCGAGGCGGCCGGCGCCGCCGGCCACACCGATCGCATGCTGCGGCTGTTCCATGCCGCGGGCGCCACGCTGGCGATGCGGATCTATCCGCGGCGCCGCGATCTCGGGGCCGCCGCGCTCGCCGACGTCAACCGCTGGCTCATGGACGAGATCTGCGGTTCGGCCGCCGCCACGCGGACGGCGGTCGCCGGCTAGTCGCCTTCCGCGCCCGTCGTTCGCCCGACCGTCCGTCACCTCGTCACCGGGAAAGGATTCCCATGGCACCCCATGCCCGCCGCAACGCCCGCCGCGCGTCGACTGATGCCGAGCCCCGGATCCTGCCGCTGTCGTCCGGCCGTCCGCACTCGGTGCGGGCGCTCGTCGAGGCGGCCGTCGCCCGCCATGCGGCCACCAATGCCGGCGTCCGCGTGTCGCTCGACGCGGGCGCGGGCGCGGAGATCGACGCCGACCCGGCCGTGATTCGCGACCTGCTCGAGCCGCTCGTCGCCGCGGCCTTCGCCAACGCCGGCGCCGAGGCCGCGGGCACGACCGACGGGCCCTGCCTGCACGAGGTGGACGTGATGGTGGTCGGCACCGCCGACGCCATCGAAGTCGAGATCGCCGATTCGGGCCCCGATCAGCCGGCTGCGGCCCGCCTCACGACGACCGTGCGGGAGCTCGCGGCCCGCTGCGCGGCCGACGTCAGCCACGCCCGCTGCGCCTCGGGCGGCACGGCGGTGACCGTGCGATTTCCTCGGCTCGGCGCCCGGCGGCAGGCCGCCTGACTCCCGCATTCACCTCGACCAGAGCCCACACCATGGACACCTCCTCCGCCGCGAGCCGCCCCACCCGGATCACGCCTGCCCAGGTGGTCGCGCTGGGCCTCGTCGCCGCCTCGATCGGCTGGGCGGCGTGGGCGCTCCGCGACCGGCCGGCGAGCGAGGAGGTGGAGCTGCTTCCCGGCACGGTGCTGCCGTCGTCGGAGCTGGCGATCGTGGAGGCGGCGTTCGACCGGGCGCAGCTCGCCGGGCACCGCACCGAGGATGGCCGCGTGTGGGTGCCCCGCACCCGGCAGAGCGCCTACATGCGGGCCCTCGTGGACGCCGAGGCGCTGCCCCGCGAGTTCGGCAGCAGCCTCCGCCGCGCCCTCGACCGCAACAGCCCCTGGCAGAGCCGCGCGGCCCAGGAGGAGATGCTCCGCGTGGCCGTGCAGGAGGAGCTCGCCCACGTGATCTGCTCGATGCCCGGGATCGAGCGTGCGGCGGTGCTGTACGACGTCGAGGACCGGCCCGCGTTCGACGGCAGCCTCGCCGGCGGCCCCGCCCGTACGGCCAGCGTCAACGTGCGCACGCAGCCCGATGTGGAGCTCGAGCCGGCCCGCGTGCAGGCGATCCGCGTGCTCGTGGCCGCGTCGATCGCGGGCCTCTCGCCCGAGCGGGTGGCCGTCACCGACCTGCGAAGCGGACGCGTCCATGCCGGGCCGCTCGTCGACGAGTCCGAGCCGGCCGTGGCGTTGGCCGCCGACCCCGCGGCCACGGGCCGGCTCGCCCTTGAGCGGCACCTCGCCGCGAAGGTGCGACAGGCGATCTCCTTCGTGAAGGGCGCCGTCGTCGACGTCACCGTGTCGGCCGCCGACCCGGCGACCGCCGCGCCCATCGTGGCGGCATCGCAGCAGCGGCCCGCCGACGTCAATGCGCCCGCCGAGGTCGGTGCCGACGCGGCCCCCCCGGCGCATCCCGCCGCCCCCGCGACGGACGCGATCACCGTCTCGCTCGCCGTGCCCGACACGTGGTACGAGGCCGCCCTGTCGGCCGCACGCCAGCGCGACCCGTCGGCGTCGGCGGCCACCTCCGCGCGGGTCGAGGAGGACAGGCTTCGCGAGCATGTGCTGCGGTCGCTGCCCCCCGCGGCGCGGCCTGACGACCGCATGGTGCTGATCACGCGGTTTCCCGTCGCGATGCCGAGTGCCCAGCCCCTGGCGCGGCCCGCCGGTGCGGCGGGGGCGCCGGCGGCGGCGGCCGCGCCGGCGTCGCCCCCGGGGCGGCCGAAAACGCTCGGCGGCTTCGTCGATGTCACGATCCAGGCGATATCCGACGGTCGCTTCGGCGACATTCCGCGCGAGACATGGATGGTGGTCACGGCCAAGCTCTCGGCGGTGCTCGCGTACCTCGTGTTTCGCAAGGGCGGGCATGCGGCCACCACGCCGGCCGCGACGTCAGATCGACCAGCCCGCCGGATCGATTGGACGGCGGTCGAGGACGACGACGCTCCCGCTCCGCGGGAACGGTCCCGCCGCATGGCCGCATGAGGCATCCCGCTCCGATGAAACCGCTCGTCATGCTCCGAGCCACCGTGGCGCTGCTGGCCGTCGCCGCGGGTGGCGGTGCGCTCGCCGCGCCGCCGGTCGCACCGGCTCCGGAGCCGCTCGTGACCGACGCCGCGATCGTGCCCGCCGCGCATGCCGCCCGCGAGCAGCCCGGTGCGAGCGACGGCGGAGTGCCGCTGGGCCCCGTGCCGCTTCGGCCGGCCGCCGGCGGCGGGGCACCACCGACCGTGGCCCCGCAGCCCCTGCCGGACTGGCGGCTGCTCCTCGCCCTCGGCGGCACGTTCGCCGCGGTCGCCGCCTACCGCGTGGTCGGCCCGCGGCGGAGCGCGGCGCTGCCGCCCGACGTGTTCGAAGTGCTCGGCGAAGCGCCCCTCGGAGGGCAGCAGTCGGTGCGCGTGATCCGCTTCGGCCCGCGGACCCTGCTCGTTGCAGTGTCGTCCACGGGATCGAGGACGCTCGCCGAGGTGAACGATCCCCAGGTCACCGAGCGGATCGTGTCGGCGTGCCATGGCCTCGAGGCAGGCCGCGGTCCAGGCCGGGGCCCGAAGCGACTTTCGCCAGGCCGCGGTGCCGCGGAGGCACGATCGTGAGCCGCATGGCAGGATTCGGCGTGCTGCTCATGGCCCTCGGGTTCATGATGGCCCTCGGGTTCATGACACCGCTGCGCGCCGGCGACGCCGACTCGCTGCAGCCGGTCGCTGCGTCCGATGTCGCGGCGGGCGCCGCCCAGGCGGCAGCCGCGGCCCGCACGCCGGCATCCCCGCCCGCGTGGCCCGGCCTCCCTTCGGCAGGCACGCTGGAGACGGTGCTGCCGTCGCTCGCGATGTTCGGCGTGGTGAGCCTCGCGCCGGCGGTGCTGTTGATGACCACCTGCTTCGTGCGGATGTCGGTCGTGCTGGCCCTCGTGAGGCAGGGGCTCGGCGCGCCGCAGATCCCTTCCAACCAGGTGGTCGCAGCCCTGGCGATCTTCCTCTCGGCCCTGGTGATGTGGCCGGTGTGGACGCAGGCCTGGCGGGAGGGCATGGAGCCGTAGCGAAGCGGCGAGCTCGCCGCGGCCGAGGCCTTCGACCGCGGTTCGCTGCCGGTCCGCCGCTGGATGGCGGCCCAGATCGAGCAGGCGGGCAACCGCGACACGATGCTGCTCTTCCTGTCGCGGCATCCGGCCGGCCCGAAGCAGGCGGCCACCTACGACGACGTGCCGGTCGAGGCGCTGCTGCCAGCGTTTCTCGTGAGCGAGCTGGAGACGGCCTTCACGATCGGCTTCCGCATGCTGCTGCCCTTCCTGGTGCTCGACCTGCTGGTGGCGACGCTCGTGGTGGGCACCGGCCTCGTGATGCTGCCGCCCTCGCTCGTGTCGCTGCCGCTCAAGCTGCTCGTGTTCGTCGCCGCGGACGGCTGGTCGCTGGTGGTTCGCACCCTCCTCGACAGCGTGCAGTCGCTGCCCACCTGATCGTCGGAGCCATCGGCCGTGTCTGAGCAGCATCTCGTCGAACTCGTCCGCCACGCGCTCCTGGCAGGGATGCTCGTGCTCCTGCCGGTGCTGCTGGTGGGCCTCGCGGTGGGCCTGGTGACGGGGCTGGTGCAGGCGGCCAGCGGCGTGCACGAGCCGATCGTCGGATTCGTGCCGAAGCTCGTGGCGATGGCGGCGGCGGCGGTGGTGTCGCTGCCGTGGATGGTGGAACGGCTCGCCGAACTCCTGCGCGAGACCGCCACGGGGCCGTGAGCGGCGGGCGTCGGCCTCGAGGGAAACTCGGATGGACTGGTCCTGGATGCACGCCGTGAGGCCGGAGCACGCCGTGGTGGCGGCGGGGGTCGCGGTGCGGCTCGGCGTGGCCGTCGCCGTCGGCGGCCTGCCGCTCACCGCCGGCACGAGCCTCCAGGTGCGGATCGCCGCGGTGGTCGCCTTGGCGGTCGCCGCGTGGCCGTCCGCGGCGGTCACCGCGTCGTCCGCGACGGAGCCGCCGGCGCTGGTCGTCGTCGGCGAGGCGATCGTGGGGCTGGGCCTCGGCGCGTCCCTGGCGGCCGTGTTCGCCGCCGCCGGCTGGGCGGGGACGCTGCTCGGGAGCGTCAGCGGGCTCTCCTGGGCCGACGACTTCACGCCCGAAGCCGACTCCCAGTCGGCCGGCATCGCGCGGCTGGCATGGTGGCTCGGACTGGCCGGCTTCGTCGCCGCCGGAGGCCACCTGCAGCTCGTGGCGGGGCTCATCGACTCGTTTCGCACGCTTCCGGTCGGCGCCGTCGCGGGGCAGGGGGGCGGCCTGTCCGGAATGGCGGCGCTCGTTTCGACGGCATCGGGAACCGGGCTGGGCATCGCCCTGGCCCTCGCCGGCCCCGCGCTCGCCGCAGTGCTCGTGTTCCATGTGGCGGCCACCGTCGCGGTGAGGGTCGGCCGCGTCGATCCGGGGCAGGGGATGCTGCAGTCGCTCGCGTCGCTGGTGGTGCTGGCGGGCGTGTGCCTCGCGGCCGACGCGTGGATCGGCGGTTTCACCACGCTCGTGCAGCCCGCACTCGAACGCTGCTTCCTCGACCTGCGGCACTGATTCCTTCCTGCCGGAGCCCCCATGGCCGACGACTCCGATCGCGTGATCCCGGCGACGCCGCGGCGGCGCGAGGCGGCCCGCGCCCAGGGCCTGCTGCCGACCGCATCGCTTCCCGCGTGGGTGGCCACGGCCGGCACGGCCGTGCTGCTGCTGCCGGCGTGGGCCGCCGCCACCACCTCGGCGGCCACCGACCTCGTCCGCGAGTCGCTCGCCGCCGCACGGCCCGGCCTGGCATCGCCGCTCGCCGCGTCGCTTCCCGCCGTGCTCGCGCCCACGCTCGCCGTGGTGTTCGCCTCCGCCGTCGCCGGCCTCGCCGTGCGGTTCCTCCTCGATGGATTCACCTGGCACCCGCAGCGGGTGCTCCCGTCATGGAGCCGGATCGACGTCGTCGCGGGGCTGGCGCGGGTGGTCTCGGGACGCACGCTCGCCTCCGCCGCAGGCGCAGGGATCGGGCTCGCGGTGGTGGCGATGTCCGCCGCCCTGGTGATCGCCCCGCTGCTGGCCGCCACCGATGCCGCTCAGGCGGCCGCCGCCGCGTGGCGGGCGACGGCTTGGCTGATCGCGGGAGCGGCCGTCGTGGCCGTCGCGGCCTGGGCGGCCGCCCGCCGCCGCTTCGAGCGGCGGATTCGCATGACGCCGGAGGAGTTCGCCGAGGAGGCGCGGAGCGCCCAGTCGGATCCGAAGGTCAGGCTGCTCCAGCAGCAGCGCCGGCGGACCGCTCAGCCGACGGCCGGCGCGGCATAGCCGTAGCGGTCGAGAAAGCCCCGGCATCGCGCGGAGATCTCCGCCACCAGCCGCGGGTCGTGCAGGTAGGTGTTGGTGCGGTATTTCCGCATGGTCTCGGCCTGCTGCTCGAGGGCCGGCCGGACCCGCGAAAACTCGCCGAGGCCGAGCCGCTCGTAGACCTCCGCCATTGTGGCGACCGGCTCCGCCACGAGCTGCTCGTAGCGCACCTCGAAGAGCCGGTCGGGTCCGACGGCGCCGCGGTCGCGCTCGAACGCCTCGTGCATCTCCGCGAAGGCTGCGAACACGTAGCGCTCGAGCGCTTCGCCGCGGTCGGATTGGAGCGACTGGACGTCGTGCAACGACCGCCAGAGCCGCAGCGTCGACGGGATGACGACATACGGATCACGGACGACGTGGAGGAACCGCGCCTCCGGAAACATCTCCGCCAGCACGCCGACGCGTGCGGTGTGGGGCGGGCTCTTCAGCACGGGACGGCGCGGATCGCGAACGGCGAGCGTCGTCAGGAATCGCCGCAGGGCCCGCTTCCAGCGGTCGAGCTCGGCGGGCGGCAGGCGGGCGACGTCGAGCGCCTCCGGATGGTCGGGGCTGGTCACCGGAAACGCGATCCGTCGGTAGCACGACGGAGCCCCGAGGTTCATCAGTGCGAACTCGTCCTCCTGGGGCCGGTCCCAGCCTGCGGCCACGTCGTCCATCGGCCGCTTCGAGGGGATCATCCACGAGAGCGCCCGCGTGAGCGTGTCCTCGGTGAGCAGGAAGTGCCCGGGGGCGAAGCATTCGTAGGTGGTGGGGCAGCAGAAGCGGTCGTCGAGCATCGCCAGTTCGTGCAGGAGCGTGGTGCCGCTCCGCCAATGGCCCACGATGAACAGCGGCGGGGGCGAGGTGGGCTGCTCCGCGAGTTGGCGGCGAAACCGGGCCTCGCAGAGCCTGCCGAGCAGCGAGTTGAATCCGGACATCAGCGACACCGTCGTCGCCAGGCCGAGCTTCATGAACCCGATCCGGCCGCGGTGCTCGCGGACGAGGTCGAACCAGACGCCGGCCGGCATGCCGTGCCAGAACCGCGGGCTCCACCACGGATAGGCATGGAACTCGCGGGATGCGGGCCGCTGGGGCGAAGGCTCTTGTGCGGGCACGGGGTCGATCCGTGGGGACTCGGCGGGGCGGGCCGCGGAGGCGGCCACCCGATCACGGCTCATGGTAGCGGACGCGGGCTCACCGCCGGGTGCGAGCATCGCCGTCGGCGATCCGCGGGCTGACCGAGGGCCTCGCGAGCACCTCGGCCAGCGCGGTCGGCAGCGAGCCGATGGCCGAGGATCCGGTGGCGCGAAATCGCTCGCTTCCGGCGGCGTCGAGGAGGACCACCGTGGGAAACGCCCGCACCGAGAATCGCTCGCATGCCGCTGGATCCCGGTCGGCATCGACCGACACGCAGACCGTGCGGCGGGCCAGCGCGACGAGATGCGGATCGCCGGACACCGCCGCCAGCAGATCGCCCGTCCAGCGGCACCAGGATGCCCCGAACACGATCAGCATTGGCAGCCGCGCCTCGGCGGCCCGCCGCTCCCCGGCGGCGAAGCCGTCGACGTAGTCGATCGTCGGGGCCGACGCGGGGGAACCCGACGGCTCGGCGACCAGTCCCGGCCGGGGCTCGCCGGTCGCCGTGGACCACCACGCGGAGGTCCCGCTCCCCACCGCCCGCTCGTCGCGCACGCTGCACCCGGCGGCCAGCAGGGCGCTGGCCGCAGCGAGGGCGACGGCATGGTGGCGGCGGGGCATGGTCATGCGGCGGATCCCGGGAATGCCGGTTCGTAGGGGGTGCCGGCCGGCGTCACAAGACGGGTTGAGGCAAGCGCGGCAAACGCGGCGGGCGGCGGGGGTGAGGACGGCGCAACGCGGCCTGTCGCGGGGAGGTCGGCTCCGCTACCGTGCCCCCCGCCGCTTCCGGCACGAGTCTGCGTGATCCGGTCCCACGTCACGACCGCGTCCTGCATGGTCGTCGCGATCCTCATCGCGTCGAGCGGTTCGGGGTGCAGGCTCGTGCAGCGGCGGGGGCCGGCGGCTCCCGACCTGGCCGAGGCCCGTCGGCTGAGCAACGAGGGGCTGTCGGCCGCGGACCGCAGCGACCTCGTGCGTGCCGAGGGACTGCTCGAGCGGGCGGTCAAGTCGTGCCCCGCCGACGTCGACGCGCGGCGGAACTACGCTGACGTTCTCTGGAAGCGCGGCGAAAGCATGGAGGCGATCCGGCAGATCGACGAGGCGCTGCGGCTCTCGCCGGCGGACCCCGGCATCTGCGTCACCGCTGGCGAGATGCACCTCGACTTGGGGCTGTTCGACGATGCCGACCGGCTCGCGCGGGAGGCGGTCCGTCTGGCTCCGCGGTCGGCGGATGCCTGGCATCTCCGCGGCCGCGTCGCCCTCGCCCGTGGGCAGGCCGAACCCGCGCTCGCCGACTTCCACCGCGCGCTGGCCATCAACGCCGACGACCGCGGCGCTCTCGTCGATGCCGCCGAGGCGTATCGCCGGCTCGATCGGCCCCAGCGGGCCCTCGCCACGCTGACGATTCTCGGCGAGACCTACGGGCCCGACCAGACGCCCGCCGACGTGCTCGTGATGGAGGGGCTCGCCCTGGAGGCGCTCAGCCGGCCCGACGAGGCGATGGACAGCTACCGGCGGGCGATCGCGCGGGGCGATGCGCCGGCCGACGCCGCGACGCGGCTGGCCGCGCTGCAGCAGGCCGCGCTGGCCGACGCCTCCGCCGGCGTCACTCCCCGCCCGACGTCCGTCCGGTGAGCAGGTCGAAGGCGGCGATCGACGGCACGAGGAGCGCCGCGGTGCCGAAGCCGTAGGCGGCGAGAACGACCAGCAACACCTGCAGGCTGCTTCCCTGCAGGAATCCGGGGATCGCCACGAACGTCAGGGCTGGGAGGAGTGCCGACGCCCAGCCGACCGCGGGCGACGGGTTGCGGGCCGAGAGAGCCGCGTAGAGCCCCACGGCGCCGCCGACGATCGCCGCGAGGAACGGCGCGAGCTGGAGTTCGAAGCTGCCGCCGAAGGCCACCATGATCCGCATGGTGGTGGCCACGCCGACGAACAGGAATGCGACGATCCCGAGGGCCACCGCGATGGCCCGCCGTGACGTCGGATGCGACAGGCCGGCGTAGACGCCGAGCACGGCCACGAAGCCCGTCAGCACCGCGAGACCGAGGCAGAGGTAGGCGGCGTGCTCCCAGGTGGTGATCCCGGCGGGCACGAGCCCGAGGCACAGCGCCTGCGGCAGCACCACGAGTTCGGCGGCCGAGCCGAGCACGCCGAGCAGCTTGCCCCACACGAACTCCCCAGGCTCGAGGTCGCTGACCAGCAGCAGGTCGAAGGTGCCGCGATCGCGCTCCGAGGTCACGCTCGTCACGGCGAGCGCCGCGATCGCGAGCAGGCTGGCGAGCACCATCGGAACCACGGCCGCGGCGACCGCGAACCGATCGGGGACGGCGGCCCGCGCCTCGGCGGCCACGCCAGCCACGGCGGCGGCGAAGGTCAGCAGCCAGGCCACCCGGACCACGATCATGGCGCGGCCGTGCGCGCGGGTGCGGATCTCCCGCCAGAGCACCGGATTGGCCCACACCTCCCGCGCCGCGGCGGCGTTGGCGGCGGCCGTCGCGGTGGGCCGCAGCTGCACGGCCGTGTTCCAGCGGCGGACGCCCGCCACCGCCCAGCCCGTCGAGCAGGCCACGAGGGCGGCGCACAGGCCGATGAACCGCAGGGGGAGCCCCGCGGCGGGTTGCAGGGCGGCGAACAGGGCGCGCACGGGCGACACCGACGCGGCGGCCGTCGGATCGAGCAGAGCCGCCGAGGCCTCACCGGCCGCCAGCCAGCCCACGAGGGCGAAGGCGGTGATCGCCAGCGCCTGGAACGTCGTGTCGCGCCAGAACGCCACCGCGTTGCCCACCGCGGCCGCGGCGGCAGCCGCCGCCATCGTCACGACGAACAGCCGGGCAAGCTGGGCCGGCGTGACGCCGCCGAACGTGCCCGCCAGCGCGAACACCGGCACGGCGGCCACTAGCAGCAGCGCCACCCGCACGAGGCTGCCGGCGAGCTTGCCCACCACGAGCTGTGCGTCGCCGAGCCGGCTCACGAGCAGTAGTTCGAGGGTCCGGCGGTCCTTCTCGATGCCGACCGCCACCACGCCCGCGAGGGCGGCGGCGAGCATCGCCAGCGCCAGCTGGAGCGGCGCGAGAATCCGCAGGAGGGTGCCGCCGAACCGCGCCGCATCTCCCACGGTGGCGACCGCCTGGGTGCCCGTCACCACCAGCCAGCAGGTCGCGATGATGCCCACGAGCGTTCCGGCATACACGGCCCTGGCCACGAACAGCCCGCGGCTTCGCGGGACGACCAGCACCTCGCGCTCGCAGACGGCACCCAGCAGCATGCGTTTTCCGGCCCCTGTGCCGGCCCATGGAAATCGGTCGCGGCCACCGATAGAGTAACGAGTCAGTGGGGGGCCGGGACCGGCCGCCACGAAAACTTCCAGGAGAGTTCGAGCATGGGCTACGGTTTCACGACTCTGGTTCGCCGCACCGTTCTGGTCGCCATGGCCGTCGCGGCGGTCTGCGGCGGCAGCGCGAGGGCGCAGTTTTCGGCGCAGGCCCTGATCGGCAACGCGGTCTCCGACGACTCGCTCGACAAGGAGATCAACAACGCGATCGCGCGGTTCCGCGATCGCGACATCGACGGCTGCCGGGCGATCCTCGAGCGTGCCAAGAGCAACAATCCCAAGCTGCCGCCGCCGGGCGTGATGATGTCCACCCTGTGGCTCGCGGTCAGCCAACTCGGCCCGGCCCGCGAGGAGCTGGAGAACGCCGCGGTCAAGTTCCCGGCGGATCCCGAGGCCTACCTCAAGCTGGGCGACCTGGCGTTCGGCGAGGGCCGCATCACCGACGCAGCGGTGATCTTCGACAAGGCCACCTCGCTCACTGCGGCGTTCAACGAGAACCCGAAGCGGAAGCGCGACTTCGACATCCGCTGCGAGGCGGGCACCGCCGCCGTGGCTGAGCGCCGCCGGCAGTGGGACGTCGCCCAGAAGCACCTTGCCAAGTGGATCGAGCTCGATCCCGACAATGCCGGCTCGCGGCTGCGGATGGGCAACGTGATGTTCCAGCTCGGCAAGGAGCAGGAGGCGCTGGCCCAGTTCAAGGAGGCCAAGAAGATCGACAAGAACGCTCCGCTGCCGGAGTTGGCCATGGCCCAGCGGAACGACGAGGCCAAGAAGCGCGACGCGGCCAAGAAGTGGATCCAGGACGCGATCAAGGCGGCTCCGTCCGATCCGGCGGTGCAGCTCTTCGCCGCCCGGTGGTACCTGCAGCAGGGTGATCTCGAGGCCGCGAAGGCGTCCACCGACCAGGCCCTCAAGCTCGATGCCAAGAGCCTCGAGGCCAAGTTCGTCCGCGGTCTCGTGGCCCGCGTGGGTCGCGACTACACCTCGGCCGAGAAGTACCTCAACGAGGCGCACTTCCAGTCGCCCGGCAACTTCGACGTGAGCAATTCGCTGGCCCTCGTGCTGATCGAGAGCGAGAACGACGAGGCCCGCCGGCGGGCGCTCGAACTGGCCGACACGAACGTGGCGAAGTACCGCGAGAACACCCCGCAGCAGATCCCGGCGGTGACCACGCTGGCGTGGGTGTTCTACAAGCTCGGCCGCCGCGAGGATGCCGAGCGGATTCTGGAGCAGGTGCGGCGGAGCAACGCGCTCTCGAGCGACGGCGCCTACTACGTGGCCCGGATCCTCGCCGACCGCGGCGAGAAGGACCTTGCCCGGAAGATCCTCGACGAGGTTCTCGAGAACGAGCCGATGTTCGCCACGCGTCCCGACGCCGTGGACCTGCTCGCGAAGCTCAAGAAGGAAGCCGGCGTCGCCACTCCCGCTCCCGCGGGCAACTGACGACCGTCGCGATTTCCTCGCCAGCCGCCCGAATCGCGGGTCGGCCGTGCGGCCTTACTCGGCCGCCGGCCGGCCTGCATCTGGCGCGGGCTCCGGAGCCACGATCGGCTCCACGTCGGAGGTCGCGGCGGGCTCCATGAGCGGTGGCATCCGACTGGTCGGCATGGCCCGGATCGTGACGCCGCCCCCGATCGGGGTGCCGGGGCCGACGCGCACGGCGGCATTCGGCCCCATGCGCATGGCCCGCCGGCGGGCCCGGATGCGGTCGCTCCGCAGCGGGATGCCCGGGTAGGCCTCGATGGGCACCTCGAGGCTCGGCAGGCCGATCCGGCTGCCGTCGCCAAAGTAGGTGAACATCTCGATCGCGGCCGCCTGTCCGGCGACGAGCGCGACGGTGACGAGCGCGAACGAGGCGGCCTTCGGACGCAGCATGGAGGGCTCTCGGGGGACCGGGTGCGGGCGCCTGATGGCCTGCTCCGAGAGTGATCGGCGTCCGTCGGCTGGGAACGCGACGTCTTTCCTCCGAGGCTGCCCGACCCGCACGACCCCACCCGCCGCGCACGGTAGGCTTCCCGCATGGACGTCGAATCCCAGCCCTGGCTCGTCTGTGTTGCCGCCGCCATCGCGACCGGCGCTGCGGCGGTCACCGGCGGTTTTCTTGCCCGCGGTTCGACCGCGGTGCCCGCCGCCGTGTGGGCGTTGATCGCCGCCGCGTCGTTCGGCATGGAGGCCGTGTGGCGGACGTGCGGCGGGCTGCAAGACCAGGCCACCGCCGACGGCTGGAGGCTCGTCGTTGCAGCGCTCTCGCTCTGCCCGATCATGTCGGTGCTGGGGGGCAAGCGGCCGCAGCACGGCGTCTGGCAGTTCATCGTGGCCACGCTCGCGGGCGTCATCGCGTTGCCGGCGGCGTCGGCGGCGCTCGTACGGCCCGGGTCGCCCCCCGACGTGCATCCGCTGCAGCGGTGGCTGATGCTCATGGTGGTGCTGGTCGCCGGGATGAACTACGCGGCGACGAGCCGCGCCGCCGCCGTGGGGCTGGTGGTGGTGGGGCAGGCAATGCTGCTGCGACGCTGGCTGCCGTTTGGCGATGCGTCGTCGCCCTCGCCCTGGTTCGATGCCGCGGCGGCCTGCCTCGTGGCCGGGGGCGCCACCCTGGCGGCGGTGCAGTCGTTCGTCGTGCCGGTGCGCCGACGGCCCGCCGCGGTCGCCGATCGCCACGAGGGCGGCGACCCGGCCGCGGATCTGAGCGCTGCGTTCATGGCGCTCCGCGAGACGCTGGGCGTTGCCTGGTCGCTGCGGATCTCGGAGCGATTCAACGCCGTCGCCATGGAACGTGGCTGGCCCTGTCGCCTGGGGCACGACGGCATGCACGTGGACCCCGCCACCGCGGATGCGGCCTGGCGGGACGACGCGGTTCGTACCGGACGCGCCCTGCTGCGGCGGTTCGTGACCCCCGGCTGGATGCGGAGGCACGTCGCACGAACCGGCGAGCGGCCCCCGAATTGACGGCCACCGTTTGGTGGGGGCGCGTGTCGACGTTACACTCCGAACCCTTCGAGAATGAGGGCCGTATGGACGGCATCTCTGTGTCCGAGAAATCCGGGAGCCTCTACCATGGCTGATGAATCGCAGACCGCCCAGCCGATGCCCGTGCCCGTCGACGAGTCGCACATCGTCGCGACGTATGCCAACTTCTGCCGCGTCACGGGAACTCCCGAGGAGTTGATCGTCGACTTCGGTCTCAACAAGCAGGTCTCCGGCACGTCGCCGGAGACGATCCAGCTGATGCAGCGGATCATCGTCAACTGCTACACCTCCAAGCGACTCGCCTACGCGCTCTCCATGGCCGTGGCCCGCCACGAGCAGGCCTTCGGTCCGCTCGAGACCGACGTGCAGAAGCGGGTCGTCCCCCAGCAGTCGGCGAAGGGCTGAGGCGACGCGGCACGGGGCCCGCTGCATGTCGAGCTACGACGAATCCGAGGAGATCGAGCGGGCCAAGCGGGAAATCCATGATTTCCTCCGCCGGCTCGAACAACTCGCCCACGGCGATACCGCCGTGGGCGAGTTCTTCGGGTTTCTCCAGCAGGAGATGCACCGGCTGATGGAGTCGGTGTCCGAGGTCGTGTGGCTCGTCGGCGAGACTGGCCAGGTGGAGCCGGTGGTCCACGCGGGTATCGAGGCCACGGGGGTGAGCGGCACGCCCGATGCCGTCGATGGCCACAACCGGCTGGTCACCGGCCTGTTCGCGAGTCCGACCGGGCTGATCGTGCCGCCGGGGGGCAGCGTGGCCGGTCCGGACGGCGCGGTCGCCGGCTCGAATGCAACGGACCTGATCGTCGTCTCGGCCCCGATCGACTCGGCGGCGGGGCGGGCCGGCTTGATCGAGATCTTCCACCACCCGAACCAGGACGACGTCCAGCGCGGGTATCTCCGGTTCTCGGAGCAGGTGGCCGGCCTTGCGGCCGTGTTTCTCGACCGCCGCCGCAACGCCCAGCAGCTCGCCTCCCAGCGCGGGCAGCTCGCGGAGGCCGACGCCCAGCAGGCCGCCCTGTCCCAGCTGGAACGGTTCAGCCGCGCAGTGCACGAGTCGCTCGATCCCGTGGCGACCGCGTTCGTGATGGCCAACGAGGCCCGGCGGATCATCGGCTGCGACCGGGTGAGCGTGCTGGTCAAGCGGGGCCGCAGGCTGCGGCTGGAGGCGGTGAGCGGGCAGGAGTCGGTAGAGCGCAGGGCGAGCGCCGTGCAGGCGATCGAGGCGCTGGCGCGGGTGGTCGCCAAGGCCGGCGATCCGCTCTGGCATCCCGACGCCGAGACCGAGGTGCTGCCCCAGATCGAGGAGGCGCTGGAGGCCTACATCGACGAGTCGCACGCCACGGCGCTCGCGATCCTGCCGCTGGCCAAGCCACGGCCGACGCCGGTGGTGAAGCCCGGCGGCGTGGATGCGGTGGCGGTGGCCAAGGCCGAGGCCGCTCCGGCCGAGAACCCCGAGCCGATCGGGGTGCTGGTGGCCGAATGGTTCTCGTCGGCGGCCGTGGACGGCGGTCGCCGCGCCCGCGTCGAGCTCGTGGCCGAGCACGGCCGGGTGGCGCTCGCCAACGCGCTGGAGCACACCGGCCTGCCGCTCTACCCGCTGCTCAATGCGCTCGGCAAGTCGCGGGCGCTGACCACCGCCCGAAACCTGCCCACGACGGTGACGGTGGCCCTGGCCACCCTGGCGGCGCTGGCGGCGCTCGTGCTCGTGCCGGCCGAGCTGCGGCTCGAGGGCAAGGGCACGCTCGAACCGGTGCACCGTCGCGACGTGTTCGCGCAGATCGACGGCGTGGTCGAGCGGGTCGAGGCGGGTGTCGAGGGAGGGGCCGAGGTCAAGGCCGGCCAGCTGCTGGCCACGCTCCGCAACCGCGACCTCGAAGTGGCGATCGCCGACGTCGTCGGGCGGAAGGCGTCGAGCGAGGAGCAGCTGGTGGCCACCCGGCGGTCGCTCCTCGAGGACGACAAGATCTCGGCCGATGAGAAGCTGCGGCTGGCCGGCCGTCGGGCGCAGCTCGAGCGGGAAGTGGAGAGCCTCGCCGCGCAGCTCGCGCTGTATGCCGAGAAGCGGAAGGAGCTCGAAGTCCGCAGCCCCATCGACGGCGTGATCGTGACCTGGCAGGTTCGCGACCTGCTGCTCCTGCGGCCGGTGGAGAAGGGGCAGGTGCTGATGAGCGTGGCCGACAAGACGGGCCCCTGGGAGCTCGAGATCAACATGCCCGACGACCGGCTCGGCCACGTCAACCAAGCCGCCACCGAGGCCAAGGCCGCGGGTCGCGAACTCATGGTCGACTACATCCTCGCCACCGACCCGGGCACCCGGCATCGCGGCAGCGTGCGGGAGATCCACGAGCAGGCCGAGGTTCACGGCGACGAGGGCAACACCGTGCTCGTGCGGGTCACGATCGATCCGTCACGGCACGAGAAGGAGGAGCTGGGCGCGGGGGCGAGCGTCACGGCGCGGATCGCCTGCGGCAAGCGGCCGCTGGGCTACGTCTGGTTCCACGACCTCCTCGCCTTCATCCAGACGCAGATCCTGTTCAGGCTGTGGTGACGCCGGGACCGACGGAGGGAATCCATGACGACATCGATCAGGGCGGGCATCGCGTGCGGCATCCTGCTGGGGGCGTGGCCGGCGTGGGCCGAGGGACCGGTTCTCGAGCGCTGCCTCGTGTCGCTCGTCGACGAGGCGAAGCTGTCGGCCGGGGAGGCGGGGCTGCTCGTGGATCTGTCCGTCAAACCGGGTGATCGCGTGACCGCGGGCCAGGTGATCGCCCGCCTCAACGACGACCAGCCGCAGATGGCGAAGCTCCGGGCGAAGGCCGAATACGACCAGGCCGTCGCCAAGGCAGGCAGCGACGTCGACGTCCGCTACGCCCAGAAGGCCCAGGCCGTCTCGCAGAAGGCCTACGAGAAGGCGGAGCAGTCGCACAAGGCGGTGCAAGGCTCGGTGACCGACGTCGAGCGGGATCGGCTGCGGCTGGAGTGGGAGAAGGCCGGCCTGCAGATCGAGCAGGCCCAGCTCGAGCGGCAGCTCGCCGACCTCGCCGCGAAGGTGAAGGAGGCCGAGGTGGAGACGGCCGAGATCGAGATCCGTCGCCGGCAGGTGAAGTCGCCCCTCGACGGCGAGGTGGTCGACGTGCAGGGCAACGCCGGCGAATGGATGCAGGTGGGGGCGCCGCTCGCGCACGTGGTCCGCACCGACAAGTTGCGGGTGGAGGGCTACGTCGACGCCGCCAAGTGGGATCCGGAGCAGGTCCGCGGCCGTCCCGTCACGGTCGTGGTGCCGCTCGCCAGCGGCCGCCAGGAGACGTTCGAGGGCCGGATCTCGTTCGTGAGTCCGCTGGTCGAGAGCGGCGGCGACTACCGCGTGTTTGCCGAGGTGGCCAACCGCCGCTCCGAGGGCTCGGGGGAGTGGCTCCTGCGGGCCGGCCAGACCGCGACCATGACGATCCACTCCGACCGGCCCGCGTCACCCTAGCGGCCACCATGTCCACCGCCGACGCCTTCCGTTCGAGCACGACCCGCGGCGTCACTCTCCGCCGCCGCGGCGACCTCGTGGTCAACCGCCAGGTCTACCAGGGCCAGGCGTGGTGGGTGGTGAAGGACCCGATCTCGCTGCACTACTTCCGGTTCCGGCCCGAGGAATACGCGCTCCTCGAGATGCTCGACGGCGACACCAGCCTCGATCAGCTCCGGGAGCAGTTCGAGGCCAGGTTCCCGCCCCGGCGAATTACCGTCGACGAGTTGTCGCGGTTCATCGCCACGCTGCACCGTTCCGGGCTTGTGATCGGCGACCGTCCCGGGCAGGGGCCGCAGCTCTTCGAGCGGCGGCGGCAGCGGATCTGGCGGGAATGGAAGGCGTGGCTCGCGAACGTCATGGCGATGCGGTTTCGGGGCATCGACCCCGACCGCATCCTGACGCGGCTCGATCCATGGTTCGGCTGGCTGTTCTCGCCGCCGGCGATCGCGGCGGCGCTCGTGTTCGTCGCCAGCGCCGTGCTCCTGGTGCTCGTCAACTTCGACACCTTCCGGGCGAAGCTGCCCGAGTTCCACCAGTTTTTCGCGGCCGGCAACTGGCTCTACCTCGCGGTCGCGCTCGGGGTCACGAAGATCCTCCACGAGTTCGGGCACGGCCTCTCCTGCAAGCACTACGGGGGCGAGTGCCACGAGATGGGGATGATGCTGCTGGTGTTCACGCCGTGCCTGTACTGCGACGTGACCGACAGCTGGATGCTGCCGAACAAGTGGAAGCGGGCGGCCATCGGCGCCGCGGGGATGTACGTGGAGGTGATCATCGCCTCGATCGCGACGTACCTGTGGTGGAACTCGCATCCCGGCGTGTTCAACAAGCTCTGCCTCGACGTAATGTTCGTGTCGAGCGTGTCGACGATCCTGTTCAACGCCAACCCGCTGATGCGGTACGACGGCTACTACATCCTCTCCGACATCCTCGAGATCCCGAACCTCCGCCAGAAGGCCACGACCATCCTCGGCCGGCTCGCGTCGCAGTGGTGCCTGGGCATCAAGCAGCAGGACGACCCCTTCCTGCCGCAGCGGAACCTCGGGCTGTTCGCGCTCTATGCCGTGGCCTCGAGCCTGTACGGCTGGGTCGTGACGGCGTCGATCTTTCTGTTCACGTGGAACGTCTTCAAGCCGTACCGGCTGGAGGTGCTCGGGCAGATGCTGGCCTTCGCCGCGATCTGGGGCTTGGTGATCCGTCCGATGCAGGGGATGATCAGTTTTTTCAAGGTGCCCGGGAGGCGCGACGAGGTGAAAGCGGTCAACGTGGCGGTGACGGCGGCGGTGGCCGCGGCGGTGATCGGCGGCATCGCGCTGATTCCGCTTCCGCAGCGGGTGTGGTCTCCCGCGGAGCTTCGGCCCCGGGGCGAGGAGACGGTCTACGTGAGTGTGCCCGGCACGCTGGCGGACGTTCGGGTCAGGCCCAACGCGGTCGTCCGCAAGGGCGAGGAGCTGGCCCGCCTCGTCAACGTGGACCTCGACCTCGAGATCGCCGACCTCGAGGGCAAGGAGCGGCAGTACGAGAGCCGGCTCAAGAGCCTCGAGCGGGAGCGGTTCTCCGACCCGGCGGCGGGCCTCGAGATCGGCACGGTCGAGGAGTCGCTGGCGGGGATCCGTGAGCAGCTGGCCCGCAAGCGGCAGGATCGCGGCGAGCTGGTCCTCGTGGCCCCTCGCAATGGTGTCGTGCTGCCGCCCGCGAGCGTCAAGCGGCAGGACGGCCGCGGCGCGGTGCTGCCGGCCTGGAGCGGCCACGTGCTCGATGAGAGCAACCTCGGTGCCACGCTGCGGGAGGGCACCGTGCTGTGCCTCGTCGGCGACGCCGAACGGTTCGAGGCGGTGATGGTGGTCGACCAGACCGAGGTCGAGTTCGTCGCCGAGGGCCAGCCGGTCGATCTGAAGCTCGACGCCTTTCCCTGGCAGACGTTTCGCGGGCAGGTGGATCAGCTCGCCGAGAGCCACATCGAGGCCGGCTCGGAGCGGCTCTCGGTCAAGGCCGGTGGCAGCGTGCCGACGGAAACCGATCCCTCGGGCCGTGAGATCCCGATCTCGACCAGCTACGAGGCCCTGATGACGCTCGACGACCCTGCGGCCGTGTTCACGCCGGGGATGCGGGGCACGGCGCGGATCCAGGTGGGCAGCCGCACGGTGGGCCAGTGGCTCCTGCGGCTGCTCTGGCAGACGTTCAACTTCCGGATGTGATCCGGATGCCCACGCTCGACCGGATCACGATCTATCCCGTCAAGAGCCTCGACGGGGTCGACGTGGACGAGGCCCACGTGCTGTCGTCGGGTGGCCTCGAGCACGACCGCCGCTGGCAGGTCGTCGACATGGAAGGCCGCGCGGTGAACGCCAAGCGCACGCCGCGCTGCCATGCCATCCGGGCCGAGTTCGACCTCGCCCCAGGGGCGAACGTGATCCATCTGGCGATCGATCCGGCGGCGATCGCCGCTCGGGCGATTCCCGGCATCGAGCGGCTCGTGGGGCTCGAGCCGGAGTCGTTTCCGCTGGTGCCTGGGCCCAATGGCCCCTGCGGCTGGCTGGCGGAGGCCTTCGGCCACGAGGTGCTCCTCGTGGAGCGGGCCGAAGGCGGGTTTCCGGACGACCGCGACGCCGCCGGGCCCACGCTCGTGTCCACGGCCACCCTCGAGGCGGTGGCGAGCTGGTTTCGGATCGACGTCGCCGAGTGCCGCCGGCGGTTTCGTGCCAATCTCGAGATCGGCGGCTGCGACGCCTTCTGGGAGGATGCCCTCGCCAGCCCGGCCCGGCCCGACCTGCAGCCCGTGCTTTCGGAACTCCCGGCCGACCTACTGGCTGATCCCTACGCCGACCTGCCGCCGCCGGAGCCGCGGGAGTTTTCGATCGGCGCCGCCCGCTTCCGGGCCGTGAACGTGTGCCGGCGGTGCGTGGTGCCCACGCGGGACAGCCGCACCGGCGCCGTCACGGAGCAGTTTCGCGACGTGTTCGAAGCCTGGCGGGGCCGCACGCTGCCCGCCGCCGTGGATGCCGCGGCCTGGAGCCACCTCTACCGGCTGGCGGTGAACACCGCGGCGGTCCGCCCCGCGGGGGGCGATGTGTCGGTCCACTCGGGCGCAATCGTCAGAGTCGGCTGAGGGGGCCCGGGCTGCCTTTCGCCCGCATCTCCCGCAGGTGGAGCGACCCATAAAACGGCCATTTCCGCGATCTTTCCGAACCAGCCGAACCGATTTCTTGAGAGGTACGTAGTTTGGGGGTACACCAGTTCAACGCGAGTTGGCTCCGGCAGAGCGGTAGCACCCCATGCAGATCTGCTTCAAGAGCAGGGGCTCATCAGGCTGGAAAGATACCCATTCTTTATCGTGATAGGGCATAGGCATGACTGATTCGTGGCTGCGGCGGTTCGGCGGGTTTGGTCGTGGGGCTGGCGGTCATCGCCGCCAGCAGCGAGGCGGGAAAACTGGCCGACGGCACGGACGCCTGCACCACGAATCGCTCGAGCAGCGGAAGTTGCTCGCGATCACGACGGTTGTGGGGGGCGGTCTCTCGAACTCGCTGATCGTCGCGACGTCGCCCGATGCCAGTGGCGCCGCAGCGGACGACGTGTTCATCACCCGTAGTGCGACCGGCAGACTGCTTGTGGGCACGGATTCCAGTTTCACGGGCGTGGCCCTGCAGGGCAACTACTCGCCCCCCGACATTCTCTTTGTCACGAATGGTGCAGGCGACACGGCTCCTGGTCCAATGTCGCCAGGCGACAACCGCACCGCGCTGACCGGAGGTCCGGGATATCGGCAAGACGCGCAATTGCGAACGGTGACGCATTTTGTGCTTAGAGAAGGCAGTCTTAAAAGTCCAAGTTTTGCGACAAGGTTAGGGGTTCGCATCCCGAATCCAACGCCGCCGGTGTACCCCGGATCGCCCGACGAGTTGTCGTACGTCATTAATGACCGTGTCTACGGAACGATCACATACGACGGAGGGCGGTGGAGTTTTGAGGAGGGACCGAGTGGAGATGTTTACGTCAGGCAAGACGTCGCTTCTGCGAGCGGGGTGTCCCTTTCGAGTGCTACTATCAACAGAAAGGAGCAAGTCGGCTTTGGCGAAGGGCTGCGGGCCGACGTCCAGGCAACATGGTCTCAGCCAGTGACATCGGTGCCTCATGGGGTGGCTGCTTTCCCGCAGCCTCCGGTAGCCGACGTGCGATACATCGCGAACTATTTCGTTGGTACACGAGAGGTCGAACAACCGCGGCGAGACACGGTCAGCCCTAGCAGCGATGCAACTACCGTTGCGTCGTTTGATGTCTTTGACGCGCTCGGAAGCGGCGCCCGAACGTCGATTATCGAGGGGACGCTCAGGGGGATCGTTGTAGTCGACACATTTGATACAGCGGGCAGCGCTGTTACGCTTTCGTTTCCGTTTGCGACCGATATCAATGGCGGAGGAACGCTTTATTTCGGTTCCCAGACTTTCGGCGTGAATAGTTGGCTAATTGCCAGGGGGTCGTATACGCCGGATGGAATGATTCGTGTGTCCTTCCGAAATGCTATTGACGCGGCTGATAATTTTACGAATGACGTCGACCGATTCGCGGTGCTTCCGGGGCCGGTCACGTTTACGGACGTGACGTTCACCAAGTATGTGACACCCCGGCAGGCAAATGACTTCACGCTGTGGGCTGGATACGATCTCCCAAGCCAGTTGTGGGCTGATCTCCGCACGTCGGGATCGACCATCAATGTCGACAGTCCCGTGATCGTGGGAACGCCGACGCCGTCGGCTACGTCAAATGTGACGGACGTTGACCTGCGTGCGACGACTATCAATGTGAATGCTCGCGTTCAGTCCCGAGACAACCTTTACGTCGGCCCGAGTCGTGCCGGCAATCCTTCAGAGACCGTCACGATCGACGCCAATATCGCGGTGCCGAACACCGTCGACATCAATGTGGCAGACGACCCGAACACCCTCGATGTGATGCGGGGCCAGCTGCTCGTGTCGCAGACTGGCTCGATCGGCAGCACCTTCACCAACGCGCCGCCGCCCTTTGGCAGCGCCGGCACCGTGTTCACAGCAGAAGCGGAGCCCAACGACAATCGTGCCGAGGCCAACGATCTCGCCGCGAGCTTCAGGCCGCTGGGCAACGACATCTACCAGACAAGCATCACGGGCGCCGTGACGCCGCGATTCGACCCTGACTTTTACACCTTCCAGCTGCGTCCGTTCGACACCCTGGAAGTTCGAGTGGCGGGCCTCGCACTGAACGACCCAGTGATTCGGCTCGAGGACGCACAGGGCCGCCAGTTGGCTTTCAATG
>JBJTRH010000382.1:0-13062 GCA_046076065.1 Planctomycetaceae bacterium | reverse complement strand
GAGGCGAGTTCCTGGGGTCGAAACCCGAGCGTCACCTCCTGAAGGCTCGCTCCAGCCGGCACGGAAACGGTGGTGCGGAAGTCGTCGGTCGAGGCCATGCGGCCCAGCGACCTCGCGATCTGGTCGAGCGGCACCAGCGGCGTGATGGCGACCGCCAGGGCCGACGCCACCAGCAGCAGCCACGCGAGCGGGCCGAGGAAGCCGTCCCCGAGGCTCACCCGCGCTTCCGCCGCAAGCCGCGGGGCGATCGCCCTGAGCACGCCATAGGCCGCGAGCACCGTGACCAGGGCAGCCGCCGCGCCTGCGCCGACCAGCCAGATCGGCGGCAGGGCGATCATCCAGCGGTTGGCGTCGGCGAGCAGGGGAACCATACCGGATCCTCGGGGCTGGTCGGGAGCAGAGATTATGCCTCGGCGAGCCCGGGCACGGAAGCGGCCGCGTCAGCCCCGGCCCGCGATGACCGTCGCCGCGGGGCCGTCAAGCGGCCAGTCGTGCAACACGCGGTCGACGTCGCCGATCTGCAGCAATTCGATGCGGCGGAGGGTGTCCGAGACCGACCGGTAGTCGCGGGCGTGCGACCACTCGAGCCCCACCTCGAACAGCCTGCGAAGCGGCTTTTCTCCTCCCAGCACCACGCGGCTGGCGAGCTTGTTGCGGGCCCGTTCGAACTCGGGCCCGCCGATGCCGGCGGCCGCCGCGGCATACACCTCGGCGATCCTGCCGAGCAGCGGCTCGACGTCGTCGGCCTCGCAGGAGAGCTGGGTCACGAACAACCCCGCATCGAGGAAGTCATGGTGCTGGAGGGAGGCGTGCTCCGCCTCTCCGGTGTCGACGAGGCTCCAGTAGAGGCGGCTGCCGGACGAGTCGCCGAGTAGCGTCGCCAGCAGCCGCGCGGCGTAGCGGTCGTCGTGCCGTTCGCCGGGGCCCGCGACCATCGACACGGCGTATTCGAGCGTCGCTTCCGGCCGCACGATCCGCTCCGTGCCCTGCCGCACCGCCGCCCGGGCGGGGGCCGGGCCGAGCCGGGGACCCTCGGCCTGCGGCACCCAGTCGCCGCACAGCCGCCGCGCGGATTCGACGAGGGCGGGAAAGTCGACGGCCCCACTGGCGGCGAGCACCATGGTCTCCGGCGCGTAGCGTCGGCGGTGGTAGCTTCGCATCGCGTCGTCCTTCAGCGCCGTGATCGACTCGATCGTGCCGAGCACGTTTCTGCCCAGCGGATGGTCGCCGAAGAACGCGGCGCGGCAGTAGTCGTCGGCGCCGAAGGGGGGCTGGTCGTCGTACATCCGGATCTCCTCCAGGATGACGAGCTTCTCGGTGTCGAAGTCCTCGGTGCGGAGGGCCGGCCGCATCATCGCCGCCAGCAGATCGACCGCCTCGGCCTGCCGCTCCGGCAGGACCGACGCGTAGTAGACGGTGTCCTCCTAGCTGGTGAACGCGTTGGCGGCGGCCCCCATGGCGTCGAACCGCCGGTTGATCTCGTCGCCCGAGAGCTGCGGCGTGCCCTTGAAGACCATGTGCTCGAGGAAATGGCTCACGCCCTTCACGTCGTCGGACTCGTCGCGGGCACCGGTCGCCACGAAGAAGCCCAGGCTCGTGGAGAGCGCGGTGTCGCCCACTTCGGCGACGACGTCGAGCCCATTGGGCAGCCGCTCATGCAGGAAACGCATGCCGCACCTCCAGGGGTTCCCGGCCCAGCGACACGACGGACAGGTCGCGGGGCGGCGCCGTGCGCAGCCACGCCTCGATCGACCCGGTCGTCAGCCGGTCGTACCGCTCGAGTTCCTCGGCGAGCGTCCGCATCCGGCCGAGGTGGTACCACTGTCGGGCGATCGCCCCGGCGCGGGCGGCGCTCGACTCCTGCTGCATCACCAGTCCGCTCTTCACGCGGGCCTTCACCCGGTCGACCTCGTCGTCGGTGATCGATCCGGGCAGGCGGTCGATCTCCGCGAGCATCACGTCGAGCGTCTCCTGGGCCCGCTCGGTGGAGGTGCCCGCATGGCAGACTGCCGTGCCGAATTCGCGGCTGGTCTGGTAGCCCGCCGACACGCCGTAGCACAGGCCGCGCCGCTCGCGAACCTCGGTGAACAGCCGGGAGCTCGGGCCGCCGCCGAGAATCGTGAGCGCGGCGGTGGCCTCGCGGGCCGCGTCGTCGCGGTAGGGCGGCACCGTCCATGCGAGGGCGACGTGCGTCTGCTGCGACTCGTGAGCCACGTGTGCCGCCCGCGGTCCACGCGGGCCCGCGGGCACGTCGGCCGACGCGCCGGGCTGCCAGTCGCCGAGCAGGCCGGCGACACGGCTGACGAAATCGTCCCAGTCGATGCGGCCGGCGAGCGCCACGATCATGCCCCGCGGCTGGAACCGCTGCGCCACGAACCGCCGCACGTCGGCCGCCGCGATCGTCTCCACCTCGGCGGAGATGCCTTCGGTGGGGCGGTCCCACGGTGCCGGCTGGTGGATCCGCCGCAGGGCGGCGAACGTCAGGTGCGTTGGGTCGTCCTCGAGTCCGGCGAGGTTCTGCAGCACCATCTGCCGAGCGGCCGTGAACTCGTCTTCCGGAAGGGTGGGGCGACGGAGGAGGTCGGCGTAGATCGGCAGCACGGCCGGCAGCTGGCGGGCCACCATCGCGCCCGAGAAGCTCGTGTGGGTGGTCGACACACCCTGCGACCACTGCACGCCCGCCGACTCGAGATCCTCGACGATCTGCCGGCTCGACCGCGCGCCGGCCCCGCGGAGGCAGAGCTCGCCGGCGAGCGTGGCCAGGCCGCACTGGCCCGCAGGGTCGTGGATCGAGCCCACCGGCACGTGGAACGACACGGCCACCGACTCGAGGTCGGGCAGATGCTCGCCGAGCAGCACGATGCCGTTGTCGAGCGTCGCCGAGTGGAGCTGCTGCTTCAAGCCGTGGACTTCCCGGGGCAGCCCCGCCGCCCCCGCGGGGTGCGGGTCAGGCGCCGACGGCGGCTTCGTCCACCACTTTGTACACGGTCCGGACCCGGCGGAAACCCAGCCGCTGGTAGAGCCGCACGGCACGGGCGTTCTCGGCGGTGACCTCCAGCGTGACACGCCGGAGGCCGTGCATCCGGAAGCCGGCCAGGGATCGCTCGATCAGGCAGCTCCCGAGGCCGAGGCCCCGGTGGCCCGGCACCACGCCGATGTTCTGGATCATCCCGCCGCCGCCACGTTCCGCGACGCCCTGGATCGTGCCGCACCACTGGAGCGTTTCCGGTGTCGCCCCGTGGGCGATCAGCCAGGTGGCGTTGGGAAGAAAGCCCGGCTTGTTGCGGATCTCACGCATCAGGCGGCGGCAGCCGTCGTGGCTTCCGAGGCACGGAAACACGAGCGCGTCGATCTCGTCGCGGAACGACCGGAACTTCGTGCGGGCGTGCACGTCCAGCACGGCCTCGCTCCACGGCACGAGGCGATATCCCGGCGGCAGGGCAGCCGGATGCCTGGGGGACGCGAGGTCCACTTCCATCCGATACCGCTTGAAATACGTCGAGTCCATGGCCGACCCCCGTGGCGGTCCCGAGTCCTTGAAACCTCACCGAACGTAAGTCTGCCGCGCATCCCGGTCAACGCGCCGGTGATCGCCGGCTGACGGCGACGGCGGGGGGCCGCGGGGCGTCGTTGGGCGAGGTTCCTGCCGGCGAGTATGATTTTGACGGTTCAAAAAATGATTTTTGACTTCTCAAAACACCGCGACGCGGCCGTTCGCGTCCTCGCGCTGATGGCCGCTGCGACGCTCGCCGTGGCGTGCCGACCGGCGCCGCCGGCGGCCCGGTCCGGCCGGCTGCGGGTGCTGGCCACGACGACGATCGTGGCCGACCTCGTGCGGCAGATCGGCGGTGAGCGTGTCGACGTCGAGTGCCTGATGGCCGCCGGGATCGATCCGCACTCGTACAAGCCCACGCCCCGCGACGCCGACCGCCTCGCCACCGCCGATGTCGTGGTCGCCAACGGCCTGCATCTCGAGGGCCGGCTCGCGGAACTCCTCGAGCGGCTTGGACGCCGTCGGCCGGTGGTGGCCGTGGGCGAGGCGCTGCCGCCCGATGATCTCCTGTCGGCGGGGGGCGATCGCCACGATCCCCATGTCTGGTTCGATCCGCGGCTCTGGGCCCGCTGCGGCACGGCACTGGCCGAGGCACTGGCGGAGGCCGATCCATCTGGCGCTGATGACTACGCCGCCCGCGGCCGCGCCTATGCCGACCGCCTCGCCGCCGTCGATGGTGCCGTGCGGGCCCGGCTCGCCACGATTCCCGAGGAGCGACGCGTGCTGGTCACGGCCCACGACGCCTTTCGCTACTTCGGCAGGGCCTATGGCGTGGAGGTGGTGGGCGTGCAGGGTACGAGTACCGAGAGCGAGGCGGGCCTCGCCGACATCAACCGGCTCGTCGACCTCGTGGCCACCCGCCGCATCCCCGCGGTGTTCATCGAGACGAGCGTCTCCGACCGCTCCGTGACGGCGCTGCGGGAAGGGGCCGCGGCCCGCGGTCACCAGGTCGGCCTCGGGGGCACGCTGCTCTCGGATTCTCTCGGCGGCGACGGGAGCGGGGCCGAGACCCTCGAGGAGGCACTCCGGTCGAACGCCGACACGATCGCCTCCGCGCTGGGGAGCGCCACACCATGACGCCCCCAGCCTCGCCGCCGCTGGTCGAGTTTCACGACGTGACCGTCGCGTACGGCCGGCGGCCCGTGGTCTGGCACGTCGATCTGGCCGTGGAGACTCCCTGCCTGTTCGGCATCATCGGCCCCAACGGGGCGGGCAAGAGCACGCTCCTCAAGGCGGCCCTCGGGCTCGTGCCGGTGGTTGGCGGCGACGTGCAGTTC
This sequence comes from Planctomycetaceae bacterium, assembly GCA_046076065.1. Lineage (GTDB taxonomy): Bacteria > Planctomycetota > Planctomycetia > Pirellulales > UBA1268 > QWPN01. The sequence goes on along the minus strand of JBJTRH010000382.1, from coordinate 8,232 downwards.
TTCGGGCGTCCGCTGCGGGACGTCCGCACGCGGGTGGGCTACGTGCCGCAGCGCGAGACCGTCGATTGGGACTTTCCCGTCAGCGCGATGGACGTCGTGCTGATGGGCACCTACGGAAAGCTGGGCTGGTTTCGTCGCCCCGGCCCGCGGGAGCGGCGGCTCGCAGCGGAGAGCCTCGACCGCGTGGGCCTCGCCGACATGGCGGGGCGGCAGATCGGGCGGCTCTCGGGCGGGCAGCAGCAGCGGGTGTTTCTCGCCCGCGCCCTGGCCCAGCAGGCCGACGTCTACCTTCTCGACGAGCCGATGGCGGGCGTCGACGTGCGGTCGCAGGAGCAGATCTTCGGCGTGCTGGCGGGGCTGCGGAGCGAGGGGCGGCTGGTGATCGTCGTGCACCACGACCTCCGGACCGCCGCGGAGTGGTTCGACCGCGTCGCGCTGGTCGACATGCGGCTCGTGGCCGCCGGCCCGACCGCCGACGTGCTCACCGCCGAGAACCTCCGCCGCACCTACGCCGGCCAGCTCGAGATCCTCGACGAGGTCGGAAGGGCGGTGGCCGAGCGGGGCCGCACGCCATGACCGTCGCCGGGCTCTCCCACAACACGCTCGTGGTCGCCGCCGGCGTCGCCGCGGTGGGATTCGCATCGGGCGTGGTCGGCTCGCTCGCCGTGCTTCGCAAGCGGCCGCTCGTGGGCGACGCGGCGGCCCACGCCACGCTGGTGGGCGTGGCGGCGGCCTTTCTGGCGACGGGACGCCGCGACCTCGCCACGCTGCTCGCGGGCGGCTTCGTCTCCGCGGTCGCCGGGCTCGGCGTGCTCGTGGCGATCCGGCGGTTCACGCGCACCCGCGACGACGCGGCCACGGCGATCGTGATCGGCGTGGGCTTCGGCGCCGGCATCGCGATCGTCTCGGGAATCCCCGCCTGGGGGTATCCCAACAGTGCCGGCCTGGAGACGTTTCTGCTCGGCCACACCGCCGCCCTCACCGCCCGCGACGCGGTCGTGCTCGCGGTCGTGGCCGTCGTGGCGCTCGCGGTGGTGGCCGCCGTGCTCAAGGAGGCCACGCTCGTGGCCTTCGACGAGTCGTTCGCCGCCGCGACCGGCTGGCCCGTGACGGCGATCGACGGGCTGATCGTGGGGCTGGTCGCCGCCATGGTGGTGGCGGGCCTCCCGGCGGTGGGCGCGGTGCTGGTCACGGCGCTGGTGGTGATCCCGCCGCTCGCGGCTCGGGCGTGGACGGACCGCGTGCCCACGATGCTCATGCTCGCGGGCGTGATCGGCGTGGTGTCGGCCGTGGCCGGGGTGGCCGTGAGCGCGTCGTGGCCGGGGCTCGCCACCGGTCCGCTCGTGGTGATAGCCGCGGCGGCCTGCTTCGCGATCTCGTTCCTCGCGGCGCCGGGACGCGGCTGGATCGCCCGCCGGCTCGAGGCGGCGGCCGCGAGCCGTGCCTGGGACCGCGGGCTGGCCCTCGACGCATGCCGCAGGCTGGCCGTCGGCGATGCGGCGGGCAGCTTTACCACCGGCGACGTGCTGGCGGCGATCGCGGGCGATGCGGCACCGCGGCGCCGCGCCGGGAGCGTCGCCTGGGACACGCTCGTGCGCACGGGCCTGGTCGCGCCAGCGGAGGCGATGGGACGCTGGCGGCTGACGCGGGACGGTGCGGCTGAGGCCGAATCGCGGCACCACGGTGAGGCCGACTGGCTCGCGCTCTTCGAGCACGACCCGGACGAGGCCCGCGCGGCGGCGAGCCTGGACCACGGTGCCGCACGAGCCGCGGGGCCGGGCGATGAGTGACCCCTCCTGGTCGGCGACGCTCTCCATCCACGGCTGGGCCATGGCGACGGCGGCCGTAGTGGCCGCGACCTGCGCACTCGTCGGCACGCTGCTCGTGGTGCGGCGACTGAGCCTGCTCGGCGATGCGATCGGCCATGCCGTGCTCCCCGGCGTGGCGCTCGCGGTGCTCGCTGGCGGCCGGCCCGGGGGGCCGCTCGTGTTTCTTGGCGCGGTGGCCGCGGCGGTGCTCACCGTCTGGCTGACGCGGCTGATCCGGGCCGGTGCCGGACCGGCCGAGGACGCCGGGGCTGGGGTCGTGTTCACCACGATGTTCGCGGTCGGCGTGGTGATCGTGGCCGCCGCGCCCCCCGGGAGCCACCTCGATCCCGCGTGCGTGCTGCACGGCGACCTCGCATTCCTGCCCTTCGACACGGTGTCGCTGCTCGGCCTCAACGTGCCCCGCGGCTTCGTGGCGGGCATCGTCACGCTCGTGGCACTGACCGCCGCGGCGGTCGGAACGTGGAAGCTGCAGGTGTTCACGGCCTTCGATCCCGAGGCCGCACGGGCGGCAGGGCTGCCGGTCGTGGCCGTGACGGCCGGCCTGCTCGCTGCGACGGCCCTCGCCACCGTGGCGAGCTTCGATGCCGTGGGCGCGGTGCTCGTCGTGGCCCTGCTGGTGGTGCCCGCCGCGGCCGCGGAACTGCTGACGCGGCGGCTCCATCGCACCGCCATGCTGGCGATGCTCCTGGCCGCGATGGCCGCGTGCGCGGGCTACGCGCTCGCCTGGCGCTGCAGCACGAGCGCGGCGGGCATGATCGCGGTGGTGCTGGGTCTCGAGTATCTCGCGGCGGTGCTGCTCGCACCGGAAGACGGCCTGCTCGCCCGGGCCGCCGCACGGCTGCGGTTGGCATGGCGAGTGGCCCTCGAGGATCGCCTCGCCGCCGCCTGGCGGGCCGAGGAAGCGGGCCAGCCGGCCGCCGCGCTGCCTGCGACCTGGCTCGCCGCCGCCGCTGACCGCTGGCTGACGTTCAGCGGTGGGCTGAGCCACGAGTCCGGCGGGCTGCGGCTCTCGCCGCAGGGCCGACGCGAGGCCGAGATGATCGTGCGGTCGCACCGGCTCTGGGAATCATGGCTGGGCCGCCACGCCGACCTGCCCCTCGACCACCTCCATCCGCCGGCGGAATGGGTCGAGCACCACCTCGGCGCCGAGATGCGGCGGCGACTCGAGGCCGAGACGGCCGGCGATGCCAGCGACCCGCACGGCCGGGAGATTCCACGCGAGGCGTAAGCGGGGCATGCGCCATCCTTCGCTGCGGTGGTTGGGGGATGCGTCATCCTTCGCTGGGGTCATGCTTTGGTGTGGAGGCGGCGGAGTGTGGCGAGGTTGCGGCGGTCGACGGCGGGGGATGGTTTGCCGTCGGGGCCTTCCTTCGGGGTTTCCAGGATCAGCGGGATGCCGGCGAGCTTCGGGTGGGTGATCACGAGACGGAAGGCCTCGCGGCCGATCATGCCCTTGCCGATCGCCTCGTGGCGGTCGACCCGCGAGCCGAGTTCCCGCTTCGAGTCGTTGGCGTGGATGAGCTTGAGCCGACCGAGTCCGATGTGCCTGTCGAAACGGCGGAGGGTGTCGTCAAGGGCCGCCGCAGGGGCGAGCGGATAGCCCGCGGCGAACACGTGGCAGGTGTCGAGGCACACGCCCACCCGCTTCCGAAGGCCCGGCACCGCGTCGATGGCGTCGAGCATCGTGCCGATCTCCTCGAACGTCGCCCCGAGGCAGGACCCCTGTCCGGCGGTGGTCTCGATGAGGATCCCCGCACTCGCGTCCGCGGTCCGGCGGAGCGCGTCGGCGATCCCTGCGGCGGCACGGTCCACCGCCACGTCGACCGATTGCTCGCCCGCCGCGCCGGGATGGGCCACGACCCACGGGATGCCCAGCTGTTCGGCCCGCCGCACCTCTTCCGCCAAGGCCTCGATCGACTTTCGCCGCAGGGCGGCGTCGGCCGACGCGGGATTGATCAGGTAGGAATCGTGCACCACCACGAAGGCAAGCCCGGCTTCCCGCACCGCGCTGCGGAAGGCCGCGGCGTCGGCGTCGGCGATCGGTGCCACGGCCCACTGGTTGACGTTACGGGTGAAGATCTGCAGGCAGTCGCAGCCCGTCTCGACGGCGCGGTCGACCGCACGCGCGAAGCCGCCCGCGATCGAGTGGTGCGCACCGAGCAGGGGATGTGGCGGACGGCGGCGGGGCGGCATCGTGGTCTCCGGGGAACGGGAATCGGGAGTCTACGTGCCGACGAGGTGTCGCGCGGCAGCCCTACGCCGCCGCGCGGCCAGGTTTGGCCGCAGGAGGCCGATGCCCTACACTGCGGGGGGTGTGCCTGGCAGGAGAAACGCGATGGCGATGTTCGTGTATGCGGTGCTCACCGCCGGAGTCGCCGCCCTGGCGGCCGCCGGGGTGGCCCTTTCGCTGCGGCCGATCCGCGCCGCCCGCGTGGCCGAACGGCTCGCCCGGGCCCAGCGCGACTTCCACCGACAGCGGGAGCGGCTCGAGGCCAAGTTCATCGAGCGGGCCGCCGCCTCGGGCAAGCCGCGGGGCCTTCGCTGGTCCGATGTCGATTTCGACGACGACGTGATCTACGCCCGCGACCGGCGCCGTGGTCAGCTGAAGGCGCTCGTGGCGATCGAGGTGCGGTTCGAGGCGATCGAGGGGGGCGGCATGGAGGACGTCGAGGGCGTGCCCCGGGTGCGGGCCGCCACGGCCGAGTTCCTCCACGACGGCGACCGCTGGGCCACCGCGGGCCGCGTGTACTTCAATCTCGCCCCGGCGGCCACCGTGAAGTATCTCGCGAGCGACCTCGAACTCGTCGCCGAAGAGCACGCCGGCGAACGGGAGTGAACCGCGGCCTACTCAGCGCGATCGTGGCTCTTCAGGGAGCGGCGGCCGGAATCTCGATGCGGACGGGCTCGGATCCGTCGGTGATCGTTGCGGTGAGTCCTCCCGCAAGGGTCGTGTAACGGGCGTCGAGGCGCGGTGGTCGAGTGGCCCGCTGGCCTTGGGCTGGACGTTCTTCGAGCGTGTCAGCGAGCAGCACCGCGTGCGGGCCTTCGACCGCGCCTGGCTTGCCGTCATGAGTGGTGAGTGTAAAGGTGCCGTCGGCAGCGGACGTCGCAAACGACGTGGGCATCCGCCTGCCGTCGCGGGTCTGCGGCAGAAACTGCACGAGGATGCCTTCGACAGGCTTGCCATCGATCATCACGACGCCGGAGGCGTTCACGAGTTTCACCGGCTTGGAACAGCCTACCAAGCAAGCGATGGCGAAAGTCGCCATCATTCCAGCCGTGAGCCGTTGACGCAGGATCATGGATTCATGATCACTCGCCCATCGGCGCGAGTGCAGAAAAGTGACAGCACAGTCTGGTCCGTCGAGTCGCTCAGGAATCGCACACTGCCGTCGGCCATCCCGACTGCGGCCCCGCCAGGATGCTCACTCCCGATGGAACTCAGACGCATGTCCTGAAAGGTGTACCATGCGCTTTGGGAGCCCGGTGCTCCGGCGCCGCCGTGCGGAAACGGGATCCGGTAGTTCATTGGCCCAAATGCGCCGCAGAAAAAGTTTCCCATGCCATTGTCTCCGCTGGCAGGGTACCAGCGCGACCATGTGCTCAGTGTGCTTCCGCTGTTCCAGCCCGCAGTCGTGAACGTGTCGAAGTTGGGGTCGGAATGCGATGAGTCCGTGAACAAGATGGTATTGGTCGTGCCATCGGTCACGTCCCGCACCCGGACGGCAATGCCGAGAGGGGCTGAGGACGCCTTGCGGGCAGACTTGCCTGTGGCCATGAACATGCCGTCGTTCGTTGCCGACGTAGCGAAGATCGGGCGGCTACCGCCGTTGATACGGTACGATGTCACGCCATATTTCTCGCTCGCGTTGTATTGATGCGGATTGCCCTCGGGAAACTTATCGCTCGCGCAGACGAAGGATGAGATCGCCGTCGCGGCCTTCGATCCCGCCACGTTCGTAATGTTGTTCACCGGCACGTTGGGGTCCATCGAACTAAAGCAACTCATCTGTTCGATGTATGGAAGCAGGAAATAAAAAACGGAATGGCCCTGGAAGCGGCCATTGATTGATTCCTGCGTGTAGCCGGACGGAAAGGTTTTTTTCGCGTCGTGATGAAGCACGGCAGCCAGGGAGAGTTGCTTTACGTTGTTTTGGCAACTCAGCCTTCGGGCAGCTTCTCGGGCAGCCTGGACGGCCGGCAGCAGCAGGCCGATCAGCGTGGCGATGATCGCGATCACCACCAGCAGTTCGACGAGCGTGAAACCCTTGGGAGACCGCATCGGTCGTGGTCGCATGGCGCGCGTTCCGCGTGGTGACAGGGGGCCGTCGACGGCCGCCCCTCCGAACTGGCCGGAGTGTAACCGAACCGGGAGCCGCTGTCCCCCCACCCACCCGCGGCGACGAGGGTGACTTTGCGGGTCGTGCCGAAAAATCCACGGAATCCCCCGGGGCATGACGATTGGCATCGCAACGGAGGAACTCATGCGCACGGGCCGGTCCATCGCCACGGCGTGCCTCTGCCTTCTCATCGCATGGCCCCGGAGCGTGGCCGATGCCGCCGGTGCCGGGTCCGTGCCCGTCTCAGGCTCGGTCGCGGACTCCGAGTCGCCGCTTCCCAAGGCGCAGGGCCACCTGCGGCGGGCCCGCGAGGCCCTGAAGGCGTCGTGCGAGATGCTGCGGAAGTGCGATCGTCACGCGGTCGACGGCTACTACCTCGCGTGCCAGGAGGCGTGGAACGCCGCCTGGACGGCGCCGGAGCATCGTGACCTGCTGATCGACGCGGCCGACGTCTACGCCGATGGCCTGGCGGGATTACTGGAGGCCACCAGGCGCCACGGTCGCATGGACTGCGACGGCCTGCGGATCGGACCTGCGGGCCGGCAGATCGTGGTGCCCTTCCGTCCCCAGGCGCTGCCCGTCGATGCGGCCGGGATCGCGTCGGTCGAGCCGCAGGCGCAACCTGATGACAAGCGACTCAGCCGCCGACACCTCCGCGACGGCTTCGGGCTGCCGGTGGTCGTGCGGGTCGCGAACCGCTCGACGCCCGAGACGTCGCGTGACTTCGCGGCACCGCGGCAGTCGCTTGCGGCGACGGCCGTGCTGCGGTTCGCCGTCCCGGGCACCGAGAACCGCCTCGAGAGGTTCGCCGGCCCGGCGGCACTCGACCACGCCCCGGCGGTCCTCGATCTGGCCAATCCCGTCGAGATCGCGGCCGTGCACATCGGCTCGGCGACGCCGCATCTCGCGGCCGACCTGTCGGCACCGTTGCTCGACGTGCTCGACGGCACGCCCCGGTCGAACATCATCGGATTCCTGCAGCCATTCACCGGCGGGGCCACGACCCCGCATCTCGAGATGCTCGAGCCCCATCAGCCGGGCCGGATCCCGGTCGTGTTCATCCACGGCCTGGCGAGCGACGAAGGCACCTGGTTCGACATGATCAACGAGCTCCGGGCATGGCCCGAGTTCCACCGACGGTTCGAGCCCTGGGTCTTCCATTACCCGACGGGAGCGGCCTTTCTGCAGTCGTCGGCGTCGCTGCGCAAGCAGCTCCAGGATGCCGTGCGGCAGTGCGACCCGGAGGGGAAGGATCCGGCCATGCGGAACCTCGTGCTCGTGGGCCACAGCATGGGCGGCCTCCACGCCAGGATGCAGGTCGTGTCGTCGGGCGACCACCTCTGGAACGCCGTGGCCAACGTGCCGTTCGAGCAGGTGCGGCTGCGGCCGCAGTTCCGCACGCTGGTGCGTCCCTTCTACTTCTTCGAGCCGCTGCCGTTCGTGAACCGGGTCGTCTGCATCGCCACCCCCCATCGTGGCTCGCTCATCGCCTCGCTGGGAGTGGGGCGGCTCGCATCGCTCACGGTGCGGTCGCCGCCGCAGCTCAAGGCGGTGCACGACGAGGTCGTGCGGATGAATCCGGGGGCGTTCAGGCCGGAGTTCGAACGACGGGTGCCGACCACGATCGACATCCTCCAGCCCGACTCCCGCACGCTCGAGGCCCTGCACGACCTGCGGCCGCCCTGCTGGGTGACGATGCACGGCGTGATCGGCGTCGGTCACGACTCGCTCATGGGCGGACGCGACGACTGCGTCGTCTCGGAGCAGAGCGCCCACACGGAGGCCGCGATCAGCGAAGTCTGCGTGCCGGCGAGCCATACAAAGGTGCACCACCATCCGCTGACGATCGCGGAGGTGCGACGAATTCTGGGCCAGCACCTCGTCGAAACCGGCCTGACGCGTTGACACCGCGCCGCCGCACTGGCCGCATCTGGCGGCGGCCCGCATCGCTCACGCGATTGCGGCTTCCTGGCGGTCAGCGACGGCGGCGACGCAGGGCTCCGGCGGCCGCGGCGACGAGCACGAGGCCGGCCGGCAACGCCGGCTCCGGCACAGCCGCCACG
>JBJTRH010000381.1:0-3348 GCA_046076065.1 Planctomycetaceae bacterium | reverse complement strand
CAAGATTCATCAACCCGGACGACCGGCGCGACCGATACCACGGAGGAATCCGCAGCGGCGGAGCGACGGCGCCTGCACCACAGGACACACGAGCGATGGATACGACACCGGGAATGAAGCGTCTGGCGGGACTCCTGCTCGCGGCCGCGTGGCTGCTGGCCTCGGCCACGGCCGGCCGCGCCGGGCAGAACTGGATGCCGCTGCTGCCGGATCAGGACTTCTACGACTTCCAGATGTTCGCCCCGCCTGACCTGCAGGACTACGCCATCCGCCAGGATCCGCGGGAAGGCATCTTCTTCACCTACGACCGGACGTACTGGGCGCTGACGCCCCCGCAGTCGCGGCCGATCCTCAACGACTTCTTCATCCCCGTGCAGCCGCTGTCGCCGTTCGCGGTGGCGCAGCTCAACAACAACCTGATTCGGTCCGGCAACCCGTCGTCGGGCATGTACGTGTTTGGATCCGATCCGTTGCGTCTCGATCTCAACACGAACTGGATGATGACCGACCTCCAGTGGGGCAATCGGTTCGAGGGCGGGTGGATCTACGACGACTACGGCATGCTCTTCAACTACTCCCAGTCGGGCCCCGACAGCCAGGCCTTCACGACCACCAACGCCTTCGCCGTCAACTCCCCGACCACCAACTTCACGCAGACTCCGGTGAGCGGCGGTGGCGGACTCGTCAACGGCGGGCTGCCGCTGGTGGTGACGACGATCACCTCGGTGAGTCCGCCTCCGGACCACATCATCACGCAGACCCTGACGCAACGGAACTCGACGGAGCTCACCTCTGCCGGCTTCGCGTGGGCGGTCCGCCGAAACCTGTCCTCGGCGGGCTCGGGGGAACTGCGGACCATGCGGTTCACCTTCGGCCCCAGGTACCTGCAGGTTGCCGATCGCTACAGCATCGATTACTCGAGCAACCAGCAGGGCTTCGTCGACGGCTGCCCGCAGGGCGACTTCTGCGACCTGCAGAACGGCGGCTGGGAGACGCGGGCCTTCAACAACATCGTGGGTCCGGAGTTCGGGCTCAACTACGTGTTCGAGAGGGGGCGGTGGTCGATCGAGACCGACCTGCGGTTTACGGCCGGCATGAACTTTCAAAACACGCTGTATCGCGGCTCGAACTTCCCGGCGGCACTGGGGGCGGATTACTTCCGCTCCACGTACACCTTCGCGAACACCGTCGGGCAGAGCTTCAACACCGGAGTTCAGAGCGTCGCTGCTCCGCCGCTGTTCGTGCAGATCTACGGCATCGGCCAGACCAACGCCACCAACGACGCCGAGCACAACTTCGTGTTCGCTCCGCTCGGTGAATGGCGGCTGCGAGGCCGCTACCGGGTGAGCAAGGCGGTGTCGCTGAACGTGGGCTACACGGGTATGTGGCTGGGCAGCATCACCCGGGCCAGCACGAACACCGAATTTCGCTCCGATCTCAAGCCCGTGCTGGTGGCCACGCAGAACGGCGATCCCATCGAAGTCGGGACCACCGGCGAGACGGTGCCCTCCTGGACTCCGCCACCCAAGCAGGAGCCAAGTACGGACGGCAGCACCAACAACCAGCTGCGGGTCTACAACAGCTTCGGTCCGCGGGCGGGCAACGATCTGGGTTACCTGTTCGTGAACGGCGTCGACTTCGGCCTCGAGATCAACTACTGAGCCCCGTGGTGCGTTGGGCATGCCGATTCACCCACCCGGCCGCCGCGACGGTTTCAGCCTCGTCGAACTGCTGGTCGTGGTGGGGATCCTGGCGGCCTTGATCGGTCTGATGCTGCCGGCCGTGCAGCAGGCCCGCCGGGCTGCGGCGCGGACGGCGACGCAGAACGACCTCCGCCAGATCGGGCTGGGGGTGGCGTCGTACGCGGAGGCCAGGCGCGGCTACCCCTACGCATCGGGCCGACCGAGGCTCGGAAGCGTGTCGCACAAGGAGCACACCCACGCCCATGCTGAGGGCGAGGTGGAAGGCTTTATCCGGCCGCAATCATGGGCGATTTCGCTCCTCCGGTACGTCGAGGAACCTGCCCTCGCCGCCCTGTACGAGGTCTATTGCCTCGCGTGCCGGCCGGAGGATCAGGGGCCGGATGTGGTCGACCTCCGCGTGCCACTCTTCAATGGCCGGTCCCATGCGACCGGTGGCCTCGACTTCGCCGCGTTGGTCGCGACCGGGCCCGCTGCACCCGACCTCACGCAGCGGCTCGACCACTGGTTCTGGCGATCGCCGGTGTCCGCGCAGGACTTCACCGGGATCCTCGTTCCCGAGGGGCTGGGATGGATCGAGGCGGAGTCAGGGTATGTCGTCACGATCGCCACCGCACCGACGCGTCCCCGCGACGTGACCGACGGGCTCTCGCGTACCGCGATGATCGCCGAGAGCGGCGACTACACCCTCGACGGCGGTGCCACCTGGATCGCGCCGCGGTATTCGTGGCCCTACGTCAGCGATTGCGGCCGCTTTGCCCGCTACGGCGTGGGCTCGTCAGGTGACCCGCTCGAGCAATCGCTCAAGCCCCGGTCGCGGATCGGTGGCGGCGCGGTGCAGGTGCTGTTCGGTGATGCGTCCGTCCGCCCGATCGACGACGTGGTCGACCCCGCGGTCATGGCGGCGCTCACGAGTCGCTGCGGTGGCGAAGCGACGATGCGGTGACCGCGGAGTGGCACCGTCATGCGGGGGCCGCGAGCTGCCCTACCACCCGGCGGCGATCCAGTCGCCCGTGGCGCCACGGATGTCGGCAAGCCGGGCGAGCCGGTCGAACAGCGGCTGCCATAGCGGGCTCGCGGCGACAGGCTCGATCGCCTGCGGCAGCGGCACCGGGAGGCCGGCGGCGTCCACCTGCACGAAGCCGAGCAGACCGTCCATCCACGGCAGCGTGCCCCCGGGCGTGGGCATCCCCACGACACCGACGACCAGGTACGCCCGCCGGACCTGGAGCACGCCGCAGCGGATCTCCACCAGCGTGCCCACCGGCACGCTCCGGCGGCATTCCAGCGACGGCACCCGCCTGAGCATCAGGTTCGCCGCGGGGCCGGCCGCGCGGCTGCCGGTCGCGTAGGCCGCCTCGAGCGCGTAGCGAAGCAGGCTGCCCGCGTAGAGCGTGCCGTGGTGATTGGCGTCGGCGGGCAGGACGAGCCGGTGGCTCGTGGTCTCGGTGGCCATGAGGCTCTTGTAGCGTGGACGACCGGATCGTCCAAGCCGATGGGCCGTGAGGCCGCGGTCACGCCGACTGGCGGGCGTAGGCGGGGTCGATCTTCGAGAGCTCTTCCTGCAGCGCCGCCACCGTTCTCCGGATCTGGTCCGGCGTGTGCCGCGAGGTGATGAAGAACCGCAGCCGGGCGGCGCTCTCCTCCA
>JBJTRH010000380.1:0-2715 GCA_046076065.1 Planctomycetaceae bacterium | reverse complement strand
GTCCCGGTCAGCAGCAGCCGAAGGGCGTCGCCCGCCCCGGCCGTGTCGCTGGCGATGAGCAGCACGTCGCCGAGCCGAACTTCCGCCGGCCCATAGCCGGAACCGAGCGGCAGCGTGGCGAACGTGGCTGCCGGAAGGGCGGCCGGCAGTTCTGGGGACGCCGAGGGCCACTGAAAGGCGGACGAGTTCTGCAGAAACGCCAGTTCCGCAGGCGATCCATGGGCGTTGACGTTGACCCGGCCGTCGAGGTCGAGGACGAGCACGGCAGCCCGGGGCTTGCACACGACACCCGCCGAATCACGGACCACCGGGAACCCGAAGTCGAGCCAGTAACTATCCGGCGTGCCGTCACCGTCGTTGTCGACGGGCGGAGGATTGGCCGACGATGGCGGGGCGGATTGATACGAGGCCCGGGCGCACGAGCCGGTGGCGATCGTCCCTGTAGCGGATGGCGAGAAGGCCTGCGACTGCACGACCTGCGCGAGGAATGGGTTGGCGGAACCGAACCCGTCGTAGGGTTCGTTGGTGTCGGCGGTCGTGCCCGCGGGCGGCGTGCCGACCTGTCCCGCGAACTCGCGGGTGTTGATCACGAAGTGCGCCGGCGCGCCGGCCGAGGTGGGTGCCCGCGTGATGGCGGCGTTGAGCTCGGCGAGGGTCGTGCCCCTCGAGCCCGCGACCGGAGCCAGGGAGATGACGAAGCCCGTGGCGGCCCCGCCGTTGGTGCCGCGGGCGCGAAGGATCCGGGTGCTCCACGTGAAGTCAGGGAGGGTGAACGTGAGCACGCGGCCGCCCAGCGTCTCCGCGTTTCTCTCAATGGACCCCGCGGAAGTCGGCGCCCAAGCGGCGATGGGAACAAAAACGAGGTTGGCCGGCACGTTCGGCTCGATGGCCGACGCAGCAGCAAGCGATCCGGTCAGTAAGAGGCGGTTGCCCGTGCTGGTTCCGGAAGCGTAGCCATACTTGTCTCCAAGCAGGTCCTCGCCGCGTGCAAACGTCCAAGTGGACGGAGGGTTGGACGGGCCGCGGGCGACGGCGAGGAACGCCTCGTCCACGAACCGCCGTCCTGCCGCACTCTGGGCTGAGTGCGACGCTTCCGAGGCACGGGCGAAGGCCCGGGCGGTGGCCCGGGCCCGGCTCGTGACGACCATGTATGTGGTGCCGAGCAGCATGAACAGCGTCAGCAGGCTCAACACCACGAGCAGCAGCACGCCGCGCTTCTCACTGCGCGAAGACGGCGAGCCGGGCAAGCGGCCCTCGGGTTCGATGGTCGGTGTCATGTGATCTCGCTCCGTGTCCGGCGGCCGCTTGCCCTCGGCGCCGACGATGTGACTACGTGCATGTGGGGGGAATCGACGAACTGCATCATCGGTTCCAGACGGATGTACCTTCGAGTTTCACGGGGAGTTCGATCCCCCCAACGGCGCCGGGAAACACGAACACTCGTGAGTTCGTATTCGAGGAATCGGGATCACCGCCCTCGCATGTCAATGCTACGCTCCCGGGCTGCTGCTCGGCCGCGAGCACGACGCGATACCAGCGAGCAACGGTCGGGTTGGCGGCATTGTCGAGCCAGAGCACAAGCACGCCCGGCCGGATCACGTCCTTGATGGTTTGGCCGGCCGGCAGGGCCGGGGTGGAATAGGTCCAGATGTCATTGGCGGTGTCGGGCACAAGCACCACAGGCGCCGCCGTGGGGTCGCGACGCTGAAAGGCGACGATCGTGAGCGTGGCGGGCGTGGCGGCGTCCCAGAACGGCGCCGTCGTGGCGGACGTCTGCACGGTGGCCAGAAAGCTGTAGAGGCCCTCGAAGGCCCGGCGACCCGCCGGTGCGGCGTTGGCCAGCGACACCGACCACTGCGGCAGCGGCGGATCGTCGGGGCCCACCTTGTCGAGCGTGTAGAGAATGTCGTCTTCGCTGCGGTACAGGAGATCGCAGACGGCTTGGAGGGGTGCCAATCGGCCGGCTACACCCGATCCGGTGACCCAGGCGGCAGACGTGCCGGTGGTCGCGGCATCCACCAGCAGCGCGATCGAAGTCGTTGATCCCGACGACATCACCGGAGGCCAGGCACCGCCGGGGAACGTGTTCGCGCCGCTGTAGAGCGGATCGAACACCGCGATCGGGGCGTTGCCCTTGCCGGTTTTCCACGACGACGTTCTCAGCAGACCCCGGGCGATGAGGTCAGCGGCGACGTTCGATGCCATGACCGCGGAGCGGTCGTAGATCGTGGCCTTCACCGCCTGGGATTTGCCCGCCGGCACGAGGGCCAGCACGCTCAGGAGGCCGACCGTGAGAATGCCCATCGAGATGAGCACCTCGAGGAGTGAGATCCCGGGGCGGCCGCGCGGAGGTCGGGCGTGGGAAGGGGCCGGCTTCATGTCAGCGGCCCTCCTGGAAGGTGCTCTGCCGGACGTACGCCTGGCTCAGGATGAGCGCGGCGGTGTCGGAGGGCCGGTTCTTGGCGTTGAGCGCGGCCCCAGAAAGAAGATTCACCTCCGCGACGCGAGGCACACCGCCCCGCGGATCGATCGCCACCCAAAAGGCGCCGGCCTTCGTGAAGCAGGTTGCCTCCTGGATCATCTCGAGCGGCGCGACCAGCAGGCAGACGGGCTCGATCATCGGCTCGGCAAGCCCGCCACTGAGGACGACCTCGGCCGGCCGTCCAGAGGAGTCGTAGAGAACCTGCGAGGGCTGCAGCGGCGATGGGCTCGAGG
>JBJTRH010000379.1:0-2851 GCA_046076065.1 Planctomycetaceae bacterium | reverse complement strand
CTCGCCTGGCGGGCGAAGCGGCATGGGATTCCGGTGGTGTTCTACTGCCCGCCGCAGATCTGGGCCTGGGCCAGCTGGCGGGTGGGGAAGATGCGGCGGCTCGTCGACCACGTGCTGTCGGCACTCGCCTTCGAGCATGACTGGTTCACCGCGCACGGCGTGCGGAGCACGCTCGTGGGCCATCCGTTCTTCGACGAGCTCGACACGTCGGCCGCGCGTCACGCCCCGGCCGCGGCCCGCGCCGCCCGGCCGCTGGTGCTGCTGCTGCCCGGTTCGCGAGGGCAGGAGATCGAGGGCACGCTCGGCACGCTCGTGACCGCGGCCGACAGGATCCGTCAGCAGGTTCCGGCCGCGACCTTCGCCATCGGTGCCCTGCACGAGCGGCATGCCCGCCGGATCGGCGAGATGCTCGCGGCGATGCCCGCCACCGCGGGCCTCGGGATCGAGGTGCATGCCGGCCGCACGCGCAGCCTGATCCGCGAGGCGACGGCGGCGATCGCCTGCTCGGGATCGGTGTCGCTCGAACTGCTCGAGGCCCGCGTGCCGACCGTGATCGTCTACCGGATCGGTGGCTTCGCCTACGTGGTGCAGAGCTGGCTGCGTCGGGCACGGTTCATCACGCTGGTCAATCTGCTCGCCTGCCGCGAGCCGATCGGGCCGCCGCGGCCCGTGCTCGTCGCGCCCCGCGGCGTGCCTCCGGCCGACCCGGAGGCCGTGTATCCCGAGTACCTCGCCGTCGCCGACCCCACCGAACGGGTCGCGGGGCACGTGGTCGAGTGGCTCACCGATGCCGCCTCCAGCGAGCGGATCCGGCAGCGGATCGAGGCGGTGGCGGCCGTCGTCGCGAGACCGGGATCGGCGAGTCGGGCGGCGGCTGCGGTCGTGGCGATCGCCGGGGGCGCGGTCGATTCCGGCCGGGGCGTCGGCCGGGCCGCCTGACCACGGCGGGACCGGTGTACGATAGGCCGCACGATGCTCTCCGAACCCCAGACGACCTCCGCCGACCTGCAGTTCGACCTTCTCGGGATCCGTGTGCGGGTGTCGGCCTGGTTCTGGCTCGCCGCGGCCCTGCTCGGCTGGCAGGCCTGCCAGGGGCTGGCGGGCAGCGACCAGCGGCTGATGATGCAGCTGCTCGTGATCTGGATCGCCGTGGTGTTCGCCTCGATTCTCGTCCACGAGATGGGGCATGCCCTGGCCTACCGCAACTTCGGTCAGGCCGCGCACGTGGTGCTCTACCACTTCGGGGGCCTGGCGGTGCCCGAGACGTGGGGCCGCCGCCACCACCTGCGGCCGGTGCAGCGGCTGCTCGTGTCGGCGGCCGGCCCGCTTGCGCAGCTCTTCCTCGCCGCCTTCGTGATCGGCGGTCTCAAGGTCGCGGGGTATCAGGTGCCGTTTCCCAGTCCTGCGATCGGGGCCGCGCTCGGGCTCCACGACGGCCGGAATTTCTCGGCGCCCCAGGTCTACGCGTTCGTCGACTTCCTGCTCTACGTGAACATCTTCTGGCCGCTCCTCAACCTGCTGCCCGTGCCGCCGCTCGACGGGGGACAGATCGTTCGCGAGGGCCTGCTCGCCATGGGCGTGTCGGACGGCGCTCGGATCGCCTCGATGCTCGGGGTCGTGGCGGGGGGCGCCCTGGCCTGGTGGGGCTACTCGCGAGGCCAGCCATTCCTCGGCATGATGTTCGCGATGCTCGCGGCGTCGTGCTTCCAGAGCCTCTCTGCGGGCAACACGCCGTGGCGGCGGTGGAACTGACCAGCCCGCGGCCCGCCCGCGTGATCGTGCTCGGGGCGAGCAACGTGTCGCGCGGCCTCGCCCGGCTGGCCACCGTCGTCCGGCAGCGCACTTCTGGGCCGGTCGACCTGGTCGTGGCGGCGGGCCACGGCCGCTCCTACGGCGTGAACAGCCGCGTGGCGATGCGGCGGCTGCCCTCGATCCTCGGGAGCGGCCTGTGGCGATCACTGGAGCGGCAGCGAGCCGATGCCACGCCACCCCTCGCCCTGCTCACCGACATCGGCAACGACCTGCTCTACGGCTTTCCGGCACCGGTGGTGGCCGAGTGGGTGGGCGAGTGCCTGCGGCGGCTCTCCGACTTCGGCACGCGGATGGCGATCACGAGGGTGCCGCTGGCGAGCGTCGCGGCCGTCGGCCCGGCGCGGTACCGGGCCTTTCGCTCGCTCTTCGTGCCGGGCTGCCGGCTGTCGCTGGCGGCGATCAAGGAGGCCACCGCCGATCTCGACGCGCATCTCGCGGCCCTCGCCGCCGAGCATGCGGCCACGCTCATCGATCAGCCGGGCGACTGGTACGGCTTCGACCCGATTCATCCACGCCGCCGTCACCTCTCCGATCTCTTCCACACCGTGGGCGATGCCTGGGGCCTGCCGCAGGGCTTGCGGCGGGGAGGTGCCGGGTGGCGAGACTGGGCGGTGCTCGGGTCGCGGGCCGCCGAGATCCGCTCGCTCGCCCGCCGAGTCCGGTTCACGCCCCAGCCGGTCGTGGCCCGCGGCGACCTGCGGGTCTGGATGTATTGACGGCGCTTCAGCGTTGGAGGGTCCAGCCTGCCTCTGAGGCGAGGGGCTGCCCGTGCCCCGTCGCCGGACGTTCACCTCGGCCCTCCAGGCCTCGGCTCACTCGGATGCCGCCCTCGCTTCGCCATCCTGGCTGCGCTTGGCGTCATACGCCGGCTCCCGGGGCACGGGCAGCCCCTCGCTGAGTGCGTGCCTTCAGGAAGCCGCAATCGCGTGAGCGATGCGGGCAGCGCCACACGGAGCGCAGCCGTACCGCTGACGCGGTTACGCTTTCTGCAATCAGGAAGCCGCAATCGCGTGAGCGATGCGGGCAGCGCCACACGGAG
>JBJTRH010000378.1:0-3002 GCA_046076065.1 Planctomycetaceae bacterium | reverse complement strand
CTCTCATGAGCACTGGTACAGAAACCGGGAGGGGGTCACCGGCAACATCATCGGCGGGCTCAACGACGCCAACTACAAGGCGGGCGGCCTGTTCTGCGTGACCCAGGATTCGAACTTCGATGCCAATCAGAACTATCTGGTGAACGTGGGAGCGGTCTCGGGTGCGTCGTACTACGGCACGTTCGACCAGTCCGGCAACGTGCGTGAATGGAACGATCTCGACGGTGTCGCCGGCTTGAGCCGTGGGCTGCGGGGCGGTGGATACGACAACTTTCTGGCGAGCAGCATTTCCTCCTCGCAGCGGGGCACCCCGGCAGCCACGAACCTGATCGCCGGCTTCCGACTCGCCGGTCCGGTCGCCGTGCCGGAGCCCTCGACGTGGGCGATGGGCCTGACGGGGCTCGCCTGTGCCGGCTTGTCGCTCGTCCGGCGGAAGCGGAGCTGAGACCCTGGCTCCGCCGAGGGATACTGAGGGCGGTCTCAGGCTGCTCGTGGGATTGGGCTGGCAAGCGACAGAGCGGGGCCGGAGCGGATGCGAGACACCTTCGCGGCTGCCGGCACGTCGCTGACGATAGTGCGCCGTAGAAACTCAAGGTCGCACCGGGCGAAGGCGGCTGATCGGCGGTTGCTGCCGGTGGCTCCTTGAACGCTGGGCACCTGCCGTGGGCCGGTGGTGGCCAACGACCTCCGGGAGCGCCCCGTGGAATCAGTGCCGTGCGGTCTGTGGCCGAGCCACGCGTGGAGCGGTGCGAGGGTGCGGAGGGGATCTCGGAGCAACTCGTCGCAGTTGACGATGTAGACCGACGACGCGAGATGGGGATGGCCCACCACGGTCTGCAGCGACTCGGCGGCGACACGAATCGACATCAGTGAGTCGTCGAGCGAGTTGCCGGACTCGATCAGCGACGCCAGTACGTGCAGGGGGTCGCGCAGGGCAATGACCACCGGGGTTCCCGGCGCCCGTCGCATGACGTCGGCGAGGTCCGGGAGATAGAGGGGGGTCTTGTCGATCAGCGGTGCGGAGCGATTCTCGGGCGTCGCTGCGGCGGCCCGCACGAGCCTATACCCCGCCTCGAAGCTCCGGCAGCGACGGTAGTGTTTCAGGAAATCCTCGTCCACGCTCCAGCGGTGCACGAAGGCGCGTGCGTGGGGCTCAGGGATTCCGTCCGCAGGCCGCTCCGCCAGCAGCAACCCCGCCTCGAAGCCCAGTCGCATGGGAGTCGTGGCGACGAGGAGGTTCTTGAGGTGAGTGGCTCCACCCTTGAGATACCCGGCCACGATGCAACCCAGCACGTCGCGCGGGATCGGAGCATGGTCGCGCAGCCCACTTCCGTGGCCCTGGTTCGACAGTCGGATCGTGGGCGATGGCCGACTCGACGCGGGTTGCTCCTCGTCGATTTACCCTCGATGGCCGACCAACGACAGCGTCGGACGCTGATCGAGCGTGCACGGCATGTGCTCCGTCGACGCCACCGCCCTCCAGAGGGTCCGCGCTTCACGGCGGACGTCGGGGAAAGGCCCGGATGGCACCTGCGAAACCAGATTAGACCAGGGCAGAAGCCCCTTCATTTCCGTCTTGATCGCGTCGATCTGCTCCGCCGACAAGCGACCCTCGATCGTGATGCGATCGGCCTGCACCCCCTTGGGAGGCGCTTCGCCCGGCGCTCCGGTGCCGAGATGGCGGGCGGCGTTGTAGGGCTTATGGACGCAGCCGAGCCACTCCTGAAGACGAGCGCACGCACCGGCGGGGTCGGCGACCACATCGGCCAGCTGGATCACGCAGACGTCCGACAGCAGCTCGATAGGCGTCGACACCAGGCCGAGGATCGAAATCCGAATCGCGGCTGCCGCGTCGGCGACCGTCATGCCAAGCCGAAGCCAGGATGCGGCCACCTGGCACGGATCCCGAAGCACGACCACCACGGGCGTGCCCGGCGCGCGGCGCACGACGTTCTCCAGACAGGTCATGTATCTGGGCGTCTTGTCGACCAGTGGCCGGCCCTCGTCGCACCGGCATGACTGTTCGCGAAGGAGGCGATACCCTTCGTCGAACGATCCGCAGTGGCGATACCGCTCGAGGAAGTCGGAGGGCAGCTTCCACGACTGGACGAGTTGCGAGGCATACGGCTCGGGAATGCCCTCGGCCGGCCGTTCCGCGAGCAGCAGTCCTCCCTCGAACGCGCTCTGCATGCCGCCGGTGTGGCGGAGCAGGTCCTTGATGAGGGTTGTGCCGCCCTTTTCGAAGCCGGCGACGATGCAGCCGAGCACGCCTCGGTCGATGGCCTTGATCTCGAGCATCCTGTGATCCTCGTTGCAGACAGCGACAGCACATCCCTTTGGAATATGACGGTTGTTTCGTCGGTGCCCGTGGCAGGGGTTGAGGGCCGCCGGACCCGCCGGAACACTCGAACGGACGGGGGAAGCGAGGGGGACCCTGACGGGCCTCCGCGAACCGCTCGTGCAGCCACGACCACCGTCCAGGAAAGCTGCCGCGACCCTGCCGCCAGGCCCGTGCCAAAGTCGTCAAGGTCCACGTACGACCGCAACGTGCTTCCAGTCGAAGGAGGGACGAACTGCCAGCTGGGAGATCAGCGTCTGGCACGGCGGGAGACGAACCACGAGCCGCTTCGGGTGAGAGCCCGAGCGGCCTGGTTCGGCCCGCTACCGGCTTGTCTCCCGGTCGGACCGCGCTTTCTTCAGCGGTTCGGGCCTTGGCAGCTGGTAGGTGCCGTCCAGGACGGACGCCCCGGGGCGGTACACCCGCATGAGGAAGTTCCACCCGTCGGTGACGTCCAGCCGGTTCGGCACGTCGCCGCACAGCTCCTTCGAGCCGAAACACACGGTGAAGGTGCCGTCCTCGTTCAGCTTCACGTTGGACGAGTTCAGGATGCAGTTCTCGCTCTTCATGAAGCCGTCCCTGCCGTACACGGTGATTGACCAGAAAGCGTCGTTGTCCGGCACCTTGTAGGTCGCCGTGTACCCGACCGTGATGTCGTGGTTGC
>JBJTRH010000377.1:0-6868 GCA_046076065.1 Planctomycetaceae bacterium | reverse complement strand
GATGAGCGCGTACCTGGCGTTCTGTGCCGAACTCCACGCCATGACGGGCAAAGTTGCCGCGCTCTACGGTGAGTGGACCTCCGATCCGGTGGTCATGGCATCCATCGACGATGTCGAGGATCTCTGTGCGAGCCTTGAGTCAAAGATCACGCAAAAAATCCTGCTGCTCGAGCAACTCAACCAGCGGGTGGCGTCGAGCATGCCCTGAGTCGGCCGCCCGATGGGGCTCGCTGGCGATCCGCGGTTTTCATGCCCCTGTACTGCTCTAGGGAAGCCTCGGAAGCGGGGCTACACTCCTTCTCTATCTTTCGAGGCGCCCATTTCCGGCGCCCGCAACCGCCGCCCTCCTGCTGCCACCCCATGCTTCGCTACTGGACTGCCGGCGAATCTCACGGCCCTGCTCTTGTCGCCCTCGTGGACGGCTTCCCCGCCGGCCTCACCGTCGACACGGCGGCGATCGATCACGAACTCCGGCGTCGCCAAGGGGGCTATGGCCGCGGCGGTCGACAGCGGATCGAGACCGACACGGTCACGTTTCTCTCGGGCCTGTGGAAGGGAGTCACGCTGGGCAGCCCGTTGGCGCTCGAGGTCATCAACAAGGACGCGAAGCTCGAGCGGCTCGAGGAGGTCGAACGTCCTCGTCCGGGCCATGCCGACCTGCCCGGGTCGATCAAGCATCTCGGCGGGGTCCGGGCGGTGCTCGAACGGGCCAGCGCCCGCGAGACGGCGGCCCGCGTGGCGGCCGGCGGGCTCGCGCGGCAGCTGCTTGCTGCCTTCGGCATCGAGGTGGCCGGCTGGGTGACGGAGCTCGGCCCCGTGGCGCTCGGGGGTCGTGCCGGCACGCTGCCGGACCTCCGCCGCCTTCGCGATACGAGCGAGATCTACTCGCTCCATCCTGAGCGAGACGGCGAGGTGACGGCGCTCATCGACAAGGTCGGCAAGGAGGGCGACACCCTCGGCGGTGTCGTCGAGGTGCAGGTCGACGGGCTGCCGGTCGGCCTCGGCACGCATGCCCAGTGGGACCGCAAGCTCGACGGCCGGCTCGCGCAGGCCGTGATGGCGGTGCAGGCGATCAAGGGGGTGGAGATCGGCCTCGGCTTCGAGGCGGCGCGCCGCCGCGGCTCCGAGGTGCACGATCCGATCGGGTTCGATCCGGCCGGTCGCGCCAGCCACACGCTGGGCTTCATCCGGCCGACCAACAACGCCGGCGGCCTCGAGGCCGGCATGACCAACTGCCAGCCCCTGGTGGTGCGGGCCGCGATGAAGCCGATCGCCACGCTCCGCAAGCCGCTCGGTTCCGTGAACCTGCGCACGAAGGAGGCCGAGGAGGCCGCCTACGAGCGGAGCGACGTGTGTGCGGTGAGCGCCGCGAGTGTGATCGTGGAGAACGTCGTCGCCTTCGAGGTGGCGACGGCGCTCGTCGACAAGTTCGGGGGCGACAGCATCGAGGAGATGCGGGCCCGCTGGGACCTCTACCACGAGTTGGCCCGCAAGCACTGAGTCGGCCCGACGGATCGGGCCCGGGAGAGCACGGATGTTCGTCGAACGGTCTGCCGGACGGATTCGCCGCGCGCGGGGGGTGTTTTTCCTGCTCGCGGTGCTGCCCTTCGTGGTGCTGGTGGCCTGGGCGGTGCAGCGTGGCTCGGCAGCGCACCGCGACGAGATTCGCGATCGGTGGCAGCGGGCGGTGGGGATGGGCCTCACGATCGAGGCCGTGGAGCATCCCCGTCCCGGCGTGACCCGGGCCCGCCGCGTGTCGGTCGTCTCGCCGACCGGTGGGCGGATCGCCACGTTTCCTGTCGTGGAGGTGGAGGCGGCCGCCGACGAGGATCGGCTCCGATTCGAGGGCGTGCAGCTCGATGCGGCGACGGCTGAAGCGCTCGGAGATCTCGGTCGGGAGTGGCTGCAACGCGACGCCCGACATCCCCGCAGCTGCGTCATCGACGTGGCGAGCGTCGCCTGGTCGGGGGAGGATGCCGCCGCCACGTCCGGGCCGCGCGGGCTCCGGATCGAGTGTGTGGCGCGGGGTACGGCGCGGGCGGTGCGGGTGACGCGGCCGGGGACGGCCGAGGATCTGCTGCGGGTCGTGCGGTCCGTCGTGGCCGGAGCCGACGGCGTTGACCGCGAGGGCTACGAGGTCGAGGTGGCGATCGACGAGCTGGTCCCGCTCGCTGTGGTTGCCGGATTCGCTGGCCTGGGCGGCGATGTGACGGCCATGATCGGCGACTCGGCAGCCGTGGCCGGCCGGTGCTCCGCCGCGATCGACGAGCTGGGATGGCACGGCGAGTCGAGCGGACGCGTGCTCGGGATCGACCTCACACGATGCGTCGCTCCGCTCGGAGCGCATGGGGGCGGGACGGCGCTGGCCGAGATCGACCGGCTGGCGTGGCGCGCCGGCCGCGTCGTCGATGCTCGGGCCCAGGTTCACGTCGGCGCCGGATGGATCGACGCCGCGTTCACCGATCGGCTGACGCTGGCGCTCGGCTGTCGTCCGGCCCAGGCCCCGCCGCAGGATGGCGAGCGGCGGTTCGACTCCGCCGGGTTCGACGCTCGAATCGAGGGCGGACGCGTGGTCGTGACGGCGCCGAACGGGGCGGGAGCCTTGGCGATCGCGGACGGCGTGGCGGTGATCAACGAGCCGGCGGCCGCGGTGCCGTTCGAGCGGCTGGCCTGGGTGCTGTCGCCGCCATCCTCCGACTTCGTGCCCGCCGGCGGCGCCGGGGCGTGGCTCATGACCATCCAGCCCCGCGGCGATGGGCGGGAGGCGGCCCGGCCGCCGGACCACGCAGAGCGGGGGGCGGGCCGGGGATTTTGACGGTTTTTTGACGCGGCTTCGACGCGACGATGACCGCTCTCGCCTGTTCGGCCGCCGCCTGCGGCGGCACAATTTGTTCACCCGTGTCGTCAGCCGAGGCGACGTCGAGGTGCCCGCGTGACTCCCCTCCCCCGCAAGGACCGCATGATGCCAGTCAGTCATCGCACGCCCAGCTCGAGCCACGCCGAATCGAGCCACGCCACGTCGTCCGCCGCGGTCGCCGACCTCCCGGTGGCTGGCACGCACGCGGGTGACGGCGACCTCGTCGACGCCGGCTACGCCGTCGTGCCCGGCGTCGAGCCGCGGCGCGAGGGCGGTCGCGACCGCTGGAGCGACCTGGACTGGCCGGTGGTGGTGTGGATCGGTGGCGTGCACCTGGCGGCCCTCGCCGCCCCCTTCTACTTCACGTGGTCGGGACTCGCGATCTGCCTGGCGCTGTACTGGGTCACCGGCGGCCTGGGCGTGTGTCTCGGATATCACCGCTTGCTGACGCACGGCAGCTTCCAGACGTCCGCTCCAGTGCGGTTCCTGTTCGCGTGGCTCGGCGGCATCTCCGGCGAGGGGTCGGCCGTCACCTGGGTGGCCAACCACCGCAAGCACCACGTGTTCAGCGACCAGGAGGGGGATCCGCACTCGCCCCGCGACGGCGGGCTGTGGTCGCACATGCTCTGGCTCTTCCCCAAGCACACGGCCGAGGAACTCGCCGCCCACTCGAAGCGCTGGGCACCCGACCTCGTAAAGGACCGGGGCGTGCTGTTCCTGCACAACACCTTCCTGCTCTGGCATTTCCTCATCGGCGGAGCGCTGCTGGCGTCGGGCTGGCTGCTGTTCGACCGGTTCACGGGAATCTCGTGGCTGATCTGGGGCCTCGCCGTGCGGATGGTGATCGTGTTCCACGTCACGTGGTTCGTGAACTCGGCGTCCCACATGTGGGGCTATCGCAACTACGAGACCACCGACGATTCGCGAAACCTGTGGTGGGTCGGGCTGCTCGCGTTCGGCGAGGGATGGCACAACAACCACCACGCACACCAGCGGATGGCGGCCCACGGGCATCGCTGGTGGGAACTCGACCCGACCTACTGGGTGATTCGGCTGCTGGAGAGCCTCGGGTTCGCCTGGGACGTGGTGCACACTCCGCACGGCGTCGGGGGCAGGTCCGGACGGCGAATGGCCGCGAAACAGGCGTGAACCTGTCCTGCAGTTGCATTTTTGTCCGCTCTGGATACACTCCGACCCGAATCCAACACCTCACAATCAATGCCACCCTTGGCGGGTGGATGACGGCTGATGTCGCTCACGAAAGAACGCAAGAAGGAACTGATCGGTGCCCACCGGCGGGGAACCGCCGACACCGGTTCTGCCGAGATCCAGATCGCCCTGCTGACGGGGCGGATTTCGCACCTGACGGACCACTTCAAGAAGCACACGAAAGACTTCGCCAGTCGGCGGGGTCTGCTCATGATGGTGAGCCGTCGCCGCAGGCTTCTCGACTACCTGAAGCGGGTTGCCCCGCAGCGGTATCTTGACATCATCCGCCGCCTCGAGATCCGCAAGTAGCGGATGAGCGGCCCGCTCCGTCGGGCCTGCACGGTGGCGTTGATTGGTCGGTCGTCGGCCGTCTCGGGAGTCGTTCCCGGACCGCCGAGGGCCTCGTGGGGCTGGATTTCGCACACGCGCCCCCGTGGCGTGGCGCGATGACGGAACGATCACCACACACATCCCGTCCAACGCGCCACAACGGACGCGGGACGGAACCAGAGAAGGAAGGAACAAGACGTGAAGCAGCGAGTTGAACGGCAGATCGGCGACGGCACCCTGGCGATCGAGACGGGGTTCCTGGCGAAGCAGGCTGCGGGCAGCGTGCTCGTGAGCTACGGTGACACGGTCGTGCTCGTGGCCTCGGCCACCGGCGCCCCCCGGCCCGGCATCGATTTCTTCCCCCTGACGTGTGACTACCGCGAGCGGGTCGCCGCGGCGGGCAAGTTCCCCGGCGGCTTCCTCAAGCGGGAGGGTCGGCCGACCCTCAAGGAAACCCTCACGGCGCGGCTCATGGACCGCCCCATCCGGCCGCTCTTTCCCGAGGGCTTCTTCGACGAGGTGCAGATCCAGGCCAACGTGCTGGCCAGCGACCGGCAGAACGACCCCGACGTGCTCGCGATGATCGGCGCGTCGGCCGCGCTGTCGGTGTCGCCGCTCCCGTTCCACGGGCCCATCGGCAGCGTGCGGCTGGCGCAGGTCGACGGCCGCTTCGTGCCGTTCCCCACGATCGACCAGCTCGAGGAGAGCGACCTCGACCTCGTCGTCTCCGGCAGCCCGACCGCCATCTGCATGATCGAGGGTTTCGCCCGCGAGATGCCCGAGGATCGGATGCTGCAGGCGCTCGAGGAGGCGCACCGGATCATCCGCGTGATCTGCGAGATGCAGGAGGAGCTCGTCCGCACGGCGGGCAAGCCCAAGAAGGAATACGTGCTCGCCGACTACTCGGCGCTCCGCGACCGGCTCACCCGCGACTACCTCGGGGAACTCAAGGCAGCCAAGGCCACGCCCGGCAAGGCGGATCGCGGCCAGGCCGTGAAGGCCGTCAAGGAAAAGGCGAAGGCGGCGGTCGCCCCCGCCGAACCGGCGTTCAACTTCAAGCCGGGAGCCGCCGGCGGCACCAGCGACGCGGATTTCTCGCACGTCTGGCACGGGCTCGAGGAGCGGGCCGTCCGCGAGTTGATCCTCGAGGGCAAGCGGCCCGATGGTCGCGACCACAAGACCCTCCGGGCGATCCACTGCGAGGTCGATCTCCTGCCGCGGGTGCACGGCTCGGCGCTCTTCCAGCGCGGCGAGACGCAGGCCCTCGTCACCATCACGCTGGGCACTGGCCGCGATGAGCAGCGGGTCGATGGCCTGATCGACGAGTACTCCAAGAAGTTCATGCTCGACTACTACTTCCCGTCCTACTCGGTCGGCGAGGTGCGTCCGATCCGTGGTCCGGGCCGGCGCGAGTTCGGGCACGGGGCGCTCGCCGAGCGGAGCGTGAAGCCGGTCCTTCCGGATCCGGACATGTTCCCGTACACGATTCGCGTGATCTCCGACATCCTCGAGTCGAACGGCTCGAGCTCGATGGCGAGCGTCTGCGGGGCCACGCTGGGGCTGATGGCCGCCGGCGTGCCGATCTCCCATCCGGTGGCCGGCATCTCCGTCGGGCTCGTGAAGGAGAGCGAGGATCGCTGGGTCCTGCTCACCGACATCATCGGCGACGAAGACCACTACGGCGACATGGACTTCAAGATCGCCGGAACGCAGAACGGCATCACGGGCATCCAGCTCGATCTCAAGATCACCGGCATCTCGGCGGCGATCATCGAGGCCACGCTGCGGCAGTCCCGTGAGGCGCGGCTCGACATCCTGCGGGCGATGCTGTCGGCGATCCGCCGGCCGCGGCCCGAGATTTCCGTGTGGGCGCCGCGGCTGCTGCGGACCAAGATCGACCCGCAGAAGATCGGCCTCCTGATCGGCCCCGGCGGCAAGACGATCCGGGCGATCCAGGAGCAGACCGGTGCCAGCATCGACGTTGAGGACGACGGCACGGTGACCGTGGCCAGCCACGACGCCGAGGGGGCGATGGCTGCCATGGCCCAGGTCGAGGGCCTCACAGCGTCGATCCAGGTCGGCCGGATCTACGAGGGTCGGGTCACGAGCATCAAGGACTTCGGCGCCTTCGTGGAACTCGTGCCCGGTAAGGACGGCCTCTGCCACGTCAGCGAGCTTTCCGACGACTTCGTGAAGAGCGTGGCCGACGTCTGCCGAATCGGCGACGTGCTGCGGGTCAAGGTCATCGCCGTCGACGACCAGGATCGGGTCAAGCTCAGCCGTAAGGCGGTGCTCCGTGAGGAGGCCGAGGCGGCCGGCAGGCCCGCCGGGGAGTGACGGACCTGCCCCGAAAGGGCTCGATTCGCGGAGCCGGCCATGTCGTCCCCTGACGATTCAGACCGCTCGCGTGCCGAAACATACGCGGAGTTTGCGGCTCTCGTGGGCGGTCTCGCCCACGAGATCCGCAACCCG
>JBJTRH010000376.1:0-2382 GCA_046076065.1 Planctomycetaceae bacterium | reverse complement strand
TGGTCTGAATCTACCTCCTTAGATAAATGTCAAAAAACCAAGAATAAACTAACACAGTTAATAAGTGAGTGAGAACGAACTAATTAACACAAACAAATAATTAAGCAAGTGGTGGATTGCCTTAGAGTTCGATTAGACTTGGTCCGTGATATCGGAGCCGCGAGTACCTCAAGGACATGGGCACTCCCGAGCGGCTGGCCAAGGTCGAGCGCGACCTCGAGTCGGGAGTCGTGGCGCGTCGGCAGGTGGCGAATCCGATGCCCGCCATCCTCCTCGACCGGGACGGCACGGTGAACGTCGAGGTCGGCCGGATCACGCGGCCCGACGACCTCGCGCTGATTCCCGGGATCGGCGCTGCGATCAACCTCGCCCATGCCGGCGGATATCTCGTCGGCATCGTGACCAACCAGCCGGTCATCGCCCGGGGCGACGTTACCTTCGCCCAACTCGATGCGATCCATGGCCGGATGGAGATGCTGCTGGCGGAGTCTCGCGCGTTCGTGGACGGCATCTACGTCTGTCCACACCACCCCGACCGTGGGTTTCCCGGCGAAGTGGCCGACCTCAAGGGGCCCTGCGACTGCCGCAAGCCAGGGACCGGCCTGGTCGAGCAGGCCGCAGCCGAACTTGATCTCGACATCTCCCGCTCGTGGCTGGTCGGCGACACGACGTCCGATGTGGAGTGTGCCCGTGCAGCAGGATTGTTTTCCGTGCTGATCGGCACCGGGCATGCCGGCGCCGACGGCCGTTTCCGGACCGCCGCCGCCCTGCGATTTCCAGATGCCCCGGCGGCGATCGAGTTTATCGTCGGAAGATTTCCGGCCCTGTGGGGCAAGCTCACAGCCGCCGCCGCATCTGCCACTCCCGGAACCCGAATCGTCATCAAGGCCGTCGCCGCCGACGACGCCGCGAACACCGCCCGCCTGGTGGTCGAGG
This sequence comes from Planctomycetaceae bacterium, assembly GCA_046076065.1. GTDB lineage: Bacteria > Planctomycetota > Planctomycetia > Pirellulales > UBA1268 > QWPN01. Next base: position 1,446 of record JBJTRH010000376.1, on the reverse strand, counting down.
CCGTTCGCCGCCGAGGGCTTCCCGTGCGGCTCGTCGGCGAAGCCTCCGACACCGACCGCGGGTGCGTGGATGTCGTGGTCGACGTCGACACGACCGTAGGCCCCGACCATCTGATCACCGTCAACCCTCCGGCAGCATCATGATCATCAGCAAGACTCCGCTTCGCATGAGCTTCGTAGGCGGCGGCTCCGACCTACCCGCCTTCTACCGTGAGTTCGGCGGCGCGGTGCTGTCGACCGCGATCGACAAATACATTTACATCACCGTCAACAAGCGGTTCGATGAGTCGTATCGGATCAGCTACTCCAGGACGGAGGAGGTGCCATCGATCGAAGATGTTCAGCATCCCCTAGCCCGGGAGTGCCTGCGGCTCACGGGCTGCGCCGACGGAATCGAGATCACGTCAATCGCCGACATCCCCGCCCGGGGCACGGGCTTGGGGTCGAGCAGTTCGTTCGTGGTGGGGCTCCTGCACGCCCTCCACGCGTACAACGGCCGCTACGTGTCCGCCGGCCGGCTCGCCGAGGAGGCATGCTGCATCGAGATCGAGAAGTGTGGTGAGCCGATCGGCAAGCAGGACCAGTACGCCGCCGCGTTCGGCGGCCTCAACGTGATCCGCTTCCGCCCCGATGATCGCGTCGACGTCGAGCCCGTGGTCTGCCGGCCGGACGTGATCGCGGATCTGCAGTCGCAGTTCCTCACCTTCTACACCGGCGCCACAAGAAGCGCCTCGGCCCTCCTCGCGAAGCAGTCGCAGGACGTCGCGGCCGACCGGGCCAAGCAGCAGTGCCTGCAGCGGATGGTGGCGCTCGTCGACGACACGCGGTGCGCGCTGCAGACGGGCGACCTCGAGGCATTCGGCGCACTGCTCGATGAGAACTGGCGGCTCAAGGCGTCGCTGACGGCGGGCATCACCAACGAGCAGGTCGACCGCTGGTATCGGCTCGCCCGCGAGGCGGGCGCCTGGGGAGGGAAGCTCCTCGGTGCCGGTGAGGGCGGTTTTCTGCTGGTGCAGGCCCCTGTCGAGCGACACGAGGCCGTGCGCCGAGCGCTCGCGGACATTCGCCACGTGCCGCTGGGGTTCGAGCGGAACGGCAGCCAGATCATCTTTTTCCATTGAATCGCACGGTCGTCATCTGCGGCGTGCCTCCCGTCCGCTCCATCGGGGCCGGCCGGCTGGCGATCGAACTGGCGAGGCAGTCGGCCGGCCGCCCCGACGTGCGGCTCGTGTTCGCGGGCAACCGCAGCGCCGTGGCGGATGCGGTGCGGCGGAATCGCTATGCGGCGGCTGCACGGGCCCTGATCGTGCATGCCGGCAGGCGGATGCGGCAGCGGATTCTGGCGGCGGGCTCCGGGGGGTTCCCCACGGGGGCCGTGGGCCTTCTTTACCCGAAAAGCATCAGGGGGCATCGGTGAATCGACACGAGGCGTCCGAAGAGGCACAAT
>JBJTRH010000375.1:0-2673 GCA_046076065.1 Planctomycetaceae bacterium | reverse complement strand
GCTCGACCGCGTGGAGCAGGCGGTGGCCATGGTGAAGGAACGGATGCGGCGGTCGGTGTCGGCCCTGGAGCGGGCGGGCATCCCCTATGCGGTCGCCGGCGGCCATGCCGTGGCGGCGTGGGTGGCGCGGATCGATCCTGCTGCCGTTCGCACCACGGTGGACGTCGACCTGCTGATCGCCCGCGACGATCTCGAACGGGCCACGGCGGCGCTGGCGGAGGTCGGCTTCGTCCATGCCTTTACCTTCGGCGTCCACATGTTCCTCGACGGCCCTGCGGGCAAGCCCCGCGAGGCGGTGCATCTCGTGTTTGCCGGTGAACTCGTGAAGCCGCATGATCCCGTGTCGGCGCCCGACCTCACCGCGGTCGACGACCGGGAGGGCTATCGGATCGTCGATCTCGACCGCCTCGTCGTCATGAAGTTGACAGCGTTCCGCCTCAAGGATCGAGTTCATCTTCTCGACATGATCGACGTGGGGCTGATCGATGTCGGCATGCTCGGCCGCCTGCCGGAGCCGCTTCGGCCCCGCCTCCAGCAGCTGTTCGACAGCCCGGACGCGTAAGGGCCCGTTGCCGATTTTTCCGTCGCGGCCTAAACTTTCGACGTCAGGAGAGAGTCGCAAGACCGCCGAAGGCTGAACGCTCAGGCAAACGGACTGACGATAGACCTGCTGGAGAGCGATGCCGCCCCCGGGCGGCGTCCACCGAAGGGGCAAACCGCCGGCCGACGCCGGCGGTGAATCTCTCAGGTTCCAGGACAGCAGGGTTCCGAAGGCATGTCGCCGTCGCTTCCGCGATGGTGATCGAGGAACCCCAGTATGTCGTCCACGCTCGTCTCCCCTGCTCCGCATTCGTCGGCTGGTCGCTCCACGCCGCTCGAAGCGCTCGAGAACCCCGCCGAGTTTCGCCGCCGGCACATCGGTCCCTCGCCCTCCGATCTCACGGCGATGCTCGCTGCCGTCGGCGCGGCGTCGCTCGACGACTTGCTCGCTGGCATCGTGCCTTCGAGCATCGCCAGGCACGACGCGATGCGGCTGCCTGCCTGCGTCGGCGAGGCCGCGGCGGTCGAGGAGCTCAAGGGCATCGCCGCGCGGAACCTGCTGCTCACGAGCTTCATCGGCCAGGGCTATCACCCCTGCCACACGCCGGCCGTCATCCTGCGAAACATCCTCGAGAACCCGGCGTGGTACACCGCCTACACGCCCTACCAGGCTGAGATCAGCCAGGGCCGCATGGAGGCGCTCGTCAACTTCCAGACCATGGTCTGCGACCTGACGGCGATGCCGATCGCCAACGCCTCGCTGCTCGACGAGGCCACCGCTGCCGCCGAGGCGATGACGCTCGCGAAGCGGGCCGGCGGTTCGACAAGCCACGCGTTCCTGGTGGACGCGGGCTGCCATCCGCAGACGATCGAGGTGCTGCGGACGCGGGCCGAGCCGCTCGGGATCGAGGTCATCGTCGGTGATGCGGCGGCGCTCCTGGATGCCATCGACTGCTTCGGGGTGCTCGTGCAGGTGCCGGCCACCGACGGCCGCGTGCACGACTGGCGGGCGTTTGCCGAGCAGGCCCGCGGCAAGAAGGCCGCGGTGATCGTGGCGGCCGACATCCTCTCGCTCGCGCTGCTCACGCCGCCGGGCGAATGGGGGGCCGACATCGTGGTGGGCACGACGCAGCGGTTCGGGATGCCGATGGGCTGCGGCGGGCCCCACGCCGCCTTCCTCGCCTGCCGCGACGACTTCAAGCGGTCGCTGCCGGGACGGCTCGTGGGTGTGAGCGTCGACTCGCACGGTCGCCCCGCCTACCGTCTCGCGCTTCAGACCCGCGAGCAGCACATCCGCCGTGAGAAGGCCACCTCCAACATCTGCACCGCGCAGGTGCTCCCGGCCGTGGTGGCGAGCATGTATGCCGTCTACCACGGCCCGGATGGTCTTGCGCGGATCGCCCGCCGCGTGGCCACCTTCACGGCGATCCTCGCCGCCGGCCTCGAACGGCTCGGCTGCCGGCTGCGGCATGCAAACGCCTTCGATACGCTCGCCGTCGAGACGGGGCCGACGACCGACGCCGTGCTGACGCGGGCCCGCGCCGCCGGTATGAACCTGCGGCGGCTCGACGACGCCACGGTTGGCATCTCCCTCGACGAGACGACCACACGCGACGACCTCGCGGCGCTGTGGGGCGTGTTCGCGGCCGACGGCGCGGCGGTGCCCGAGGTCGAGGCCCTCGCCGACACTGCCCCGCGGATTCCCGCGGCGCTCGTCCGCACCAGCGGGTTCCTCACGCATCCGGTGTTCACCAGCCACCAGAGCGAAACGGCGATGCTCCGCTACATCCGCTCGCTCTCCGACAAGGATCTCGCGCTCGATCGCGGCATGATCCCGCTGGGCAGCTGCACGATGAAGCTCAACGCCACCAGCGAGATGATCCCGATTACGTGGCCCGAGTTCGCGAACGTGCATCCCTTCGCGCCGGCCGGACAGCGTGCCGGCTACGCGATCCTCGACCGCCAGCTCCGCGAGTGGCTCTGCCAGGCGACGGGCTACGCCGGCATCAGCCTGCGGCCGAACGCGGGCAGCCGGGGCGAGTATGCGGGGCTGCTCGTGATCCGGGCGTGGCAGCGGGCCCGCGGCCAGGGGCATCGCAACGTGTGCCTGATCCCCTCGAGCGCCCACGGCAC
>JBJTRH010000374.1:0-3472 GCA_046076065.1 Planctomycetaceae bacterium | reverse complement strand
TGGCGGACGGGATCGGCTCGCTGGCGGCGACGGTCGTGGGGCTTCCCGACTGGCGGGAGCTGGCGGTGGCCGAACTGCCGATCGTCGATGCATGGCCGAGTGACCGGGAGGCGGGCTCCGCAGCGTGGGCGGCCGGCTCTGCCGGTCCGGGGACGCCGCGGTAAACTGCCAGCGTGCGGCGCCGGTGTGCGTCCGCGATCCCACGCCGGCAGCCGACTCGACATGATGGAACGATCTCCCCAGGCCTGGAAGGTGGCGGCAGTGGCCGCTGCAGCGGGCATCGCGGTGGGGGCGGCCGGCGCGATGCTGCGGCGGGCCACCCCGTGGTCGATCGGTGACCTGATGGTGGGCGCCGACACGGCGGGGCCGAAGCCTCGAGCCGAGGTTCCCGAGACGAGGCATGCGTTTGGCACGCTCGGCACCGGCGGCAGCGGGTTGCACGAGTTCCTCGTTCGCAACACCGGCGACGCGCCGCTCACGCTCCGCAAGGGCGAGACGAGCTGCACCTGCACCGTGAGCGACTTCGACGCCGCGGAGGGGGGCACGCCCGATGGCACGAAGGTGGTGCCGCCCGGCGGCGAGACGAAGATCCAGGTGCGGTGGAAGGGCAAGCCGCCCGGCGGCCCGTTCCGTCAGCAGGCCACGATCCTCGCCGACGATCCCCGCCGGCCGGAGCTCGTGTTCGTGGTCGAGGGCACCGTGGTGCCGACGTGGCGGTCGGCTCCCGATCTGATCGCCCTTCCGCGGCTGTCGGCGAGCAGCGGCGAGACGGCGACGGCCGAAGTGTTCACGTTCGGCCCGGAGGCCCCCACCGTGACCGAAGCCGTGTTCGACGACCCGGCCTTCGCCCAGCTTGCGTCGCTTGCCACGGCGCCCTTGTCGGCCGAGGAGGTCGCCGCGGAAACCGGGGCCACCGGCGGTTTTCGCGTCACGCTGACCCTTGAGCCGGGTCTGCCGCTCGGCGCCCTGAAGCGGACGATCCGGGTGTCGTTCACGATGCCGGAGCCGCACGTGGCGGAGATCCCGATCGACGGGACGGTCGGGGGTGACCTTGTCATGGCGGGGCCGGGATGGGATTCCTCCCGCCAGGCGCTGCTGCTGGGGACGGTCTCCGGCAAGACGGGCCTGCGGACGCGGGTGTTTCTCACGGCGAAGGGACCGCATCGCGACAGCGTGCGGCCGACGGTCCGCGAGGTGGTGCCCGACTCGCTCCAGGTGACCGTGGGCGAGGGCAGCCCGATCGGCTCGGGAGGCGCGGTGAGGATTCCGATCGACATCGCGATTCCGCCGGGCAGCCGGGGGGTGAATCACCTCTGCTCGCAGCAGGGGCCGGCGGGCCGGATCGTGCTCGCCACCGGACACCCCGACACGCCGGAGTTCGTCATTCCCGTCTGCGTCGCCATCGGTCCCTGAGTGCCCTCCATGATCATGCCCTTGCTGCATCGCATGCTGCCCGCCGCCGGCCTCGCCGCCGCGGTCGGGCTCGCCGCCGTCGCCGCGGTCCCGGAGCGCGGGGCCGACGTGCCCGATGCGGTGGTGGAGAAGTTTCGCGACCGCAACGGCCCGATCTTCAAGGACTGGCCGGCGCCGCAGGCGGTGCTCGTGGTCACCGGCGAGCTCGACGGCTACATCGAGCCCTGCGGCTGCACCGGCAAGGAGAACCAGAAGGGCGGCCTGAGCCGGCGGCAGAACTTTCTCCGGGCCATGGAGGGAGTGGGCTGGCCGCTCGTGGCGGTGGACGTGGGCAACCAGGTGAAGCGGTTCGGCCGGCAGACCGAAGCGAAGTTTCAGTCGATCGTCGACGGCCTGCGGGCGATGCGGTATGCGGCCGTGGGCTTCGGCCCGGGCGACCTGCGGCTGCCCGCGGAGGAACTGGTGGCGGCGGTGGCGCCCGTCGGCGACCAGCCCACGCCCTACGTGTCGGCCAACGTGGGCCTGCTCGGGCTCGATGCCGGCATCACGCCGCGATTTCGCGTGGTCGAGGCGGGCGGCCTGAAGATCGGCCTGACCACGGTGATCGGCGACGACGAGGTGGCCCGCATCAAGAACGCCGACATCGAGTTCGCCCCGGCGGCTGCCGGCCTGGCGGTCGCGGCGGCGGAGCTCGCGAAGGCCGGGTGCGATCACCAGGTGCTCCTGTCATGGGCCGCACCCGACGTCACGAAGGCGCTCGCGGCGAAGTTCCCGCAGTTCGACGTGGTGGTGACCGCGGGCGGGGCCGACGAGCCGCCGCTGGAGCTGCCGCAGCTGCCGGGGGGCGCGAGGCTCGTGGAGCTCGGGCACAAGGGGATGTTCGCGGTGGCCCTCGGCTTCTATCCCGACAAGGCCGTCCGCGGCCAGCGGGTGCCGCTCGACGCCCGGTGGGGCGAGTCGAAGGACATGATCGACCTGCTCGGCACCTATCAGAAGAAGCTCGAGACGCTCGGCCTCGACGGGCTCGGTCTGGTGCCGATTCGCCATCCGACGGGCCGCCGGTTCGCGGGGAGCGAGGTCTGCGCGGAGTGCCACCAGGAGGCCTACGACGTGTGGAAGGACACACCGCACGCCACGGCCCTGACCACGCTCGAGGAGCAGAAGCCGCGCCGCGACGGGGATCCGGAATGTCTCTCATGCCACGTGACGGGCTGGGCACCGCAGCGATTCGAGCCCTTCGAGGGGGGCTTCACCGGCATGACGACCACGCCGCAGCTGGCCCACCAGGGCTGCGAGAACTGCCACGGTCCGGCCGCCGCCCACACGGCGGTGGAGCGGGGCGACGTGCGGGCGAGTGAGGCGGAGCAGGCCCGGCTGCGGCAGGAACTCGTGCTCACGCTGGCCACACCCGAAGGGAAGCAGAAGGCGGTCAACAACTGCCTCGAGTGCCACGACCTCGACAACAGCCCGCAGTTCGACTTCGACGAGTACTGGCCGCAGGTCGCCCACGGCGACTCGGTGGAAGATTCCGCCAAGCCAGCCGCTGCCGCCGCGGCGGCGCCGTAGCGCGAGGGCAAGACGCCCCCGCAGGAAACCTCAATCGTGTGAGCGATGCGGGCGGAATCGCAATGACGCTTTCAGGAAGCCGCAATCGCGTAAGCGATGCGGGCTGCCCTCCTCAGCCGCGTGGCGTGTCGGGAAGCCGGTAGCTCGTGCTGCGACCGCCGGCAGCATTTCGCGTGAGGACGCCCCGGGCGACGAGGTCGTGAATGTCGCGAAGCGCCGTGTCGGCGGAGCACTTCGCGAGCTTCGCGTATTTGGACGAGGTGAGCCCGCCCTCGAAGCCGTCGAGGAGCCTGTTCACCACGGTCCGTTGGCGGTCGTTCACGGGGTGGCCGGCCGAAAGCGTCCGCCAGATGTCGGCTTTGCGAAGCACGGCGGCCACCAGCGAGTCGGCTCGGTCCACGGCTCGCCCGAGGCAGCCGAGAAACCAGGTCATCCACCGGGTGATGTCGAGGTCGCCGCGTTGGCATCGTTCGAGCACGCGGTAGTAGTCGGA
>JBJTRH010000373.1:0-8712 GCA_046076065.1 Planctomycetaceae bacterium | reverse complement strand
CTCGTGGCCTCGGCTCACTCGGATGTCGCCGGCGATTCGCCATCGTGGCTGCGCTTGGCGTCATACGCCGGCTCGCGGGGCAACGGCAGCCCCTCGCTGAGTTCAGGCCGAATCTTGGGGCGCGGTCACCCCCGAGCCTCTTCCCGGTGCACGGAAGGCCTGTCGGTCGGGGGAACGCGCAGACGCCGGTGCACTTTGCGCCTCACGCGTGGCACCGGGTTCCGCCGGAGCATTCCGTAGCAAAGTCCGCCGGCGGCGAGCACTTCACCGCCGGCAGGCCGGCGCGTCGCTACCAGCCACGACGCCGCCCCACGAAACCGCCCCGATCCGCTACCCTGTGAACCGGTGAACAGCATGGAATCCTTCCGCCAGCCCAGCATCCAGGCCGCCGACGACGCGCCCCAGGAAGACCGCGCGCTGCGGCCGCAGCGGATGGAGGAGATGATCGGCCAGCGGGCCGTGCACGAGCGGCTGATGATCGCCATCGACGCCGCTCGAAAGCGGGGCGAGACGCTCGGCCACATCCTGCTCGACGGCCCGCCGGGGCTCGGGAAGACGACGTTCGCCACGTGCATCCCGCGGGAGCTCGGCACCACGATCCAGATCGCCAGCGGCGCGGCCCTGGCGGCGCCGAAGGATCTTCTGCCCTACCTCACGAATGCCTCCGAGGGGTCGGTGCTGTTCATCGACGAGATCCACCGGCTGCCGATCGCGGTGGAGGAGTTTCTCTATCCGGCGATGGAGGATTTCCGGATCGACATCACGCTCGGCGACGGCGTGGCCGCCCGCACGATCAACATGCCCCTGCGGCCCTTCACGCTCGTGGGGGCGACCACGCGGGCCGGCCTGATCTCGGCCCCGCTCCGCGACCGATTCGTGATCCGCGAGCACCTCGACTACTACTCCGCCGCCGAGCTCGCCGCGATCGTCCACCGATCGGCCGGCAAGCTCTCGATGCCGATGGACGACGAGACGGCCGACGAGATCGCCCGCCGCAGCCGGGGCACGCCGCGGCTGGCCAACAACCGGCTGCGGTGGATCCGCGACTTCTCCACCAGCCGGGCCGACAGCCAGATGAGCGTGGGCATCGCCCGCACGGCCCTGGAGATGCAGGGCATCGACGAGCTCGGGCTCGACGGCTTCGATCGCCGCTACCTGGAGACGATCCAGCGGGTGTTCGCGGGGGGGCCGGTGGGAATCGAGGCCATCGCCCACACGATGAGCACGGCGTCTGACACGCTCGAGGACGACGTCGAGCCCTACCTTCTGCGGTGCGAGCTGATCGTGCGGACGCCGCGGGGCCGGCGGCTCACCGCAAAGGGCGACGACCACCTCGGAGCCCCGCCCAAGGCGGGCCAGAGCAGGCTGTTTTGATGGTTTTTCCCGGCGGCGGATTGACCGTCCCCCGGGCCCGCGGCTACCCTTCAGGGCTCCCCCGATTCCGTTCAGGCGACTTGTAGGTGCCTCATGGCCGTCCCCAAGCGACGTCAGTCGAACCAGAAAACCCGCTCCCGTCGGGCCCACGATTTCCTCACGCCCCGGCAGCTGACGTTCTGCTCGACCTGCGGCAAGGCTGTGCCCACGCACCGCGTCTGCGGTGCCTGCGGCACCTACATGGGCAAGACGGTCATCAAGACCGACGACGCCTGATCCGGCGAGGTGCCAACGGTGGGTAACGCCGCGGTCCCCGTCGAGGCGGGCACGCCTGCGATCGTGTTTCCGGGCCAGGGGGCCCAGGCGGTCGGCATGGCTGGCGACTGGGTCGAGGCCTGCCCGCGGGCGGCCGACTTGTTTGCCAGGGCCGCCGACATCCTCGGCTACGACCTGCTCGCCATCTGCCGCAGCGGGCCGGCCGAACGGCTCAACACCACGGCCGTCAGCCAGCCGGCCATTCTCGTCACGAGCCTCGCCGCCCTCGAGGTGCTGCGTGGTCGCGAGGGGCATCCGCTCGACGCCGCCCGGATCACCGCGGGCCTGTCGCTCGGCGAGTACACGGCGCTGGTGTTCGCGGGCGCGCTCGGCTTCGACGACGCCGTTCGGCTCGTCGACGTTCGCGGCCGTGCCATGCAGGACTGTGCCGAGCGTCGCCCCGGCGCGATGGTCGCGGTGCTCGGCATGGAGCGAGACGCCCTCGTGGCGCTGTGCAACGAGTGCCGCGGCGACGACGTGCTCGAGGTGGCCAACGTGCTCTGCCCCGGCAACATCGTGTGCTCCGGGTCGAAGGACGCCTGCACGCGGCTCGAGGCGGCCGCTACCGCGGCCGGCGCGATGAAGTGCGTGCCGCTGGAGGTGGCCGGCGCCTTCCACACCGTGCTCATGCGGCCGGCCGTCGACCGGCTCACCGCGGCGCTCGCCGCGGCGGATCTGCAACCGCCGCGGATTCCGGTCGTCAGCAACGTCGATGCCCGGCCGCACACCGACCCCGCCGAAATCCGCGACCTGCTCGCGCGGCAGGTCGTCGGTGTTGTCGAATGGAACGCGTCCATGGCATACATCCTCTCGACCGGCACACGGTCGGTGTGGGAGGTCGGGCCCGGACGCGTGCTCCGGGGCCTGATGAAGCGGATCGACCGCAGCGTCGCCTGCTCGGGCGTGTTCGACTGACCGTCCGCCGGCGCGGCCGACGGGCATGGGTGATTCGGAACTGCAAAGGAGACCGAGGGCATGGCTGACGATGCTGCGCAGGCTGGGCCCAAGCGGCTCAACGTGGATCTTGGCGGCCAGGTGGCCCTCGTGACGGGTGCCTCGCAGGGCCTCGGCCGGGCGATCGCCGAGGCGCTGGCCGCAGCTGGCGCCACCGTGGCCCTCGTGGCCCGGTCGGCCGACAAGCTCGCGCAGGTCGCGGCTGGCATCCGGGCCGCAGGCGGCAAGGCCGAAGAGTTTCCCAGCGACGTCTCGAAGGCGGAAGACGCCCAGCGGGTGGTCGACGCGGTGGTGGAGCGGTGCGGCCGGATCGACGTGCTCGTCAACAACGCGGGCGTGACCCGCGACACCCTTCTGCCGCGGATGAGCGACGAGGAGTGGGACACCGTCCTCGACACGAACCTCCGCGGGCCGTTTCTCTTCATGCGGGCCGCGAGCCGGCCGATGATGCAGCAGCGCTACGGCCGGATCATCAACGTGGCGAGCGTGTCCGGGCTGATCGGCAATCCCGGCCAGGCCAACTACTCGGCCTCGAAGGCGGGGCTCGTCGGCCTCACCAAGACCGTGGCCAAGGAACTCGCGGGCCGGAAGATCACCGTCAACGCGGTGGCCCCGGGCTTCATCGCCAGCGACATGACCGCCGCCCTCGGGCCGGCGCTCCTCGACGAGGTGAAGAAGCGGGTTCCGGCCAAGCGGCTCGGAGAGGCCTGGGAGATCGCCGAGGCGGTGCTGTTCCTCGCCGCCCCCTCGTCGGGCTACATCACGGCCCAGACGCTCGTGGTGGACGGGGGCCTGATCGGCTGAAACAGGGGGTTTTACCCGGTCTGGACACGTCCGGCCGGCAGCGGGTATATCTTCCCGGGCAACTCGGGCAAGGTGCGCAGCCTCGGAGGGCTGTCGCACGATTCGTCAGACCGCCCTGCCCCGCCGGATGGCGGGCCGCACGGCACCAGGAGGATTCACAAGGTGGCTTCAGTCCAAGAGCGGGTGATCGACATCGTGGCTTCGCAACTCGGCGCGAGCAAGGACCAGATCACGCCCGAAACGTCGTTCATCAAGGACCTTGGTGCCGATTCGCTCGACACGGTGGAACTCGTGATGGAACTCGAGGAGGAGTTCGACATCACGATCCCCGACGACGCCGCCGAGAAGATCCAGACGGTGGGTCAGGCCGTGGAGTTCATCGAGAAGCAGCAATCCTGAGCGACTGCCCCGCACGGCAGGGACGACGGCGGAACGAGACATGAAGCGACGGGCTGTGGTGACGGGCGTGGGCGTGGTGACGTCCCTCGGCCGGCAGATCGAGACCTTCTGGGATCGGATCGTCCGCGGCGACAGCGGCGTGGGCCCGATCACGCTCTTCGACGTGGCGGGCTACCGGGTGCAGTTTGGCGGCGAGGTCCATTGGGACGCCGAGAACGAGGGCATCGCCAATCCCAAGGAGCTGAAGCGGCTGGATCGCTTCACGCAGTTCGCCTTGGCCTCGGCGAAGGACGCCGTCACCGACTCCGGGCTCGACTTCTCGAAGGAGGATCCCTTCCGCTGCGGCGTCGTGATCGGCTCCGGCATCGGTGGGCTCTGGGAGTTCGAGGTGCAGGAGGAGCGGCTGCTCCACAAGGGGATCGACAAGGTCTCGCCCTTCACGATCCCGAAGTTGATGGTCAACTCCGCCAGCGGCCATGTGTCGAGCCTGTACGGCATCAAGGGCCCCAACTTCGCCGTGGCCACCGCGTGCGCCAGCGCGGCCAACTCCATCGGTAGCGCCCTGCGGGCGATCCAGTACGGCGATGCCGACGTGATGGTGACCGGCGGCAGCGAGGCGGCCCTCACCCCGATCGGCCTGGCCGGGTTCCAGAACATGCGGGCCCTCTCCTTCCGGGGCGACGCCCCGCAGCAGGCGAGCCGGCCGTTCGACGTGGACCGCGACGGCTTCGTGCTCGCGGAGGGAGCGGGCGTGGTGGTGATCGAGGAACTGGAACACGCCCGGAAGCGGGGCGCCCGGATCTACGCGGAGCTCAAGGGCTACGGCGCCAGCGGCGACGCCGGCCACATCACGCAGCCCGACGACGAGGGCCGCGGCGCCGGCCGGGCCATGACAATGGCCCTCGAGGATGCGGGCCTGGCGCCCTCGGCCGTGCAGTACATCAACGCCCACGGCACGAGCACCCCTCTCGGCGACGTGGCGGAGACGAAGGCCGTCAAGCGGGTGTTCGGCGACCACGCGAAGCGGCTGGCCGTGTCGAGCACCAAGAGCCAGCTGGGCCACACGCTGGGCGCCAGCGGCGGGACCGAACTGGTCGTCTGCTCGCTCTCGATCGCCCGCGGCGTGCTCACCCCGACGATCAACCTCGACAACCCCGATCCCGAGTGCGATCTCGACTACGTGCCGAAGGTCGCCCGCGATGCGAAGGTGGACGTGGTGATGAGCAACTCGTTCGGCTTCGGCGGACACAACGGAAGCCTCGTGCTCGCCAGGATCTGAGCCGGCCGGCCTCGCGGCCGAATCGGCCGCCGAACCAGATCCGCCGAACCAGGATGGAGGTCTGGACCATGGAGCGGTCGGCCGTCGGGCTTGTTGCGTGCGCGATCTCGCTGGCCGTCGCGTGCCTGCCGGCGATGGGCCAGATGCCCGCCGCAGACGGGCAAACCTGGAAGCAGTACGACATCGCGCCATTCGTGACGATGGCCGGCGCGGGGAGCCAGCGGTACGTGGTGGACTGGATCCTCCAGGAGACCGGCTATCCGGCGTGGCACGGCGCCGCGCCGGCATCGCTCTCGGCCGACGGCCAGACGCTCTCGTGCTTCCACACGCCGGAAATGCAGGCCCGCGTCGAGGAGATCGTGGGGAGGTTCGTCGATTCGGCCGCCGTGCCGCACCGTTTCACCGTCCGCGTGCTCGGGCTCGACACGCCGGCGTGGCGGAGCGAAGCCCGGCCGGCCCTCACGGCCGTGCCAGCCGCCACGCCGGGCGTGCAGGCGTGGATCGCCCCGCGGGAGACCGCCGCCGCGGTGCTCGGCCGACTGCGGTCGCGGTCGGACTGCCGCGAGCTTCCCACCGGCCCCGTGCTGGCCGCCAACGGTCTGCCCGCCACGCTCTCGGGGGGCCGGAAGCAGCCCTACGTGCAGGACATCGCCCCTCGGCCCGATGCCTGGCCGGGCTGGCAGATGCAGGCGGCGGCCTGCGACGAAGGGCTGTCGATCGACATCCACCCCCTGCTCTCCCGCGACGGCTCGGCCGTCGAGGCCGTGCTCCGCTGCCGCATCGACCAGATCGAGCGGATGGCCGCGGTCTCGCTGGCCTCGCCGGTGAACCAGCAGCGGGTGCAGGTGGAGGTGCCCCAGGTGGCGGCCGTTCGCGTGGGCGAGCGATTTCGCTGGCCGGCCAACCAGACGCTGATCGTCGGCCTCGGGTTGGTGCCGTGGCCCGTGCCCGCGCAGAATGTCTCCGCCGTCTCCTTGATCGCGGACGACAAGCGGTGCGACGTGGTGATCGTCGTCGAACCGCGGCTCGGCGCCGGCCCCTGAACCCCGCCCTCGAGATCGACAGGAAGGTTGCATGAGCAGTTCGGCTGGACGTCGGGTGGTGATCACCGGGATGGGAGTGGTCAGTCCGCTCGGACTGGCGCTGGACGACCTCTGGAGCGGCCTGGCCGAGGGCCGCAGCGCCGTGGCCCCGATCACTTCGTTCGCCACCGGCGGCATCCCCCTGCACCATGCGGCCGAGGCCCACGGGTTCACCGGCGACATCGCCGAGTTCGGCCCCCTCGACGGCGAGAAGAAGAAGGCCATCCGCAAGGGCTGCAAGGTGATGTGCCGCGAGAGCCAGATGGCCGTGGCGGCGGCCCAGCGGGCGCTCCACGATGCCGGCGACGCAGTGGCCCATCACGCCCCGGAGCGGTTCGGCTGCGTGTTCGGTTCCGACTACATGCTCACGCTGCCCGACGACTTCACCGCCGGCGTGGCGAAGTGCCGCGGGGCCGACGGCAGCTTCCAGTTCGGGATGTGGGCGACCGACGGCATGCCGCAGCTCACGCCCCTGTGGCTGCTGAAGTACCTGCCCAACATGCCCGCCAGCCACATCGCCATCTACAACGACCTGCGCGGGCCGAGCAACTCGCTCACCCTCCGCGAGGCCAGCGGCCACCTGGCGGTGGGCGAGGCGGTGGTCACGATCCAGCGGGGCGCGGCCGACATCATGGTCGCGGGGGCGACCGGCACGCGGGTGCATCCCATGAAGACGGTGCATGCCCTGCAGAGCGAGCAGGTGGCCACCGGCGACGACGATCCGACCACATGGAGCCGCCCCTTCGACGCCACCCGCCGGGGCATGGTGCTCGGCGAGGGCGCGGCGGTGGTGGTGCTCGAGGAGCTCTCGCACGCGGTCGCCCGCGGGGCCCGGATCTATGGCGAGGTCGTGGGCCACGCCGCCCGCAGCGCTGCCGACCGGGGCGGGATCGGACGGCATCGCCAGGCGATCGGCCATGCCATGAAGCGGGCGCTCGAGATGGCGGGCGTGCCCGCCGCCGCGATCGGGCACGTGCACGCCCACGGCGTGAGCACCGTGGCCGGCGACCGCGAGGAGGCCGAGGCGATCGGCGACGCGCTCGGCGACGCCCGGTCGCGCGTGCCCACGGTGGCCGCCAAGAGCCACTTCGGCAATCTCGGCGCCGGCAGCGGGCTGGTCGAGTGCGTCGCGAGCATCCTCGCCCTCGGCCGCGGGAGCCTGTTCCCGCTGCTCAACCACCGCTCCCCCGATCCAGCCTGCGGCATCCGGCCCGCCCGCGCGGGGGATCCGGCCGGCGAGGTGTTCGTCTCCACGTCGGTCACGCCGCAGGGCCAGTCGGGATCGCTCGTGATCCGGGCCTGGAAGGCCGGCGCCTGACCGGGGAATCACCGTGGCTCCTTGACAGTCGCCCACTGCCGGCTTACCCTCCACAGGTTGCTCTCCTCGTGAGGATGGCTGCTGGTTCGCGGATACGCTTTCCAGGCAACGGGCGCATGGTGACATGCTTCGCTGCCTCGGCGCCCATGTCGTGAAATGGCGTCGGCCGTGCCGGCTGAGCCATTCCATGGACGGCATCCGAGAACCACATGAAGCCCGAAGAAATCCTCCGCATCGTCGACGCGATCCATCGCGACAAGAACATCGACAAGGAGATCGTGTTTCAGGCGATCGAGGCCGCCCTGGTCACGGCACTGACGCGGCAATATGGCGAGACCTCGGTCGTCACGATCGAGATCGACCGCGACAACGGGAAGGTCACCGGCACGCACGACGGCCAGCCGCTCGACACCGCGGAGCTCTCCGGGCGGATCGGGGCCCAGACGGCCAAGCAGGTGATCATCCAGAAGATCCGCGAGGCCGAGCGCGATGCGATCCACGACGAGTTCGAGGAGCAGGTCGGGCAGATGGTCTCGGGCGTGGTGACGCGGTTCGAGGGCGCGACGGCCACCGTTCAGCTCGGCACGCAGGAGTCGATCCTGCCCCGGAGCGAGCAGATTCCGGGCGAGTCGTACCATCCGAACGAGCGGATCCGGGCCACGATCTTCGAGGTCCGGAAGGTCGGCAGCCGCGTGAAGATCATCCTCTCGAGGATTCGTCCGCAGCTCGTGCAGCGGCTCTTCGAGCAGGAGATCCCCGAGATCGCCGACGGCGTGATCGAGATCCGGGCGATCGCCCGCGAGCCCGGCTACCGCAGCAAGGTGGCCGTGATCAGCTCCGATAACAGGATCGACTGCGTCGGCGCCTGCGTGGGCGTCCGCGGCAACCGCATCAAGAACATCGTCGAGGAGCTCGGCGGCGAGCGGATCGACATCGTCCGCTGGAACGACGACCTCCAGGTGCTGGTGCCCAATGCCCTGCAGCCGGCCGAGGTCGACGAGGTGATCCTCTGCCAGATGCTCGGCCGGGGCATCGTGCTGGTGCGGGAGGACCAGCTCTCGCTGGCGATCGGCCGCCGCGGGCAGAACGTGCGGCTCGCCAGCAAGCTCTGCGGCTGGGACATCGAGATCATGACCCGCGAGGAGCTCGACCAGCAGATCGAGCGGGCGATCGCCGGATTCTCGTCG
>JBJTRH010000372.1:0-2239 GCA_046076065.1 Planctomycetaceae bacterium | reverse complement strand
GTCCGAACGGCCCAAGCCGACGCGGCCAGGCGGCTATCCGACGAAGAGTTACTGGCGCGAGCAACGGCCGTTGGCTGTGTCCTGCTGACGCAGGATGCTGATTTCCTGGAGATCACGGCACGGTGGCAGCAGCATGGCATTCCCTTCAGCGGAGTGCTGTTCGCGCCGCAGGGCACACCGATTGGCCGGATGATTGAGGACTCCGAACTCTGCCTCTCCGGCTTGAGTGCAGACGAGTTCCGAAACCGTCTCGTTCACCTACCGCTGCAGTAGCCGCTGGATGATGCAGCCGGCGATGATCCAACCGTCACCATGCGGGAGTTCCTACATGGTGACCGTTGGATCATTCGGACGCGCCCAGCGGCTCCCTACGAGTTTCGCACCCGAAGGGAGCCGCCGGACCCTGTGATCGCCCGGGCCGCCGCTATTCCTGCGCGATCTTGTTTGCCTCGAACTCCTCGGGAGAGTCGTCGGCCATGACCACCAGCGCCATGGCCCTCGCCTTGAACCCGTGCTCCTTCAGGTAGGCCACGCGGTCGCACGCCTCGGCCAGCGTGGGGTAGTGGGCAGGAACGTTTCGGTACTCGTCGTCGGGCTCCATCTGCCACGCCGCCGCGCCAGGCGGCACCCATGCCACTGCATAGCCATACACGTTGATTCCAGTCGGATGAAGATCCGTGCTCATCGTCTGTCTCCTTGTGGCTCATCGCTCCTAAGGCGGGCCGTCGCAATGCCGCGACTCGCTGCCCCACGAACCGCAGAAGCATAGGGCTGCAGTCAAGCGCGGACGGCTGCCTCGCGTGCGCGTACACGCGTGCGCACGCGTACGAGCGCGCATGCGCCCGCGTGCGAGCGCTCGCGTGCGCGCACGCCCGCGGACACGCGTGTGCGTTGATGAATGGAGATCGCGATGTCACCGCGGGTCATCGTCGCCGCGCCGAAAAAAAGTCGTGCGGTTTCCTTGACGACACGCCGATGTCGCTCTAGTTCTGAGAAAAGACGACGCGGGTGTCGTCGACATCAGGCAGACACTTCACGACTGCCGCATTCCACTGGAGCCCATCTCATGATCGCCGCCTCCCGCACCTCCATGCCGCAGTCCAAGACGCTCGTCATCGCCGAGAAGCCGTCGGTTGCCGCCGATATCGCGAAGGCCCTCGGTGGCTTCACGAAGCATGGCGACGTCCACGAGTCGGCCACGATGCTGATCTCCGCCGCTGCTGGCCACCTGCTCACAGCCTCGCTCCCGAAGACGTGGAGCCTGGAAGATCTTCCGTTGCTGCCCGAGCAACTGGAGATGAAGCCGGCACCGAGGCAGGCCAAGCGACTTGCCGAGCTCGTCACCCTTCTGGGCCGCGACGATGTGACCGGCGTGATCAATGCCTGCGACGCCGGCCGCGAAGGCGAGCTGATCTTCTGGGAGATTATGCAGCATGCAGGCTGCGAAAAGCCCGTGCAGCGGCTGTGGCTGCAGTCGATGACGGCAGCCGCCATCCGCCGGGCGTTCACTGAGCTACGGCCCGCGGCGGCCGTGCAGGGGCTGGCAGACGCCGCATTCTCACGGTCGATCGCCGACTGGTGGATCGGCATCAATGCCACCAGAGCCCTCAGCGGAATCATGACGAGGGCGGGCCGCTTCACCATCACCCAAGCAGGCCGGGTGCAGACCCCCACGCTGATGATTGTTGACGGCGGTTGAAAACGGCGGCGCGGGGCGGTGGAAAATGGTGGCGACGCCAACTTCGATCCCGACCGCTGGCTGGCCCTGCAGCCGCCGAAGCTGCCACTCGAGGAGATGCGACGCCGCAACGGCCAGAAGGCGACCAATCCCGACCGCTACCCGCTCTCGACCAGAGTCGTCGACCTGACCGCGGGCTGCGGCAGCGTGATGCACGGCATCCCCTACGGCGACAAGCTGAAGTATGTCTGCGGCCGGTACTACAACAGCGGGTACACCGAGTGCGACCACAACACGGTCGAGGCCGCCGCCGGCACGACCATGCTCATCGACGCGTTGGTGGAACTCATCCACAAGGCCGGCGGCCGCGACGCGATTCGCGAACGGCTGCTGACGAAGGCCCGGGCCGAGGCCGAGTACGACGGCGCTCCGGAGGAGCCCACCGTCCTCCGGCAACTCCGGAAGCAGCTGGTCGCCCTCGAGGACGACCTTGCCACGGCCGAGCGGCGGATGGCCACCTAAAAGAACGATGCCCGCTACGCGGCCATCGCCAAAACCTTC
>JBJTRH010000371.1:0-9569 GCA_046076065.1 Planctomycetaceae bacterium | reverse complement strand
CTCGAGCACGCGACCGACGTCGTGGTCATCGAGGCGCCCTTCTCCTGGGACGACCTCGGTGGCTGGTCGGCCGTGGCCCGGCAGCGGGGGGCCGACGCGGCGGGCAACACGGCCGTGGGCCGCCACCTGGGGATCGATTCGGCCGGCACGATCGTGCACACCGACGACCGGCACCTCGTCGTCACGCTCGGGCTGAAGGATACTCTGGTAGTGCACACGCCGGACGCCACTCTCGTGGCCGATCGGGCCCACGAGGAGGCCGTCCGGAAGGTCGTGTCCGAACTCGAGAAGCGTGGATGGAACGGCTACCTCTGACCGCGGTGATCCTCGGCCTCGCCCTGGCGTGCCGGGCCCTGGCCGGCGATGCCCCCGCGCGGGAGAGCGACTGGCTGGCGGCCGTGCGGCGGTCGCGTGAGGCACTCGAGTGGAGCGATCGCGTCGTCCGCCACGACTGGCGGCTCCAGCAGCGGCCCCGCGACGGCCGGTGCCGGATCCTCGACCCGCTCGACGCCGTCGTCCGCGAGGGTGACGACGAGACCTGCCGGCTCGCCTTTGCTGCGCTCGAGGCCGACGGCACGATCCCCGTCGTCCGCGGCCCGACGGTGATCCTCCTGCACGGCCTCGGCGAGGGACGCGACTCGATGCGGCCGCTCGCCGACCACCTCCGCACGGTGCTCGAGGCCACCGTGATGCTCGTCGGCTACGCGAGCACCTCGGCCGACCTCGCCGCACACGGCCGCAGCCTCGGCGACGTGGTGGCCGGGATGCCCAGCACGGCACGGATCAGCTTCGTGGGCCACAGCCTCGGCAACCTCGTGGTCCGCCGCTGGATGACGCTCGCCGACGACGCCGACCTCGCCCGGATCGACCGGATGGTGATGCTCGGCCCGCCGAACCGCGGCTCGGATCTCGCCCGGCAGATCGCCGGGGCGGGCATGCTGGCGACGCTTGCCGAAGGGGCCGCCCGGGACCTCGTGATCCACTGGCCGCGGGTCGAGCCCACGCTCGCCGTACCGGCCTGCGAGTTCGGGATCGTGGCCGGGGGCCGGGGCGACGGCGTCGGCTTCAGCCACCTCCTCGACGGCGACGACGACGCGATCGTGCGGGTGGACGAGACACGGCTCGACGGAGCCGACGACTTCCTGCTCGTGCCGGTCGACCATGCGGCCCTCCTCCGGGACCGCCGCGTAAAGGAGGCCACGGCGGCGTTTCTCGGCTCGGGACGATTTCCGCAGCGGGCCGGTGAGGCCGCCCGATGAACTCCACCACGCTGCCCGCCGGCCGGATCGCCGGGGTCGATTACGGCCGGCGGCGGATCGGCGTGGCGATCTGCGATGCCGAGCGGATCATCTGCAGCCCGTTGTGCGTGCGCCAGACCGTCGGCGACCGCGGTGCCGACGCGGCGTTCTTCCGCGCGCTCGCGGCCGACGAGTCGATCGCCGGCTTCGTGGTCGGGCTGCCGGTGCACGCCGACGGCAGCGACAGCGCGATGTCGGTGGAGGTGGAGCGGTTCGGCCGCTGGCTGGCCGGGTGCACAGGGCTGCCGGTCGTATTCCACGACGAGCGTTACAGTTCCCGCGAGGCTGCCGGGATGCTCGCCGGCGTGGGGCTGACGCGCGGCCGAAAGAAGGCGCGGGCCGATGCCGTCGCGGCCCAGGTGGTGCTCCAGTCGTGGCTCGAGTCGCAGGCGCGGGGCGAGCGGCCGCGTGCCCTCGACGGCTGACCGCCGCCTCATCGGAGACCGCTGATGACGTCCGCCGCATCCTCCCGCCCCCTTCGCCTGATCGTCGGCTGCGGCTACCTCGGCAGCCGGGTGGCCAGCCGCTGGGTCGAGGCCGGCTGCCGCGTGCTCGCCACCACCCGCAGCGCCGACCGGGCTGCAACCCTGCGGCGTCTCGGCGTCGAGCCGGTGATCGTCGATGTGACCGCTCCGGCCGACCGCTGGAAGGCGCTGGTCGCGACCCACGGGCTTCCCGCGACCGTGTTCTGGGCCGTCGGATTCGATCGCACCGCCGGGACGACGCACCGCGACGTGCACGTGGACGGGCTGCGGCGGCTTCTCGACGCCGTCTCCACGCCGGCGACGGGCACGACGCCTCGCGTGATCCTCTCCAGTTCGACCGGCGTCTGGGGCGACGAGGCAGGCGGCATGATCGACGAGTCGACGCCCCCGAATCCGACCCGGGACGCCGGCGCGGTGCTCGTGGAGGCGGAGCGGATGCTGGCCGCGCATCCGGCCGGGCCGGGCACATCTCTCCGATTCGCCGGACTCTACGGCCCCGACCGGCTCCCGCGGATCGCCGACCTGCGGGCCGGCCGCCCGATCGCCGCCGATCCCGACTCCTGGCTGAATCTCGTGCACGTGGACGACGCCGCCGCGGCGGTCTGCCTCGTGGCCGATGCCGCCCGGCCGAGGCCGCTCTACGTGGTGTCGGACGGCCGGCCCATCCGCCGCCGCGACTGGTACGGCCGCCTCGCCGCCGCCAGTGGCAGCCCCGAGCCGCGGTGGGATCCGACCGCTCCTCGCCCGCGTGGAGGCGACAAGCGGGTCGACCCGAGCCTGCTCAGCCATGACCTGGGCTTCACGCCGGCACATCCGGACGCGGTCGCGGCCCTCGCCGGCCTGCTCTGACCGGCCCCGCCTGACCGGCGGTGGCTACGGCGCCTGTTCCACGGGAGCGGGCGTCCGCGTCGCCGCGGGCGACGCGCCGGTCACCTTCGCGGTGTCGGCGAGCCCGGTGGCGCCGACGAGCGCCCGCAGGTAGTCGATCGTCACGTTCATCGCCTCGTCGAAGTAGAAGTCGCGGCGGACCACCTCCTTCTTCTGGCCCTCCATCTCCTCGAGCCGCTTCTCTTCCTCGTCCTCGGCGGCCTTGCCCTCGTTCCACTGCGTGGCGAACTCGCTCTCCACGAGGGAGATCGTCTTCTCTCCCTTCCGCCGCTGGTAGCGGGCGATATCCTCGGCCACCTTCACGAAGTCCTTCTGGCCGGCGACCCGGCGTGCCGACTCCTCGCGAAGCCGATTCACGAGGCCCTCGGTCACGCGGCCCGTCGCGGCGAACTCGGCCGCCGGCACCTTGTCGAAGGTGATGGCGTGGTCGAGGTCACCCTCGCCGATCGGGAGGTGCGTGGTGATGCTCGGCAACTCCACGTCGCTCTTCACGCCCTCCAGCTGCGTGCTGCCCCCCGAGGGGCGGTAGAACTGCTGGATCGTGACCTTGATCGCACCGAGCTTCGGGCTGTTGCCGTAGTTGAACAGCGTCTGCCCGACGTCGAGGAGCGTCTGCACGGTCCCCTTGCCGTGGGTCGACTTGTCGCCCACGATCAGGCCGCGGCGGTAGTCCTGGATCGCCCCCGCGAGGATCTCGCTGGCGCTGGCGCTGTACTTGCTCGTGAGCACCACCAGCGGACCGTCCCAGACCACGCCGGCCTCGGGATCGTCGTAGGGCCGCACCTGGTGGGCCGCATCCTTGATCTGCACCACGGGGCCGCGGTCGATGAACAGACCCGTCAGCTTGATCGCCTCGGGCAGCGATCCGCCGCCGTTGCTCCGCAGGTCGAGCACCACGCAGTCGACGCCCTGCCGCCGGAAATCCTCGAGCAGCCGCCGGCAGTCGCGGGTGCTGCTCTTGAACTCGGCCTGCCCCTGCTGGGCTCCGGCCATGTCGAGGTAGAAGCTCGGCAGATTGATCACGCCGATCCGGTATGGCTTCCCGTCGGGCTTCGCGCCGTGCTCGATCACCTCGCCGCGGGCTTCCGCATCCTTGAGCTCGATCTTCGCCCGGGTGACGTCGTAGACCTTCGGGGCCGTCTCGCCCACGGGGATCACCTTGAGCCGCACGACGGTGCCCCGCTTGCCGCGGATCATCTTCACGACCTCGTTGAGGTTCATGTCGACCACGTCGACGATCTCGCCCTCCTGGCCCTGGCCCACGCCCACCACACGGTCCTTCGCCTTGAGGCGGCCGTCGCGGTCGGCGGCACCGCCGGGTGTGAGCTCCACGATCGTGGTGTAGCCATCCTCGCTCTTGAGCTGCGCCCCGATCCCGTCGAGCTGCAGCTTCATCTGGATCTCGAAGTTCTCCTGCGTGCCGGGCGACATGTAGCTGGTGTGCGGGTCGAAGCTGCTCGTGAGCGTGGTGAGATACGTTTCGAGCAGCTCATCGGCCGTCATCTGGTGCCACCGCTTCGCCAGGCTGCGGTAGCGGCGGAGGAGCTTCTCCTTCGCCTCCTCGGGCGGCGTCTTCTCCATCTTCTGCACCAGCAGGTCGTACTTGATCCGCCGCCGCCAGACGTCCTCGGCCTCGGCCTCGGTCTTGGCCCACTTCGTCTCGTCGCGGTCGGTGACGATCGTCTCCGGCGCGGTGAAGTCATGCGGCTCCTGGATCAGCCGCTCGATCGCGGGCAGCCGCTGGTCGACGCGCTGGAGGAACCGGTCGAGCACCTCGTAGGCGAACTGCACGTCGCCCCGCTTCACGAGGTCGTCGAGCGACTCCCGCCGCTGGGCGAAGGCATCGACGTCGCTCTGGAGGAAGTAGAGCTTCCACGGATCGAGCGCCTCGAGAAACGAGGTGAACCAACGGCGGGCGATCTCGTCGTTGATCGGCTGCTTGAGGTAGTGTTCCTTCTCGAGGTGCTTCCGCACGGCAACGGCGATGTAGCGGTCGTTCGTGCCCGGCGCGGTGCCGGCGGGCGGCGCGGCCGGCTGGGCCGGCGGCTGCGCCCGCGCCGCAGCCGGCGCCTCGGCGGCGGGCCGCTCCGCAGGCGCGACGATCGCCGGCGGGGGCTGCGGCACCGGGGGCAGACCCTGCGCGCCCACGGGAGCCATCACGGCGACCACAGCCACGAACCCGACAAGCCGTTTCAGTCCGTTCACGCGCGATCTCCTCCGTGTCGTTCGATGGCTGCCGGGAAGCCGGCGAGCCGGCCGCAGCCCCGTTATTGTGACGATTCCTCGCCGCCGTGGCGAGCCGAAACCGACCGGCCCATCTCCTCCGCGACACGCCGCACGACCGCCCGAGCCACGAGCGGATCGGCGCCGAGCCGCGGAACGAGCACCCAGTCGATATCGGGCCGGCGGCTCCGCGCCGCCTCCACGGCGTCGGACACCTGATCCTCCACGTGTCCACGGAAGAGCAGGTGCGGGTGCACGACGATTCTACGGACCGGGCCCCCGATCGGATCGCAGGCCGCCTCGAGCGCGTCGTCGAGCCTGGGCCGGGCCGCGGCCACGAAGCCGTATTCGAGCCGCCGCGGGGCCTCATCCTCCCGCTGCCGAATCGCGTCGGCGAGTTCGCGGAGCTGGGTGAGGGCCGTCGGGTCGCTCGATCCGCGGCCCACCATCACGAGCACCGTATCGTCGGCGGACACCACCGGCCGGCCCGCGACCGCCGCCTGCCGCCGGCGCACCGCCGCCTGCACGATCTCGTCGATCGTGCCGAACGCCGCCGACTGCCGCACGGCCACGCCGCGGGCCGCGGCCGCGGCAGCCACGGCCTCCGGCACGTCGTGCAGCGCGTGGCCGGCCGCGAAGAGGAGCAGCGGTGCGGCCACGATGGTCCCGCAGCCGTGGGCGACGAGTCGCGCGACCGCATCGTCGATCGTCGGCGCGATCACCTCGAGGAACCCGAGCTCCACCGGAACCTCTGGCAGCAGCCCCGCCACGGCGGCGGCCACCTGACGGCACTCGCCCGCGCCGACCGGGTCGGCCGTGCCATGGCCGACGACCAGCACGCCCACGCCGGGCGGCGCGATGCCGTCCATCACGGCCGCCCCTCCGCCGCGGTGAGCCGTGGCACGACCGCGGCCACCACGGCCAGCAAGCCGACGGCGGCCGCGAAGGGCAAGGCGTGCGACGGATGGAGCCCGTAGAGAAAGGAGCCGAGAAAGGGCCCCACGATCCTGGCGAGCGAGGCGAACGACTGGTTGACGCCGAGCACCTCGCCCTGCCGGCTCGGATCGGCCCGTCGCGAAATCAGGGCCGACACCGACGGGTTGACGCAGGCAAAGCCCGCCACCGCCAGGGCCGACGCGGCATAGAAGGCCCCCTTCACCGCCACGGCCCCGCTCGCTGCCGGATCGCGGTACACCAGCCAGGCCACGCCGCCGACGGCCGCCAGGCCGAGCGTCATCAGGGCGACGCCTGCGGTGAGCAGGGTGGTCTCGGACAGCCGCTTCGCGAGCGGCCGATAGGCACCGCCCGCCACGAGCAGCATCAGCCCGATGAAGGCGAACACTAGGAAGTTGTCGTCGTCGGTCATTCCGAAGGCGGCCTCGGTGAGCCGCGCGAGCGTGGCCTCGTAGTTGGCGAACGAGACGATCGCCAGGAAATAAACGAGCACGAGCGGCCCGATCGCGGGCATGCGGAGCACGGCCGCCATCCGCCCGAGACCCGCCGTCGCCCGCGGCGGCGTGCCGCCGGCGGGCCGCGTCTCCTTGAACACGAGCACCGCGATCAGCAGCGCCACCAGCGACAGCACCGAGGCGATCGCCCCCACGCCCCAGGGCTGCCGCCGGAAGAGGGCCAGGCCGAAGTAGGCGATCAGCGGCCCCAGCGTGAAGCCGCCGCCGAAGGCGATGCCGATCAGCGCCATGCCGCGGGCGCGATTCTCGGGCGTGGTGCAGTCGGCGATCACCGCGGCGGCCGTGCCGACGCTGGCACCCGCGATGCCCGCCCCGATCCGCGACACGAGCATCAGCCCGATCGCCAGCGCTGCAGCCTCGCGAGACGGCACCGGATCGGTCGGCACAGTCACCGCGAAGCCGTAGACCGCGTAGCAGACCACCGAGCCGAACAGGCTGAGGATCAGGAGCGGCCGGCGGCCGATCCGGTCGGAGAGGCGGCCCCACATCGGGCTGAACAGGAACTGCATCAGCGAGAACAGCGAGAACAGCACGCCGATCACCGCCCCGGTGGCGACGGGGGAGCAGCCGAGGGCCTTGAGGTAGGGCTCGGCCTGCCGCGGCATCACCGGGAGCACGATCCCGAAGCCGAGCAGGTCGATGAACACCGTCAGGAACACCACCAGCAGCGCGGCCCGTGGCGCCGCCGCGCCGGGGGCGCCGCTCGAGACGGACGGCTGCGACGATGAAGACATGCTCGACCTCCGGCCGGCGGCGGAAGCCACGCGGTTGGATTGCTACACTGCGGCCCATGGCCATCCGCGCCGCCGACAGCCGCAGCCCTCCGGACGACGCTCAGAGCGTGTCGGAGCTGACGGCACGCGTCAAGGAGCAGCTTGAGACGCGGTTCGCCGACGTCTGGGTGACGGGCGAGGTGAGCAACCTCACCCGGGCCGCGAGCGGCCATGCCTACCTGTCGCTGAAGGACGAGTCGGCCGTGCTGCGGGCCGTGATCTGGCGGGGCACGCTGCAGTCGCTGGCGATCGAGCCCGCCGACGGCCTGGAGGTGGTGTGCCACGGACGGCTCGAGCTGTATCCGCCCCGCGGCACCTACCAGCTCACGATCGACCGCCTCCACGCCGTCGGCACGGGAACCCTCGAGGCCCGGCTCCGGCGGCTCCACGCGACGCTCGAAGCGGAGGGCGCCTTCGCCGCCGCGCGCAAGCGTCCGCTCCCGCCTTTTCCGCGGCGGATCGCCCTGGTCACCAGCCCGACCGGCGCCGCCGTCGCCGACTTTCTCGAAACGTTGCTGGCGCGCTGGCGGGCCAGCGAGGTGATCCTGATCCCGTCGCGGGTGCAGGGGGCGGGGGCCGCGGAGGAAGTGGCCGCCGCGGTTACGACCGCAGCTCGGATCCGGCCCGCCGTCGACGTGATCGCGGTGGTGCGGGGTGGCGGCAGCCTCGAGGACCTGTGGTCGTTCAACGAGGAGGTGCTCGTCCGGGCCGTGGCGGCTTCGCCGATTCCCGTCGTCTCCGGCGTCGGCCACGAGATCGACGTGACGCTCTGCGATCTCGCCGCCGACGTCCGCGCGCTCACGCCCACCGATGCGGCGGTAAGGATCGTGCCCGACGCCCGCCAGGTGACCGCCGCAGTGGCAGGCCTCGGGCTCCGGCTCCAGGCGGGCCTCTCGCGCAGGCTCGACACGGCCAGGGAACGGCTCGCCGGCGTCGCGCGGTCGCGCGTGTTCGGCGATCCTGGGATCCTCGTCCGCGATCGTCGCGACGCGAGCGACCGCCAAGCGGTCCGCTTGCGCCGGCTCACGGACTCGGCCGTGCGCCGCGCGGGAGAACGGGTCGCGGCGGCGGCGGCGCGGCTGGAGGCGGGCAGTCCGCTCCGCCTGCTCGCCCGGGGCTGGTCGCTGACCTCGGTGGCGGGCGGTGCGGCGGCACTGCACGGCATCGCGGGTGTCGAGCCCGGCGACTCGCTGGTGACACAACTCTCGGACGGGCGGCTGTGGAGCCGCGTGGAACGCGTGGAAAGGATGACCGACGATGCCATCGGACGCTGACGCCGCAAACTCGCCGCAGCCCCCCTCGTTTGAAGTCGCGCTCGCGGAGCTTGGCGACCTCGTGTCGCGTCTCGAGTCGGGCAGCCTCGGCCTGTCGGAATCGATCGCGGCGTACGAACGCGGCGTGACCCTGCTCCGCGGGCTGCACCAGGAGCTCGCCGTCGCCGAGGCCACCGTGAGCACGCTCGTGCGCATCGACGAGCAGGGGCGTCCGGTACTCGCCCCCGCCGAGAGCCCGGACTCCGACGACGTGTCCAAGCCCGCACCAGCGCGGGCCGCGGGCCGCAAGCAGCGGACGCGAACCCTGCCGGGAATGGACGATGGAGGAGGAGGCGGCTAGACTTTTCGCGGGTGAAAGGCACATCGCGAGTGGCATCGGGCCGTCCGTTCCGCCCCCTCCCCACCCGCAGGCCAGGCATGGCGAGCTGCCCGGTGACCGCCAGCGACTCCCCGACCGCGACGATCGTGCCGCAGGCGGTCGACCGTTCGCTCGACGCCGTCCGCAGCTTCATCGAGCCGCGGCTCGAAGTCGCTCTCCGACTCGATGACGAGACGCCCTCGCGGCTCGCCGACGCGATGCGGTATGCGGTGCTCGCCCCGGGCAAGCGGCTGCGGCCGGCACTCGCCCTATGGGCAGCCCAGGCCTGCGGTGATCCGGCCGTCGATCGCCAGCGGCACTGGTCGGCCGCGGCTGCCCCCGCCATCGCCGTGGAGTGCATCCACGCCTACTCACTGGTGCACGACGACCTGCCGGCGATGGACGACGACGACCTGCGGCGGGGAAGGCCAACCTGCCACCGGGCCTTCGACGAAGCAACCGCGATCCTTTGCGGCGATGCTCTCCAGGCCCTCGCCTTCGAGACGCTGGCCGCCGGCGTGCCCGCCGCGGCCGCGAGCCGCGCCTGCCTGGTGCTGGCCCGGGCGGCCGGCAGTGCGGCGCTGGTCGGCGGTCAGGTCGACGACCTCGCGGCCGAGCGGGGCTGGCTGGCCGAGCCACCGACCGCCTCCGACGACCAAGTGGCCTGGATGGATCGGATCAACCGCCGCAAGACCGGCGCCCTGTTCCTCGCATGCCTGGAACTGGGTGGCCTGGCCGTCGCCGCGGATGCCGGGCAGCTCGCCGCGCTGGCGCGGTTCGGCCGCGCGTTCGGACTCGCAT
>JBJTRH010000370.1:0-4555 GCA_046076065.1 Planctomycetaceae bacterium | reverse complement strand
ATCCGTTGCGGGCGGCCGCCGCCTTTGCGGTGGAGGAGCATGCGCGTGCGGTCGAGGCGGTGTGGTCGCTCCGCGAGGCGGCTGAGTGCCGTCGTGACGACGTGCTGAAGGCCCTTGGAGCGTCGCTGCATGCAGCGCATGAGGGCTACACGGCGCTTGGCCTGGGATGTCCCGAGACCGATGCGATGGTGGACGCGATCCGCAGCCTGGGCCCCGCCCGCGGGTTCTATGGCGGTCGCATCAGCGGCGGCGGGAGCGGCGGCACCGTGGCCGTGCTGCTGGAGGAGCAGGCGCTTGCCGATCTGGAGACGCTGGCGGACCGCATGACGGTGTCGCGAACCGGCGGCGTGCGCATCTTGCGGTGAAGGCGTTGCGCCGATGGTGTGAGCGATGGGGGCGCGTCGCACCATCAGCGCGGCGCACACCTTGCCAGGCCTTCCGCACGGGGCGACACTGACCCTTCATGGACGCCATGCGCTTCGCGCTCGTGATGCTGATCGCCGTTGCGGGGTTGGTGCCCAGCCGCGCCGCCGATCCCCGGTTCGGACCGCCGGTGACCGTCGATGGCGAGCATGCCTTCACGGCCGTCGGATCGGCAGAGGCATGGAGCGAGCGGGCGCGACTCGTGCGGGCGAGAGTGGCCCTGGCGGCCGGGCTGCTGCCGATGCCCGCGCGGCCTCCGGTCGAGGCCACGCTCCACGGCCGGATCGATCGCGACGGCTATTCGATCGAGCGGGTGAGCTTCGAGTCGTTTGCCGGGCATGTCGTCACGGGCAACCTCTACAGGCCCGCCGGCGGCGACGCGGGATCGCGGCCGGGCGTGCTCTGCCCCTACGGGCACTGGCCGGGGGGGCGATTCATGGACATGCCGGAGGAGGCGGTCGCCAAGGAGATCGAGTCGGGGGCCGAGCGGTTCGTGAACGGGGCGCGAAGTCCGCTCCAGGCCCGGTGCGTCGGTCTGGCGCGGCTGGGGTGCGTGGTCCTGCACTACGACATGGTCGGCTTCTGCGACTCCGTGCAGGTGCTCGGCCACCGGCATGGCGTTGCGGCCGACCTCGACGGTCGCGAGCCGGGCACCTGGGGCCTCGGCGGCTTCGAGGCCGCCGCTCGGCTGCAGAACTGGTTTGGACTGCAGACCTTCAACAGCCTCAGGGCGCTCGATCTGCTTGCGGCGCTGCCCGGCGTCGATCCCACGCGGCTCGCCGCGACCGGTGCCAGCGGCGGAGCCACGCAGACGATCGCCGTGGCCGCCGTCGACGACCGTCTCAGGGCGGCCTTCGCCGCGTCGATGATCTCGACCTCGATGCAGGGCGGCTGCATCTGTGAGAACGCGCCCTATCTCCGTGTCGGCCAGGGCAACATCGACCTCGCCGCCCTCGTCGCTCCTCGGGCCCTCGGCCTCACGGCGGCCAACGACTGGACCCGCGACCTCGAGCGGCAGGGGTATCCCGACCTCCTCGGGCTCTACCAGATGCTCGGCGTGCCGGGGATGTTCGAGGCGCACTTCGACATCCAGTACGGCCACAACGACAACGCGGTGGCCAGGTCGCACTGCCTGCGGTTCATGGATCGCCATCTCGGGCTCGCGCAGCCAACGGCCGGAGACGAGGCCGACTTCACGTTTTCGTCGAAGCCTGACCTCACGGTGTGGACGGCCGAGCATCCCCCACCCGTGGGCGACGACGTGGGCGCGGCCCACGAGCGGCGGCTCTGCGCGGCGTGGACCGCCGCCTCGGACGCCGCGGTCGGCCCGGTTCTCGACGCGGGCGATCGCGAGGCGGCGAGCCGCGCGCAGGCGACGCTCGCCCCCGCCTGGGCCGCCATCTTCGGCCGCGGCGTGCCGTCGCCGGGCGAGGTCACCTTCG
Source organism: Planctomycetaceae bacterium (assembly GCA_046076065.1). GTDB lineage: Bacteria > Planctomycetota > Planctomycetia > Pirellulales > UBA1268 > QWPN01. The sequence goes on along the minus strand of JBJTRH010000370.1, from coordinate 2,690 downwards.
AGGCAGCCATCGATCTGCCGTCGGCCACGGGCTTCGAGTGGTTGGATGGCGCGATCGCGCTCGAGGCGGGCCACGCCGTGCTGGCCGACCGTGGCGAACGCGTGGCGTGCCTGCGGGTGCAGCCGGCGGAGTGGAACGGCACCGCGGTGATCTGGCCGCACGCACGCGGCCTCGCGGGCCAGCTGCCGGGCGATCGGAATCCGGCGGCGGCGGCACTGCTGCGGGCGGGTCATGCCCTGGTGCTCGTCGACCTCTTCGGCCAGGCGGAGCAACGCGGCGATCCCGGCTTCGTTCTCAACCAGCGCGGCGATCGGCCCGGCCCGGCCGACACCGTTGAGGACTCGTATCGGAAGGACTGTTCCTATGCCTACGGGTACAACGATTCGGCCTACGCGCGTCGCGTGCACGACCTGCTCACGCTGATCGCCGCTGCCCGCGACCACGCGACGCATCCGCCGGCGCGGATCGTGCTCGTGGGCGATGCGGGAGCCGGGCACTGGGTCGCCGGCGCGGTGGCCGCCGCCTGCTCCACGCTTGACGGTCGCCGTGATCCACCGCTCGCCGCGGCGGTGATCGACGTGGCCGGCTTCCGCTTCGACGCCCTGCCCGACGTCTGGCACGACGACTTCCTGCCAGGCGCGGTGAAATACGGCGACATCGTCGGCATGCTGGCGATGGCCGCGCCGCTGCCGCTGTGGGTCGCCGATCCTGACGCGAGGTTCATCGAGCGGATGCAACGCTTCACAGCCGCCGCGGGAAAACCACCGGAAGGGCCATGGAGTCGGGCCCATTCCGGCCCCGTGCCCCCATGGGTCGAGTTCGTCCATTCCATGGCACAGTCGGCCGCCCGCTCCCAGGAGCCATGACCATGATTCCCATCCGAAATCCGCGAGGGGCAGCCCCGAGCCGCGGCCAGCTTGCGTGCCTCCTGCTCGTCATCGCATGGCTCACGGCGTCTCCGCCCGCCCGTGCGGTCCACATCGTCCTCGTCTGCGACTCGACCGTCTCGGAGACCGACGGCTGGGGGCCGGGTTTCGCCACCTTCCTCGACAAGGACGTGACGCTCTCCAATCGGGCCAAGAACGGCCGCAGCTCGTCGAGCTTCCTCAGGGAAGGATTGTGGGACGAGGCGCTCGCGCTCGACGCCGACTACTACCTGATCCAGTTCGGCCACAACGATGAGCCGGGCAAGCCTGGCCGCTCCACCGAGGTCGACGAGTACCGCACGCTCCTCAACCGCTACGTGGACGACGTCCGGAAGCAGGGGGCGGTGCCGGTGCTGGTGACGTCGCTGGTGCGGCGGAGGTTCGACGATCCGGCCACGCCACACCGGCTCGCGTCGACGCTCGAGGTGCGGGCGGAGGTCGTTCGTGACATCGCTCGGGCCAAGAAAGTGCCGCTGGTGGAACTCCACGACCGCAGTCTCACCCTCTGCGAGCGGCTCGGCCCGGAGGGCTGCGAGCCCTTGAGTCCACGGACGAAGGAGGGGGCGACCGACACCACGCATCTCAACGCTGCCGGCGCGAAGGTGTTTGGGGAGATCGTGGCCGATGAACTTCGCCGCGTGGTGCCGGAACTGGAGTCGAAGGTCACGGTTCAGGCCCCGCGGGACGGGTCGCCGATCGACCCGGGCCTTGGGCATCGGGCGGTCGTGCTCCGGGAGCTGATCACGCCGCGGTGCTGGCCCAGCCTCTCCTGCCATGCGAGCACGATCTGCGAGGCCGCCCCCGGCAGGCTCGTGGCCGCATGGTTTGGCGGCACCGCCGAACGGAATCCCGACGTCGAGATCTGGGTGTCGCGGCACGACGGCCGGCGCTGGGGCGAGCCCGAGATGGTGGTCACGGGCTCCCAGGCCGACGGCCGTCGTGAGCCCTGCTGGAACCCCGTCCTCTTCAAGGGGCGGCCCGAGGGACCGCTGTTTCTGTACGCGAAGATAGGCCCGACGCCGCGGGACTGGTGGGGCGTCGCCTGCGAGAGCGGCGACGGCGGCACCACGTGGAGCCAGCTGCGGCGGCTGCCCGATGGGGTGATCGGCCCGATCAAGAACAAGCCGATCGTGCTCCGCGACGGCACCGTGATCGCCGGCGCGAGCACGGAGCACGACGGCTGGCGGGTGCACTTCGAGCGGTCCGACGACGGCGGCCGGACGTTCGTGGCCGGGAAACCGGTGAATGTGGCACCGGGGACGAGGGGCGAACCGGCGGCCGAGGGCGACGCGAACCAAGACCGCATCAGTGCGATCCAGCCGTCGCTGCTCGACCTCGGCGGCGATCGCCTGCTGGCCGTAGGGCGGACGACGCACGGGCGCATCTTCGAGATCGAGAGCCTCGATGGCGGACGCACCTGGGGGGCGATGCGGCTTGGCACGCTGCCGATTCCGAGTTCGGGAACCGACGCGGTGACGCTGGCCGATGATCGCCACCTGATCGTCTATAACCACACGAAGTCTTCCGCGCGCACGCCGCTCGATGTGGCGATCTCCCGCGACGGCACCACGTGGGCACCCGTGGTGGCCCTGGAGACCATGGCGGGCTCGTTCGCCTATCCGGCCGTGATCCAGTCGTCCGACGGCCTCGTTCACATCACCTACACCTGGAACCGTGAGGCGATCGCCCACTTGGTGCTCGACCCTGCAAAACTCTGATGAATGCGTCTTTCGTTTCGATACTCGCGTGGCTCGAAGCGCTGGT
>JBJTRH010000369.1:0-16865 GCA_046076065.1 Planctomycetaceae bacterium | reverse complement strand
GACCGAACTCAGCGAGGGGCTGCCGGTGTTCCGAGAGCCGGCGTATGCCCGGGCACCGATCCGCCGCAGGCGGATTGGTCGGCGCAGCCAGGATGGCGAAGCGCCGGCGGCATCCGAGTGAGCGGATGCCACGATGGCATCCGCGAACGTCCGGCGACGGGGCACCGGCAGCCCCGAGCCCACGCGAACGTCCGCACGCCCGCAGCGCTTCCAAGAGTGCGGCTTCACGAAAGAATCGAGGCGTGATCCGTGTGCACGCCGGAATCGATCACGCCTCGAACAGCCGGCGAACCGCGGCCTGCTGGTCCGGCGTACCCACGACCGTGACCTCGTCACCGGCCGCGAACCGCTCGTCGGGCCCGGGGTTCGTCACGAGCCGGCCGTCGCGGCGGATGCCGACGACCGTGGCTCCGGTTTCGGAGCGGAGCCGCAGTTCGCCGATCGACCGGCCGATCGCCGGGCTGCCCGGAGGCACGCGGCAGGCACGAGGCTGCATGCCGTGTCGGGCCCGGTGCTGGATCCGCGGGGCCGATCGCAGGAACCCGTAACTCTCCAGCCGCATCCGGTCGGCGAGGTCGTCGACCGTGGCCTCGGGCACGTCGTAGATCGCCAGCACGCGGTCGAAGAGGGCGAGGGCCGTCTCGAACTCGGCGGGAATCACCTCGTCGGCACCAAGTTGTCGGAGTTCGTCGACCTCGGCCACGTATTCGCTCCGCACGAGGATCCGCACGGTCGGCGCGAGCTCGCGGGCCACCCGCACGCTGCGGCGGGTGCTGGCCGCGTCGGAGATGGCCAGCACGAAGGTGCGGGCCCGGGCGATGCCAGCGTGTTCGAGCACTGCGGCCCGCGTGCAGTCGCCGTAGTGGATGTCGAGGCCGAGGCTCCGCTCCCGGCGGACCGTCTCCGGATTGAGTTCGAGCACCACGTGCGGCACGCCGAACTCGGCAAGCGCGGTGGCGAGGTTGCGGCCGTTGAGTCCGAATCCCGCGATGATCACGTGGTCGGACAGGGCCGGCGGCTGATCCGTCGGCCGAGATTCGGCGAGCATCCAGCCGCAGAAGCGGGTTCTCGAGAGGCGGTCGAGCCAGCCGGGCAGGACCGCCGCCAGCAGCGGTGTGGCCGCCATGCTGATCACCGCCGACGCGAGGAAGGTCTGGTAGTCGTCGCGGCCGAGCAGCCTGGCCTCGGCGCCCCGCGAGCCGAGCACGAAGGAAAACTCTCCCACCTGCGCCAGCGCCGTGCCCGCGAGCAGGCTCGTGCGGAATGGATAGCCGGCGAGCAGGGCCGGCAACGCGGTCATCGCGGCCTTGCCCATCATGATCGCGAGCACCGTGACGGCCACCAGGGCGGCATGCTCGACCACGAAGCCGATGTCGAGGAGCATGCCCACCGACACGAAGAACAGGCTCGCGAGGGTGTCACGAAACGGAAGCACCTCCGTGAACGCCTGGTGGCCATACTCGCTCTCCGACAGCACGAGGCCCGCGAGGAAGGCGCCCAGCGCCAGCGAGAGCCCGACCTGCGCGGTGACGGCGGCGGTGCCCAGACAGGCGAGCACGATCGTCATCAGGAACAGCTCACGATTGCGGAGCCGGACCACCTCGTGGAGGATCCGTGGCACCAGCAGCCGTCCCGCGACGAGCACCGCCACCACAACGGCCATGCCGGCCGCGACCGCGGTGAGCGGGTCGGCAAACGGCCCGGGTGCGTGACCAATCGACCCGGCGTCGGCCTCGATCGCCGGGGGCGCGAGCCCGGCCGCCCTGGCGAGCAGCGGCACGGCGAGCATCGCGGCCACGACGACGAGATCCTGGAGCAGGAGCACAGCCACGGCGACCCGGCCGTGGGGCGTGGCCGTCTCGCCCCGGTCGGCGAGCAGCTTGAGCACGATCGCCGTGCTCGACATCGCCACGAGCATCCCGGCAAACACCGCCTGCGGCAGGGTGCCGAGATACCACCACGTGGCCGCGGCCACGAGGAGCGTCGTGCCGGCCACCTGCGGAAGGCCAACCCGCGCCATGGTCGGCAGCATCACGAGCAATCGCGACAGCGAAAACTCGAGCCCCACGGTGAACAGCAGCACGACGACGCCGATCTCCGCGAGCACCTCGACGACGTGCAGGTCGGACACGAGCGAGAGTCCGTAGGGGCCCACGAGCACGCCGGCCACCAGCAGCCCGACGACGCTCGGCACGCGGAGCCGGCCGACAGCGAACACGACCGCCGCCGCGACCGCGAAGACGATGACGAGGTCGGTGAGCACCATGGGCGGGACTGCCGGAGACGGCGGGCCGGACGTTTCGTCAGCGTAGGCCGCCAGCGCTGCGAAAGCCACGCAAATCCGGCAGGGAACAGTCTTGGGAGTCGGCACCGCATCTGCTACTGTTCCCGCCCAGGAGGCCCTCCCGCATGATCCCTCGCACCGCCCTGTTCGTGCCTTTGCTGTCGCTGCTGTCGTTGGCGTCGACGGCGGTCGTCGCGCAGGACGATGAGCCGGCCCGTGGACGGGCCTGCGAGATGCGGATCGAAAGCGAGCTCTTCGCCGACGGCGCTGCTGCGCCGGTCGCCCGCAGCCTCACCCTGTTTCACGAGTGCGTGGCCTGGGACTTCCTGGAGCCCGTCGCCTCCGGCTCCGCGGGGTCCACCGAAATCGTGCTGCACGACCCAGCCCGCGAACGGGTGCTGGTGATCGATCCCGAGCGAAATCTCAAGACGCAGGTCGAACTGCTGCGACTCGAGCGGCTCAGCGTGTCGCTGGCCAAGTGGGCCCGCTCGAGCGACGACCGGCTCGTTCGCTGGGCCGGCGGCCCCGACTTCGCGGCCGCGTTCGCCGACGACGGTGACCGGCTCGACCTCGTCGGTCCGCGATTGAAATACGCCGTGACGCACGAACCCGCTCCGAGCCGGGCTGCGGCCGAGGCATACCGTCGCTTCGCCGACACCGCCATTCTGCTCAAGGCGTTATTGCAGCCCGGCGGCATTCCCCCGTTCCCACGGCTCGCCATCAACGAGCGGGTCGCCGACAGCAGCGCCATCCCCGCCGAGGTGCGGCTCGAGATCGACCCGCGGCTGGCCGTGATCGGGGCGCGGCCGGAACGCCTGCGCTGCGTCCACCGCCTGCACCCGCGACTGCTCACGGGCGACCTGGCCCGCATCGAAGACGCGAAGGCCCATGTGGCGGCTGCGGAAACCGTGGCGCTGGCCGCCTACGTGCACAGGAACCGGCCCGACGTTCGGTCGACGGTCGCCACGCCCTGAAGCGGTCCGCACCCGCGGTGTCGTCGCCCGCACGACCGTCCCGAGCGGAGGAGTCTTCCCCGCGGACAAGAAACCCGACCTGACCGGTCGATGTTTCCTGGGTCGCACATCCTGCCCGACCGGTCGACTCGGGCCGTTCGCCTTCCGGCGGCGGCAGAGCGTCGTGGCAAGTGAGGGGGGCCGGACGACGGGCTCGCGGACAGGCCGCGGCCGGAAGGTTGACAGGCGTACACCATGTGCGGTATATGGTTTCATTCATGTCATTCATTCGGTGAACCACAGGGACAAGGGAGGTCTCGATGCTGGTACTGTCACGCAAGCAGAACGAACGGATTCGGGTGGGAGACGGGGTGGTGGTCACGGTGGTCCGCGTGAGCGGCGACAAGGTGCGGATCGGGATCGAGGCGCCGCCGAACGTGCGGGTGCTTCGAGACGAGCTCGACGATGATGCCGGTCCGGTCGTGATGGGTGACGCCACGGAGTTGCCGATTCCGCGGCTGCTCGGCGTCGCCGGTTGAAAATTCAGGTCGTTCGTCCGCCGGGGCCGTCTGCAGACGGCCCCGGCGGCGGCGTTCCTTGACCGGCTTTCGCCGACAACGCCTGGACGTCAGAATCAAGGTATGAGCGATCCGCTGCCCGCGGGCTCCACTACCCTGCAGCCTCGGTCGGGACATCTGCGTCGACGGATGGCCGCAGTCCTGCTCGGTGGCTTGGGATTGGCGGCCATCGCTATCGTGGCGGCAACGCGGGTGCCGGAGCCGTTTCGGGGTCCTTCATTCGGCGACCGGGAGGGCGCAGATGAGGCGGCCCGGAGATTCGTCTCGGGGCTCTCGGCCCTGCATGCCGCCTTCATCCGTGAAGGCGTCTGGGAGGGAGCCTTCGCAGAAGACGACGTCAACTGCTGGCTCGCCACCGACCTGCGGAGGAATCACCGCGACATCCTCCCCGCAGGCATCACCGACATGCGGGTCGACTTTCGCCCTCGCCAGATCGCCGTCTCGGCGTGGCTCGCGGTGGCCGGCATGCGTCCTGTCGCCGCGGTCGTGTTCGGCATCCGACTCCGCGAGCCGAACCAGCTCGGCGTGACGGTGGAACAGGCATCGCTCGGGGCGATCCCGCTGCCCGGCGGCCCGCTCCTCGCAGAACTGCGGAGGCGGTTCGATCGGCTCGGAATGGTCACGTCGGTCCGTCAACTGGACGGCCGCAGCGTGCTTGTGGTCTACATTCCATCCACGCACGAGTCCGGGGGACCGAGCCACTGGCTGGAATCCCTGTCGATCGCCGACGGCAGCCTGGCCGTCGCCGGCCGGACGCTCGTTCGCGGCGAGGGCGAGGGCGGGGAGCGCTGACGGGGCTCGCCGCATAGCACACCACAGGATCAGCACGAAGGGACACGCATGGCACAACTGAGATTTCTCGGCGCGGCGAGCGTGGTGTCGGGGTCGCGACACCTCGTCGAGACCGGCACGCACCGGATCCTCGTCGACTGCGGCCTGTTCCAGGGCGAGAAGGAACTCCGCGACCGCAACTGGGCACCCCTGCCAGTCGCCGCCGACACGATCGATGCCGTCGTTCTCACGCACGGCCATATCGATCATTCGGGCTACCTGCCGAGGCTGTCGCGGGAGGGCTTCACCGGACCGGTCTACACCTCACCCGCGACGGCCGACCTGCTGGGCCTGCTGCTCTACGACTCGGCCAAGATGCAGCTGGAGGACGCGGAATATGCCAACCGGAAGGGGTATTCGAAGCATCATCCGGCCCTGCCTCTGTACGAGGATCGGGACGTCGATCGCGTGCTTCGGCTGGTGCGGCCCGTGGCCCGCGAGGAATGGTTCGGACCGGCGGCGGGATTCCGCTGCCGGTTTCACGAGGCCGGCCACATGCTCGGGAGCTCGTTCATCGAGATGGAGGTGGCCGGCGACGCGACGGGCGGCCCGGTGCGGGTGATCTTCTCGGGCGACGTCGGCCGCTACGACGCGCCCCTCTACAAGGATCCAGTCGCGCCTCCCGAGTGCGACTACCTGGTGTGCGAGAGCACCTACGGCGACCGGGATCACACGCCGACACGGCCGCTCGACGAACTCGAGGAGGTGACCAACGAGGCGATCGCCCGCGGGGGCATGATGCTGGTCGCTTCATTCGCCATCGGCCGGGCCCAGCAGCTGGTCTATCTGCTGCGCACGCTGATGGCCGCGGGCCGGCTGCCCGAGATCCCGATCTGGGTCGATTCCCCGATGGCTGTCGATGCCATGGAGGTCTTCAAGAAGCACGGCTACGAGCACGACTTCAGCGAGGCCCGCAGCCAGGGCGTGGCCGAGTCGCTCGCCAGCCCCTTCGTGCGGATGGCGCGGACGGCCGACGAATCGAAGGCCATCAACAATCACCGCGGCGCCGGGATCGTGATCGCATCGAGCGGCATGATGAACGGCGGACGGATCCTCCATCACCTCGCCCGTCGGCTTCCTGACCCGAAGACGACCGTGCTCGTGGCAGGCTTCCAGGCGAAGGGCACGCGGGGCCGGAGCCTCATCGACGGCGCCGAGTTTCTTCGGATCCACGGCCGCGACGTGCCGGTGCGGGCCGTCGTCAGGAAGGTGGACGCCCTCTCCGGACACGCCGACCGCCGTGAGCTGCTGCGCTGGCTCGAGCTGATGAAGGCCCCGCGCCGCACGTTTCTGGTTCACGGCGAGCCGCCGGCAGCGAAGGGGCTCGCTGAGCTTCTTCGGGCCAACCGGCAATGGGACGTGCACGTGCCGACCATCGGCGAAACCGTGACGCTCGAAGGCTGACCCCCCCGGAATCCTCCCCCATGGCCAAGAAGTCCGCCGCCGCACCCGCCCAGCCCGCGAAGGCCTGCAGCATCCTTCCCGACACCGTGCTCGGCGACGACGTGGCGCTCGTGGCCGAGAACATGGAGCAGATCCTTGGGTCGCCGAGCTACACGCTCGCCCAGGACGACCCTGCGCTCCTCACCCGCGAGGAGATGCGGGGCGTGCGGATGCTGCTCGAACTCGGCAAGCCCGAGATCGCCCTGCAGGCCGACAACATCAAGTCGACGGTGATCGTGTTCGGCGGCACGCAGATCGTCGATCACCCCGCCGCCGAACGACGGCTCTCCGAAGCCCGCCGCGCCGCGGCAGCCGCGCCGGGCGACCGCCGGCTGGCCCGCGAGGTCGAGCGGGCAGAGCGGCTCCTCGGCATGTGCCGCTTCTACGATGACGCGCGGGCCTTCGCCCGGCTCGTCTCCATCGACAACCAGTGCGAAGACGAGCGGGATTTCGTCGTGATCACCGGCGGCGGTCCGGGGATCATGGAGGCGGCCAACCGCGGCGCCTTCGACGTGGGCTGCAAGTCGATCGGACTCAACATCAAACTGCCGGCCGAGCAGCAGCCGAACCCGTTCATCACGCCGGAACTCTGCTTCCAGTTCAAGTACTTCGCCCTGCGGAAGTTCCACTTCATTCTCCGTGCGGCAGCCGTGGTGCTGTTCCCAGGGGGCTTCGGCACGCTCGACGAGATGTTCGAGACCCTCACGCTCCGGCAGACGCACCGCATGCAGCCGGTGCCGATCATTCTCTACGGCCGTGACTACTGGTCGAAGGTGATCGACTTCAACGCCCTGGCCGATTCGGGCGTGATCGCCGACCACCACCTCGACCTGTTCACCTACGCCGAAACCCCTGAGGACGCCTGGCAGCAGATCCTCGACTTCCACGCCCGAGCGTCGCGGGGGGCGGGACGACCTTCGGCCTGAGCGGCGGCGTTCGTCAGGCGGGCGGGAGGCGGATCGTGAAGCAGGTTCCGCTGCCGGGTTCACTCTGCACCGCGACGCTGCCATGATGCGCCTGCACGATGTGCTTGACGATCGAGAGGCCGAGACCCGTGCCGCCGAGCCCGCGGCTGCGGGCCTTGTCGACGCGGTAGAACCGCTCGAACAAGCGAGGCAGATGCTCGGCGGAAATGCCGCAGCCGTCGTCCTCGACGCGGATCGCCAGTTCCCGTCCCTCGGACGACTCGACCGCCGCCACGAGCCGCACGCTGCCGCCGGGCTCGCTGTACTTGATCGAGTTGTCCACGAGGTTGATCACCGCCTGCTCGAGGAGCGGTGCGTTGACCCGCCACGACAGGTCGCCCGGGCATGTCACCACGAGCGTGACGCCGCGGTCGGCCGCCCGCGGCTGGCAGTCTCCCACGGCGGCCTGGAGTACGCCGGCCACCGGAGCCTCGTCGCGGGGCAGGTTGCCGGTGCCCTCGCTCTGCTCGATCCGTGAAAGGGCCAGCAGGTCCTCGATGATCGCGGCGAGCCGGTCGGCCTGACGGGCGACGATGCCCAGGAAACGGCGGGCGTCGGCGGGCTCGTCGAGGGCCCCGTCAAGCAGCGTTTCGACGAACCCCTTGATCGACGCGATCGGCGTCTTCAGTTCGTGCGACACGTTGGCCACGAAGTCGCGACGGACGCGCTCGAGCCGCTGCATCTCGGTGACGTCGTTGAGCACGAGGACGGCCCCGCCATCGCCGCTGGCGTCGCGCAGCGCCGTGCCCCGCATGCGGATCGTGCGGTCGCGGAGCCCGTGCAGCACGAGATCGTCCTCGACCGGCTCGCGGCAGTCGATCGCAGTGAGCGCGAACCGCCGCGGGTCCGGATTGCGGATCACGTCCTGGAGCGAGCGGCCGGCCGCGCGGTCGGGGTCGATGCCGAGCAGCTCGGCGGCGGCCTGATTGACGCCGAGCAGTCGCTGTCGGGCGTCGATGGCGAGCACCCCCTCGATCATGCTGCCGAGCACGGCCTCCTGCTGCGTGCCCTGCCGACCGATCGTCAGCCCTCGCTCCACGAGCTGCTCCCGCAGCCGCACGAGGGCCGACGCGAGATCGGCAAACTCGGCGACCTCGGTGGCGGGCACCTCGGCGGCGGTGTCGCCGGCGACGAGCCGCTCGGCCGTGGCCACCAGTTCGTCGACCGTCTTCGTCACTCGCCACACGACGGCGTAGCCGAGGGCCGCGGCACAGACTGCGACCGCGATGCAGCCCCCCAGCAGCCGCCGCTGCCAGCGGGCCAGGGCATCGTCTGACTGCGTGGCGTCGGTGGCAGCGAGCACGAGGCTCGTGCCGGCGGGAACGGCGACCTCGAGCGAGCGTCGCCCCGTCGCCCCGTCGTACCGGCTGCGGGTCGCCGTGCCGTCTGCGGCGGCGGCCGACGTGAGCGTGCAGCGGATGCCGGATGATCGCTCGAGCGCGGCGGCGGCTTGGCGAAAACCCTCTTCGTCCGCAGCTGGGTCGGCGCCGGGCAGCGTCGCGACCAGGGCCCGGGCCGAGTCGGCAAGCCTGGCCGCGAGCGCGTCGTCTGCCAGGCCGGCGAACTGCACGCTGGCAATCCAGAAGCCCGCCGCCAGCGTGACGAGCACCGCCGCGCACCAGCCGACGAACAGGTGCCAAAACAGCCGGGTGCGGGGCATGGATCTTCCTGGGAACACGAGCCGCCGAAGGAGCCCGCAGTGTCGCAGGGCGACGGCCCGCGGAAAAGCGGCGACCCCGTCAGGCGCGGAAGCGGTAGCCGACCCCGCGGACGGTCTCCACGTAGTGGCCGTGGTCGCCCAGCTTGCGGCGCAGACCGGCAACTTGCACGTCGACCGACCGCTCGGTGACGGGGTAGTCGGCTCCCTTCACCGCATCGACGATCTGGCCGCGGGTGTAGGCCCAGCCGGGTCGCTTGGCGAGAAACGTCAGCAGCGCGAACTCCGTGTAGGTCAACTCCAGCGGCCGTCCGGCAAGCGTGGCCTCGTGGCGGCCGGGATGGATCGAGAGTTCGTGCACGTCGATCGTCGTCTCGAGTTCCTCACGGCGGCGCGACTCCTCGCGGCGGAGCAGCGCCCGGATCCGGGCGGCGAGCACCCGCGGGCTGAACGGCTTGGTCACATAGTCGTCGGCGCCCCGCTCGAGCCCCACCACCACGTCTCCCTCCTCGCTCCTGGCCGTGAGCATCACGATCAGCGAGTCGCGGGTCGTGGCGTCGGCCTTGAGTCGTCGGCAGACCTCGAGCCCGTCGACGGCGGGCAGCATCAGGTCGAGCACGATCAGGTCCGGGGGCGACCGCCGTGCCGCCTGCAGCGCCTGCTCGCCGCTCGACACGCACTCGACCGCGTAACCCTCGCGCGTGAGGTTGTAGCGGACGAGTTCGAGGAGATCCTCCTCGTCGTCCACGACGAGCACCCGGGGCTTCGGCTGCTCCCGCCCGCTCCGGTTCCTGCTGGGCACGTCGCTCGGCTCCGCTCGGGGGTGAAGGGCGTGGCTCGGGGGCATGGTGCGGGGAAGTGTCCCCGGCGTGCGTGAGGATTTCGTGAGGACCGGCCGCTCACGAGAGCAGCAGCTCGACGTCCTCCGGGGTCAGGCTGGCGATCATGCTCTCATCGGCCCGCACGATCGACTCCGCCAGGTCGCGTTTCCGGTCCTGGAGGGCCACGATCTTCTCCTCGACGGTGTCCCGGGCGATCAGCCGGTAGGCGAACACGCGGCGGGTCTGGCCGATCCGGTGGGCCCGGTCGACAGCCTGGGCCTCCACGGCCGGATTCCACCACGGGTCGAGGATGTAGATGTAGTCGGCGGCCGTGAGGTTGAGCCCCTGCCCGCCGGCCTTGAGGCTGACGAGGAACAGCCGGCAGTCGGGATCCTCCTGGAAGCGGACCACCCGGGCCTGCCGGTCGGTCGTGCGGCCGTCGAGGTATTCGTAGACCGTTCCCTTCTCCTCGAGCCGCCGCCGGAGGATCGCGAGGAAGCTGGTGAACTGGCTGAACACCAGCACCTTGTGGCCCTCGTCGAGCACCTCGTCGAGCTGCTCGAGCAGCGTGTCGAGCTTGGCGCACGGCTCGTCGACGCGGGCATGATCGACGAGCCCGGGGTGGCAGGCGGTCTGCCGGAGCCGCAGCAGCGCCTCCAGCACCGCGATCCGTGACCGGCCGATGCCCATCCGGCCGATACGGCCGGCGAGCTCGGCGCGAAAGTGCTCGCGGAGCTCGTCGTAGGCCTTGCGCTGCGCCTCGCCGAGCTCCACGAACAGCGTCTGCTCGGTCTTCTCCGGCAGGTCGGAGAGCACCTGGGCCTTGGTGCGCCGCAGTAGGTAGGGCCGCACCGCGCGGGCTACGACGTCGGCGCTGCCTCGGCCGTCGGCGAGAAACTTCCGCAGCCGCGAGGCGCTGCCGAGCTGGCCCGGGTTGAGGAACTCGAAGATGCTCCACAGCTCGCCGATGTGGTTCTCGACCGGCGTGCCGGTGAGCGCCAGCCGGTGCCGCGCTCGCAGCAGCCGGCACGCCTTCGCCGCCTGGCTGGCCGCGTTCTTGATCGACTGCGCCTCGTCGAGGATCACGTAGTCGAACTCGGTCTCGCGATGCGCCACGATGTCGCGGCGGAGCGTGCCGTACGTGGTGATCACAATGTCCCAGTCGGCGAGGGTGCCCGTCTCGTCGGCGCGGGTGGTGCCCGTGTGGTTGGCCACGCGGAGCTGCGGGGCGAACTTGCGGGCCTCGTCCATCCAGTTGAAGACGAGGCTGCGCGGCACGATCACGAGCGACGGGCGGTGCGGAACGCCGGCGGCCGCCGACTCGGCCCGCCGGCGCACGAGCAGCGCCAGCACCTGGATCGTCTTGCCGAGGCCCATGTCGTCGGCGAGGCAGCCGCCGAGTCCCAGCGACTCCAGGAACACGAGCCACCCGAGCCCCTCCCGCTGGTAGTGGCGGAGGGTGCCCTGGAAGCCGGCGGGCTCCGGTTCGGCCTCGGGCCGCTCGCCGGCGGCAAGTTGCTCGCGCAGCTTCTCGAAGGCCTCGTCCACCCGCGACTGCGGCTGACTGGCCAGCAGGGCGTCGAGCAGGGCCATCTGGATCCGGCCGTAGCGGAGACGGCCGTCGTGACGCTGGGCGAGCGCGGCCATCGGCTCGAGCTGCTGCGCGAACGACTCGGGCAGGATGCCGATCGTGCCATCGGACAGTTCCACCGCGCGATCGCCGCGGGCGAGCGCCTCGAGCAGCGCGGGGAGCTCGGCTGACACGCCGCCGAAGTCGATGGCCGCGGACAGTTCGAACCAGTCGATCCCGCTGGTGACGTTCCAGGCCACGCTGCCCGCCGGGCGATACCGGCGACCCGCCACCTCCACGGCCCACCCTGCCGCTGCGAGCTGCGACACGGATCCATCGAGCCGATTCCGCGGGATCTCCACGTGGTGCGACGCGGCCCCGTCGAGGGCCTGGCCGCGGGCCGCGGTGGCGCCATACCGTGGCAGGAGCGCGAGCGCCTCTCGCTCGGCCGCCCGATCGCGGCGGACCAGCACCTTGCGGTCGGCGTCGGCGGCGCCGCCCGCCGGATCGTCGGCGGCGATCTGGATGCCTTCGTAGTCGAACCACACTTTCCCGGCGAGATGCACGCGGGGCTGGCTGCGGCGGCGGGCTCCCGCGGCGGTGTCGTCGGTCGCCACGGCGGGCGAATCATCGAGCACGAGCTTGGGCCTCGGCGGACCCGACTCGATTCGCCAGCCCGTCCACGCCGGAAGCACGAGCCGGGGCACGTCGGCCAGCAGCGCCAGCCGCTCGATCAGTCCGTCGACCTGGCTGGCCGAGACCTCGATCGGCCCGCGGCGTTCGAACTGCTCCATCCATCCCGAGGACGTCGCTGCCAGATCGGTCTGCGGCTTGAGCCGGGCGATGCGGTCGGCGAACACCACGAGCCCAGCCCGCAGCACCGCCTTCGGCTCGTCGACCCGCTTCCGCTGCGAGCCACGCACGAGCATCCCGCGGAGCGTGGCCTTCGCCGGTCGCGGCAACGGCGCTTCGTCGTCGCCGCCACGCCGGCCCGCCGTCGGCCGCACGTTGTCGTCGTCGGGCTCGAGCACGAAGGCAAACTCCCACGGCTGCCCGCCGTCCCAGGTGAGCGGCAGGACCTTCTCGGGATCGCGCCGCGGCTCGGGCTGGACGACGAGCCGGCCCCGCTCACAGAGCATGGCGAGATGGGCCTCGGCGGAGCGGGGCCCGACCACGATCCGCGCGATGCTCCGCCGCTCGATCGGCTCGGGAAACCCTCCCTCGCCGGACGCTGCCGCGCCGACCAGCCGCTCGATGAGCGATCGCTCCTGCTTGTCGAGCTGCTCGAGTTCCACCTCGCCTGGACCGATCACCACCTTTCGCGGCCGACCCTTGGCGTTGCCTGCCACGTCGAGCTGCATCCGCGACGGCACGAGCACCGCCGCCCGCGCGTCGGCCGACGCCGCCAGATCGAGCACGAACACGAGCGCGCCGCCAGCCTTCCGCTGGTCGGGAATCTCGAGAACGCTCGACCGCACCGCAGGCTCGACCAGCCGCCGCCGCTCCTCCAGTTCCGCGGCCCACGCCGGGAGCCGCTCGCCGGAGCGACGGCCGGCCGGCGGAGGTGGCGTCCAGGACCTCGGCGAGGCCTGCTCGGGCTCGTCGGCGACGGCGTCCGCATCATCCGTGTCCACGTCCACGGGGTCCGCTTCGGGCAGGTCCTCGGCGACGATGTCGAGCGTCACGGGAGTCTGGTCGTGGATCCCGGACAGCAGGCGACGGCGATCGACCTCGAGGAGCACGGCGGCGAGCACCGCACAGGGCTGGCCCGCCCGGCCCGCCGGCGTGGAACACCGGG
Organism: Planctomycetaceae bacterium; assembly: GCA_046076065.1. Classification (GTDB taxonomy): domain Bacteria; phylum Planctomycetota; class Planctomycetia; order Pirellulales; family UBA1268; genus QWPN01. Next base: position 3,965 of record JBJTRH010000369.1, on the reverse strand, counting down.
TCTCCAAGGTCATGCCGCCGCGGCGATGCGCGGAGAGTTCGAGCTCCACCTCGTGCTCGCTGCCGTCGTCGCCGACGACGGTGGCCCGCACCTGACCAACGCGGGGGCAGGCGACGGAGGCGGGGGTGATCGTGCGGGCCCTGGCCACGTCGGCCGGCGGGAACAGGTGGAAGAGGCGCTGCTCGAGGGTCTTCATGCTGCCGGTTCGGAGGTGCGGAAAACGTGCCGCGACGATCCGGTCGACAGGCGTGAAGCCCGGGCGCGCAGCACGTTGTTGTACCCCGCCGAGGCTGCGTTTGGCGAGGGCCGCGATCCGGTCGGGGGAGCCGCGGTCAGCAGCCCTTCACCGTGGCGATGAGTTCGAGCACGTTCTCCACCGGCGTGCCGGGGAGAATGCCATGGCCCAGGTTGAAGATGTGGCCGGGTCTACCGCCGGCGCGGGCGAGCACGTCGAGCGTCCGCCGCCGGACGGTGTCGCGATCGGCGAACAGCACCACCGGCTCGAGGTTGCCCTGCACCGCCCGGTCGTGCCCGACCAGCCGCCACGCCTCATCGAGGTCGATCCGCCAATCGATGCCGATCACGGAGCCACCCGCCTCGCGGAGCAGCGGCAACAGGGCCGGATTGCCCGTCGCAAAGTGGATCGTGGGCACCCGCTTCGCCGCCTCGGCCAGGGCCGTGCGGCTGTGCGGCAGCACGTAGCGGCGGTAGTCGTCGGCACCGAGGCAGCCGACCCAGCTGTCGAAGAGCTGCACGACCTGAGCGCCGGCGTCGATCTGGGCCACCAGGTAACGGCTCACCGCCCGCGCGATCCGGGCCATCAGGTCGTGCCACGCCGACTCGTGGCGGAGCATGAACGACTTCGTGTGCACCCACGACTTGCTCGTGCCCCCCTCGATGCAGTAGCCGGCGAGGGTGAACGGCGCGCCGGCGAAGCCGATCACCGGGATCGAGGCATCGAGGCCGGCCCTCGTGGCACGGACGGTGTCCATCACGAAGCCGACGCGGTCGACGTCGTCGAGCTCCCTCACCCGCGCGACGTCGGCCGCGGCACGGACGGGATTGTGGATCACCGGCCCCTCGCCGTGGGTGAACTCGAGTTCCATCCCCATCGGCTCGAGCAGCGGCAGGAGGTCGCTGAAGATGATGGCCGCGTCCACGCCGAGCCGCTCGACCGTGGCGATCATCACCTCCGCCGAGAGCCGCGGAGTCTTGCAGAGCTCCAGGAACCCGACCTTGTCGCGGACGGCCCGGTATTCCGGGAGGTAGCGGCCCGCCTGCCGCATCAGCCATACCGGGGTCCGCTCCACCGGCTCGAGGCGGCATGCCCGGAGGAGGAGCGGGGCGGTGGGGCCGGTCGGTGGCGTGGCGACGGTGGCAGACATCAGCCCCGAGTATAGGTCCGTGGCGGGCGTTCGCGGCGGGCCCATCGGCAGCCGGTGATTCGCAACTACAATCCATTCGGTTTCTCGTTCACCGAGAAGCACGTCGCGCGAACCGCCCGGACCCCGCATGGCCGCGTTTCTCTCCGGCATCTCGATCGTGTGCTTCGCCGCGAGCTACGCCGTGGCGTTGGCCTGCGAGGCGTCGCGGCTCGTGTTCCGGTCGGGGGTCCGCGGCGCGGCCATGGTGGCGTTCGCGGCGGCGGGGCTCGTCGCCCACACCCTGTTCCTGGTGTGGCGGGCTGTCGACGGCGGGGCCGCGCCGCTCTCGAGCCCCTTCGACTGGTATCTGCTCGCGGCCTGGCTGCTGGCGGCGGGCGCACTCTGGCTCACCGTGGCCAATCCCCGCACGCCCGTCGGCCTGTTTCTCTGGCCGATCGTGCTGGGGCTCGTGGGCGCGGCGACGCTCGCCAGCCGGGAGCCCTTCCTCCGCGACTCAGCGTCGCTCTTCTGGGGACGGATCCACGGCAGCCTGCATCTTGTCTGGAGCGTGAGCGTGGTGCTCGGCGCCAGCGCCGGGCTGATGTGGCTGATCCAGGCCGGACGCCTGGCCCGCAAGCAGGCGCCGATCCGCGGCTTTCGCATGCCGAGCCTCGAGCGGCTGGCCCATGTCACCGCCCGCACGCCCGCCGTCGCCGCCTGGGCCGCCGCCGCCGGCTTCGCCTCGGGGATCATTCTCAATGCCGTCAATCATCGCCGCGGCCTGATCGAGACGGTGCCCTGGAGCGACCCGGTCGTCGTGCGGATGGCGGCGGTCGTCGTCTGGCTCGCGATCGCCGCCTGGCTCGCGGCCGCGGCCCGGCATCGGCCGGATGGCGGCAGGACCACGGCGCGGCTGGCGCTCGTGAGCCTGGCCGTGCTGGCGGCGAGCGTGGCCTGGGGCGTGCTCGGATCGACGCGGCACGGGAAGCCGCAGGACGGCTTCGCAACGCCCCCGGTCGAGGCCGCGCCATGACGCTCGCCCTCGTCGGAGGCACGCACCGCACGGTGCCGCTCGCGCTGCGAGAGCGGCTCGCCTTCTCCGCGGAGCAGGCGGCGGAGGCGCTGGCGCGGTTTCGCGACCGCTTCCCGGGCCGCGAGGGCGTGCTGCTCTCGACCTGCAACCGCGTGGAGTTCTACGCGGCCGGAGAAGGGCGGAGCGCGGCCCCGGCCGCCGAGCAGCTCGTCTCGTTTCTCGCCGAATGCCGCGGCATCGACGCCGGCTCGCTCGAGCCGCTGCTGGCGCGGGAGCACGACGAGGCCGTGGTCCGCCACCTGTTCGGCGTCGCGGCCGGCCTCGACAGCATGGTGCTCGGCGAGCCGCAGATCCTCGCCCAGGTCAAGCAGGCCTGTGCCATCGCCCAGGACAGCCAGACCACCGGCCCGCTCACCGCCGGCATGTTCCAGGCCGCGCTCCGCACCGCCAAGCGCGTGGCGACCGAGACTGCCCTCGGCCGCGAGCGGGTGTCGATCCCCAGTGTGGCGGTGGCCGACTTCGCCAGCGGCGTGTTCGAGCGGTTCGACGACAAGCGGGTGCTTCTCGTGGGCGCGGGCAAGATGGCCGGCGAAACACTCCGCTACCTCCGCGAGGCCGGCGCTCGCGACGTGGTGATCGTCAACCGCACCGCCGCGCGGGCCGACGAACTCGCCGCCCGGCTCGATGCCCGGCCGGCGGCCTTCGACCGGCTGGAGCAGGAGCTCGCCGCCGCTGACCTCGTGGTCAGCACGACCGGGGCCACCGACCACGTGGTGTCGCTCGATCTCTTCGCGAAGGCCGAGGCTGTTCGCGACGGCCGGCCGCTGGTGGTGCTCGACCTCGCCGTGCCCCGCGACTTCGATCCGCGGATCGGCGAGCGGCCGGGCGTCTGGCTCTACTGCGTGGACGATCTCGCCCAGGCCTGCGAGGTGAACCGGCGCAGCCGGCAGCGGGAGATGCCCCGCGCCCTCGCCATCGTCGACGAGGAGGCCCGCCGGTTCATGGGCGACATGCACCACCGCACCACGGCGCCCGTGATCGAGCAGCTCCGCGCGGGCTGGAGCGACACGGGGGATGCCGAACTCGACAGGCTGTTCCGCCGGCTGCCGCACCTGCCGGACGCCGACCGCGCGGAGATCCGTCAGGCCTTCGATCGCTACGCCGCGAAGATGCTCCATCCGCCGCTGGTGTCGCTGCGGAGCGAGAGCCACTCCGGCCCCCCGCACGGCCTGCTCGACGCGCTGAAGCGGCTCTTCAATCTCGAAGACTGAGCGGCGTCCGGCAGGCGATGTGCCGCCGCCGCTTCTCGCACCTTCATGTGTGAAAACGCGCCGCACCGCACACGAGCGGGCGCTCCCGCCCAGCACGTGCGATACTCCGATTTTTCGCACCCGGTCATGTTTCTAATCATCCTTGTCTGAATCACTTCCGTGGTTGTCGTCGATGGAGTTGCGTTTTATCGTTCAGAACACCAGGGACACGCTCCTTCATCCAGTTCACCACCATGCCCAACGATCTCCTCCTGCGGGTCGCGGTGCTCGCGGTCGTGACCGCCATCGGTTGCTCGC
>JBJTRH010000368.1:0-3478 GCA_046076065.1 Planctomycetaceae bacterium | reverse complement strand
CCGGCCGATCCCGTCTGGCCCAACCGCGACCGCTTCGTGCTCTCCTGCGGCCACGCGTCGATGCTCCTCTACTCGCTGATCCACCTGGCGGGCATCCGCCGCCAGGATGGGAAGCCCGCCGTGTCGCTCGACGAGATCAAGCGGTTCCGCCAGCTCGACAGCGTCTGCGCCGGCCATCCCGAGCACCACATGACCGCCGGCATCGAGACCACCACCGGCCCGCTCGGCCAGGGCTGCGGCAACTCGGTCGGCATGGCGATCGCCTCCAAGTGGCTCGCCGCCCGCTACAACCGCCCCGGCCACACCGTCTTCGACTACGACACCTATGTGCTGTGTAGCGACGGCGACCTGATGGAGGGCGTAGCCTGCGAGGCGGCGTCGATCGCCGGGCACCTCGGGCTTTCGAACCTCTGCTGGCTCTACGACGACAACCAGATCACGATCGAGGGGGAGACCGAGCTTGCCTTCACGGAGGACGTGGGCCGGAAGTTCGAGGGGCTCGGCTGGCGGGTGGAGCGGGTGGCCGACGCCAACGACGCCGCGGCGCTGAAAGTGGCGCTGGACGCGTTCAAGTCCGAGCACAGCAAGCCCACGCTCGTGATCGTCAAGAGCGTGATCGGCTACGGCGCCCCGAAGAAGGCCGGCTCGCACGAGTCGCACGGCGCGCCCCTGGGGGCCGACGAGATCAAGGGCGCGAAGGCCGCCTACGGCTGGCCGGTGGACGAGTCGTTCCGCGTGCCGGCCGAGGTGCCGAAGCACTTCGCCAGCACGCTCGGCGCCCGTGGCGCCTCGGGCAACGCCGCCTGGAAGAAGACGGTCGCCGGCCTGGGCTCCGCCGACGCCGCCTGCGCCGCGGAGCTGGCCGACTTCCTCGCCGGACGCCTCCCTGCCGGCTGGGACAAGGGCATCCCCTGCTTCCCGGCCGACGCCAAGGGCGTGGCCAGCCGCGTGTCGAGCGGCAAGGTGATCCAGGCGCTCAGCGGTGCCGTGCCCTGGTTTCTTGGCGGCTCGGCCGACCTCGCCCCCTCCACGATGACGCTGGTGCCCGGCGCCGGCGACTTCGGCCACGGCAGCTATGGCGGCCGCAACTTCCACTTCGGCATCCGCGAGCACGGCATGGCCTCCGCCTGCAACGGCATGGCGCTCTCGGGCCTCCGTCCCTACTGCGCCACCTTCTTCGTGTTCCTGGATTACCTCAAGCCGGCGCTGCGGCTCTCGGCCCTCGGGCATCTCGGCGTGATCTACGTGCTCACCCACGATTCGATCGGCCTCGGCGAGGACGGGCCCACGCACCAGCCGATCGAGCAGCTCGCCACGGCCCGCGCGGTGCCGGGGCTCTCGGTGTTCCGCCCCGCCGATGCCAACGAGGTGGCCGAGACGTATCGCGTGGTCATGCAGCGGCCGAACCGGCCGGCGGTGATCGTGCTCTCGCGGCAGAACCTGCCCACCCTCGACCGCACCGCAGGCCTGGGGTCGGCGGCCGGCACGGCACGCGGCGCCTACGTGCTCAAGGAGGCCGCCGGCGGCGCGCCCGACTGCATCCTCATCGGCACCGGGAGCGAGATTCCGATCTGCCTCGAGGCTGCCGAGAAGCTGGCGGCGGAGGGCATCAAGGCCCGCGTGGTGAGCATGCCGAGCTGGGATCTCTTCGAGGAGCAGGACTCGGCCTATCGCGAGAGCGTGCTGCCGAAGGCGGTCACGGCCCGCGTGGCCTGCGAGGCGGCCTGCGGCTTCGGCTGGGAGCGGTGGACCGGCTCGCGGGGCGAGTTCGTGGGGATGAGGAGCTTCGGCGCGTCGGCACCGTTCGCCGCGCTCTACAAGCACTTCGGCATCACCCCCGAGGGCGTGGCCGCGGCCGCGAAGCGATCGCTGGCGGCAGGCTGAAGTCGCGAGGCATGGCTGCCCGGCGAACGGCACAGCCCTGCCCCGGAGCAGTGCCTACGGCTGGTGGTGCGAGTCGCCGATCACGGCGTCTTCGGGATCCCTCGCTGCGCGGATCTCACCGGCGTCATTGCGGTAGAGATGGTCGTCGCGGTGCAGCGCGGCGGCGGTCACCCGCTGCACGTGGCCGTCCTCGAAGAGGATGAAGTGCACGCCCTCGGGGTGGTTGTCGCTCCGCTCCCCGCTCTCGTCGGGAGCATCCGCCAGAAGAGGATGGTGGGCGCGGCGGCGGTCGAGATTCGGCTGCAGGGCGCCGGAGCCGTCGCGATGGCCGAGCGTGTAGCCAAAATCGCCCCCCATCGACCGCACGAGCTCCTCGAATCGTGGCGTGCCCACCGCCTCACGCAGTTCCTCGAGCGAGGGCACGCGATGGCCGCCCCGCTGCGCGTGTTCGGAATCGGGCACGAGCACGGTGCCGTCGTCGGCCACGAGGCGATGCTCGGAAACCAGCGTCGGGGCGTAGAGCCCGGCGCGGGACAGCGGCCCGTCACCCGGGGGCGTCGGCAGCGTGCGGTGAGCCCCGCCGTAGCCGTGGAGCGAGCCCGCCAGCGATTGGAGATTCCGCTGCGCCCGCCGCGCCCGGGCGTCGGCGATCGATTCGAGCAGCATGGGCACGACCAGCACGCAGGCGGCGAGCGCCGATGCCGCGAGGATCGCCCGGTCGATCCACCGCCGCGACGACGAGCCCTGCCAGCCGGGCTCGTCGCTGGAGCGTTGCACGGGCTGCTTGGGGGCGGGCCGCACGACGGCGGCCGGGGCGGCCGTCTGGGCCGAGACGAACGTGAGGGTCCTGCCTGCCAGGCCAGGGGGCGGCGGCAGCAGGCCGCTATCCGACTGCAGCGGCCCGAAGGCCCGCCGAATCGACTCGATGTTCCGCCGCAGCGGCGGCCCCTGCACCGGGTCGGCGAGCGCCGTCTCCACGCGCTTCATCTCAACGTCGTCGAGCGCCCCGAGACAGTAGCCGACCAGTTCGTCCTCACGCATGACACAACCCCTCGCGGCAGCACGTTGAACGATCGATCCGGTTGACGATCATGGCCCACTGCCCTCCAAGGCCCCGGGCACGGCCCGGCCGCTCCGCAGCCATGACTCGTTGAGCTTGAGCAACGCCGAGTGGAGCCGGCTCTTGACGGTTCCCACGGGAATCCCGAGCACGTCGGCAGCTTCGCGGTATTTCATGCCTTGGTGGTAGACGAGCATCAGTGCACTCTTGAGCGGATCGGGAAGATCATCGACGGCCGAGCGGACCCAGTCCCGGGCCTCCTCGACCTCCATCTGCTGATCTGCCGTCTGTCCGTTCCCGGCGAGCATCTCGACCAGCGATCCAACGTCGTTCTCGCCTCCCGTCCGGTTGTCGAGGCTCACCATGCGATGCCGGCGGTTCCGCCGCTGGGCATCGATGGCCTGGTTGGTCGCGATCGTGTACAGCCAGGGCCGGAACCGGCGGCCCTCCTCGAACTGCTCCCTCTTGAGGTGTACCTGAAGAAACGTCGCCTGGAACACGTCCTCCGCCATCTCGGCGTTACCGAGATACCTG
>JBJTRH010000367.1:0-4673 GCA_046076065.1 Planctomycetaceae bacterium | reverse complement strand
CTGGGCGCCGTGGTGCGGACCGTGCCGCATGATCGGCCAGGTGATCGAGGAACTTGCGGCCGAGAATGCCGGCACGTTCAAGATGGGCAAGGTGAACGTCGACGACAACAACCGCCTGGCGATGGCCTACAACGTGGCCAGCATCCCGACGATCATGATCTTCAACGGCGGCAAGCTCGTGCAGCAGTTCATGGGCGTGCAGTCGAAAGCGAAGCTCCAGCAGGCCCTCGACGAGGCGAAGTCGGCCTGACCGGCTACGCCCCCGCCGTCGCCAGCACCCCGGCCTCGTCGGCCGTGCCGCGCCACCTCTCCACGGTGGCGTCGTCCACGAAGCCGGCGAGGTCGAAGGTGGCGCCGGGCTGCCGGAGCTTCTCCACGGCCTTCGCCTCGATCTGCCGGACCCGCTCGCGGGTGACGTCGAAGATCGTGCCCACTTCCTCGAGCGTGTAGGCGTAGCCGTCGGCCAGGCCGAACCGCAGCCGGAGGATTTCCCGCTCGCGGTACGACAGCGAGTCCAGCGCCCGGGCGATCGTGCCCTGGAGCGACTGCTGGTTGACGCCCTTGAGGGGGTCGACCTCGCGACGGTCGCTGACGAAGTCGCCCACCGCCCCCTCCTCGGAATCGCCGAGCGGCTGGTCGAGCGACACCGGCCTGCGGGCCATGCGGCAGATGCACTCGGCCTCCTCGACGGAGAGCCCCGAGATCTCGGCGAGCTCCTCGACGGTGGCGGGCCGGCCGTGCGCCTGGAGGAAGTCGCGCTGCACGTTCCGCATGCGCGTCATCGCGTCGACCATGTGCACCGGCACGCGGATCGTGCGGCTCTGGTCGGCGATCGCCCGCGTGATGGCCTGCCGGATCCACCACGTGGCATAGGTGGAGAACTTGAAGCCGCGGGCATGCTCGAACTTGTCGACCGCCCTCATCAGGCCGGAGTTGCCCTCCTGGATGAGATCGAGGAACGTCAGCCCGCGATTGCGGTAGCGTTTGGCGATGGAGATCACGAGGCGGAGGTTGCCGGCGGCGAGATCCCGCTTGGCGGCGTCGTACCGCGACTGCAGGTCCTCGAGCCGCTCAAGCCGACGGCGGAGCGTCGGGCGGCTCTCGCGGGTGGCCAGCAGGATGCCCCGCCGCTCCCGCTGCAGCTCGGCCGCGGCGGCCCGGTCGACGGCCGCGGCTCCGGTGGCGGCAAGCTGTTCGCCGATCGCATCGTGGCGGGCGGCCATGACCCGCAGCTGCCGGAGCAGCGGCAGGAGCCGCTGGATGCGGAGCTGCATCTCCTCCACGAGCCGCACGCCCTTGTTCCGCTGGCGGACGAGCCGCCGCCACGCCGCCCGCCGGACGTCGTCGGGCATGCTCTTCGACATCGCCGTCCGGAACAGCCGCCGCTTCTCCTGCTCGATCCGCTTGAGCGTGGCGAGGTTGGGGCCGATCCGCTTCAGCAGCCGCTTCTTCTCGCGGGTGTTCGTGACGGACACCTCGATCGTGCGGTCGAGCCGCAGCGTGCCGGCCTGCACCCGCTCGAGCAGCTGGATGGCTCCCGCGATCACGAAGTCGTTGGCGAGGAGCGTGCGGCGGAAGCGCCGCCGCCAGAGCTCGATCTGCCGCGCATGCGCCACCTCGGTCTCGCGGTTGAGCAGGGGGATGCCGCCCATCTGCAGGAGGTAGAGGCGGATCGGGTCGTCGATCACGGCCGTGCGTCGCGCGGCGGCGGGCCGGCCCGGCTTCGGCGCCGCGGAGGGCTTGCGTCGCGGGTCATGGTCGGTGGCGGCGTGCCGCATGGCTGGGAGAGTCCGGGGGTGGAGGGTGCCCGGCCCGGGGCCGATGCCCGGAGCCTCACGGGCGCCTGGTCGACCGACACCGCAGATTCGGTGCCGAATCCGGAACCAGAACGGGCGAGCCGCGTTTCGTAGGGGATTTCGGGCATCCGGGCCGCGGCGGATGTCCGCGCGGGCGGCGCGGCGCGTCGCCACAAGGCGACACCGACCCGGCGACGTCGCCCGAATGCACCGGGGCAGGCCGCGCGACTCAAGATGCCCCCGCCAGCAACACGAATAGCGGAGGGGGTCGGTACGGCCCCGGCGCTGTAAACTCCGATTGCAGCGACTGTGTCGATCGCGAGGGCCGGGCGAGCGCCCGCGCCGGTCGGGGTGCGGGCGGCGGAACACTCGATGCTCAACTACCTGCTGCTCGGCCTCGTGGTGGTGTTCCTGCTGGCGGGCCTGGTTGCCATCGGGGTCGGCAACAAGCGTTGGAGTTGGGGCACGGTCGCGGCGGCCATCCTCACGCTGCTCACGGCCTGCGGCTTCCTCGTGCTCGCCGCACGGATGGCGGCCTACGAGTGGAAGTGGCGGCAGGCCATCGCGGCCAAGCAGACCAAGCTGGCTGAACTGGAGGATGGCCGGGTTCCACGCGGTCCGGGCGGCCGTCTCGTGGAGGCCGAGGGAGTGTCGTCGCTTCAGGGCCTCCGCGAGGAGCGGGCCCGCTGGCAGCGGGCCTTCGACCGGATCAACTCCTGGCGGGGAAGGCACTGGGACCACTGCACGTTCGAGCCGCCTGCAGTCGGCGCCAAGCCCGAGGACGGCACCGTGGTGCTTTCCCTCGCCGACGGCACGACGGCTCCTGCGGCCGATGGTGCCGGCGAGGCCGATGCAGCGCCTCCCGCCGACCCCGCGGCCCCTGACGCGGCTGGCGGGGCGGAGGCGAAACCTGCGGCGGGCGAGCCACCGCTCGACGTGGGAGCCACCGTCTACCTGTTCGACGAACGGACGACCGAGAACGGCGGGCGGTACCTGGGGGCGATGACCGTGACGAGTGTCACACCCGGCGGGCAGACCTGCACGCTCACGGTCGCCCCGACGGAGACTCCCGACGACTACGACCGCGCGGTGTGGAGCGAGACCTATGACAAGAGCGTCACCGTCTACGATCGGCTGCCGAGCGACCGCTGGCTGGCGTTCTCGCAGACGCCGGCGGATGACGACGGCAGCGGCGTGATGCCGCCGGTCCGGGCCCGCTCCATCGACGACGTCGAAAAGATGATCGCGGCGATCGACGCCGGCGAGGCCTTCGCCACGGAGGTGAAGGACCACGACACCCGGGTGGTGCCCAAGGACGAGTGGCCGGGGGTTCGTACGCAGCTCGAAAGCAGGCAGGCGCTGCCCGGCGCGTACTGGGCGAAGGTGACGCTCACCAAGGCGGTCGACACCCTCGGTGCCGGCCTCGACGACGAGGAGGCCAAGAGCGAGCTTCCCGAGGGGGCCGAGGTGGAGTTCGACCTGCAGACGGCGTTCGAGCTCCAGGACCAGGGCCTGGCCACGATCGAGGAGGTGCGCTACCGGCGGCCGCTCCGCGACAGCGGCACGCTGCTCCACGGCGGGCTCGTCGACGGGAGCCGCAAGGGCGGCCCGCCCATTCCGGTCGCCGGAGTGGCGGGGATGGTGGAGTCGGTGCGCCGCGAGAAGGCGATCCTCGAGGCGTGGCTCGAGCGGCTCCAGAAGGCGAAGCAGAGCATCGAGACCGAGGCGAAGGCCACGGCCGACCGGAAGCAGGCATACGCGGCCGACCTCGAGAAGTGGGTTCGCGACGCCGAGGAAGCCACCCGGCTCGCAGCCGCCTTCCAGGCCGAGCTGGGCCGCTCCGACGAGCAGCGGCGGGCGGTCAGCGCCGACGTGATCAGGCTGGCCCGCGAGCTGCGAGCCGCCATGGGAGCCCTGGTGGCGAGGATCGACAGCGTCGCCCCTCCTCCCACGCAGGGAGCGGCCGCGGCGCCCTAGCGATTCCCGCGGCATCGACGCCCGTCCGGGCCGTCGGATACATTCACGGCTCGTCCCGGGCATTCCCCCCGCGCCGGCGAGCCGCTTCCCCGCAGGATTCCAAGCGCCATGACCGCCGCCACCCGCGCCGGACACACCAACACCCACCGCCTCCGCAGGGCGGTGCATCACAACAAGCTGGCCAGCAAGCGGGGCATGCTCGAGCGGATGTTCACGCTCTGGTTCCGGGGCTTCGTCTACAACCAGATCTGGGAAGACCCACGGGTCGACGCGGAGGCCCTGCGGATGGGGCCCGAGTCGAGCATCCTCACGATCTCGAGCGGGGGCTGCAACGTCCTCAACTACCTGATCCATCGCCCGAAGCGGATCGTGGCGATCGACCTCAACGCCAACCACATGGCGCTCACGCGGCTGAAGATCGCCGCCCTCAAGCACCTCCCGAACTACGAGTCGTTCTACAACTTCTTCGGATACGGCAGGCACCCCGACAACGTCGCCGCGTACAACCGCTACCTGCGGGACACCCTCGACCCCGACACCCGGGCGTTCTGGGAGACGACCGACTGGCCCGGGAAGACCATCGGCCCCAAGCGGATCAACTACTTCAAGACCGGGCTCTACGAGAAGGCGAAGCTCGGGCAGTTCTTCCGCGTCGTCCACAGCCTCGCCCGGAAGATGGGCCGCGATCCCACGGCGATCCTCCGCGCGACGAGCGTCGCCGAACAGGAGCGGGTCTTCGACGAGCAGTACGCGGCGCTGTTCGACAACCGCATCGTCCGCTGGATGGGCCGTCAGCCGGTGGCTGTCTACAGCCTGGGCATCCCGCCGAGCCAGCACGCGGCGATGCTCGAGGAGCACGACGGCGACGGCGGGCGGCTGTTCGACATGTACAAGCAGCGG
>JBJTRH010000366.1:0-2037 GCA_046076065.1 Planctomycetaceae bacterium | reverse complement strand
CCAAGGCTGCATGAGCGCGGGGATACGATTGGTGGCTATCGGGGCCAGGGCCGTCCGGCCGTTGGGAGGCACGGGAAGATGAGCAACCTTTCGACCATTGCAGAGACGATCGCTGACTACGCCATCAGCATTGCAAAGCGGAACGAGAACGAAGTTGCCGGCGAATTGCACCTCTTGGCGGCCATTCGTCGATGGCAGACCGAGCGTTTCGACTCGCAGTTCCCCCAGGCGTTGGACCCCCTTTCGGCAGCGTTGGCAAAGGCGAGAGGCCAGTCGATCCGTGTCAGTGGACTCGACGAGGCCGCAGCGCGACACCTCTCCTCGGTTTCGTCAGCATCTGACGTGTGGGAACTCGCAGATTCGTTGGTCAATGCTCTTCCCGGTCTGGCGCCCAACGACGGTCAGGGGTCTCCGGGCGGCGGCGACCCTAGTGGGGGCGAATCCTCCGCAGGGGCGCCCGAGCACACCTTTGCGATCACCGAGCCACTGTTGCAGCGGGTCACGGCGCTACTCGATGGTGATCTCGCTGAGGTGACCCATCTGGTGCTCAGCGATGCTCATGCGGTGGCAACGCGGGTGCTGGGTGGTTTGATGCCCACTCTGTCAGCGCTGATGCTGGGAGATTCCGGCCTTGCTGCGGCATCGCTGGATGCGAACAGCGAACTCTCGCTGCTGGTGGCGCGCCTGGCGAAGATCGACAAGCCGGAGGCCGGCAAGGTGGCCACTCAGGTGGCGATGGCGTTCGTGGAGGTGGCCCAGTGGGCCGCGGGTCTCGACCAGAGAGTCACCGAGGAGGAAACGGACCGCATCGACGACATTCGACTCGAACTGCGACGTCAACTTGCGGATCGCCTCGATGCCGAGAGTCCGGCGATTGCGGAGTTCGAGCGGAAGTTCGCGCATCTCGTGGGGATGCAGGCCGTGAAGGCCGAACTGCGCAAACGGGTGGACTATCTCGTGGTGTCGAAGCGACGCGAGCGTCAGGGCCACAAGGACGGCAGCCATCGAATGCACCTTGCCTTCGTCGGTAATCCAGGCACCGGGAAGACCACGGTGGCCCGCCTGTACGGCGAGTTGTTGAACGACCTTGGCCTGCTTCCGACCGCGAAGTTCGTGGAGACCGATCGGTCGGGTCTCGTAGCCGAGTATGTGGGCCAGACCGAGCCGAAGACGCTGAAGGTGATCGACAGTGCTGAGGGGGGCGTGCTGTTTATCGACGAGGCGTACGCCCTCGAGGATGACTACGGCAACGGGCAGAAGGGTTTCGGGGAGGAAGCCACCGATGTCTTGGTGAAGCAGATGGAAGACCGCCGCGACCGCCTTGTAGTGGTGATCGCGGGCTACCGCGAGCCGACGCTGAGCTTCATGGAGGTGAACCCCGGTTTGAAGTCGCGCATCCCCTTGGTGGTCGACTTCCCCGACTACTCGCGCGATGAGTTGGCCGAAATCTGCCGGCGCATCGCCGCAGCGGCCAACCTGACGCTCCACGACGCAGCGGTCGAGAAGATGGCGAGCCTGCTCGACAACGACCGCAACGCTGAGGGCTTCGGCAATGCGCGCGCAGCGGAGAATCTGCTGGAGGCCGCGCACCGGAACGTTGTCAGCCGCACAGCATCGCTCGGGAATCTGGCCACTGAGGACGAGGTGTCGACCATCCTCCCGGGCGATGTGCCGGATGCAATCAGCGCAGGGGCCGCATCGGTACAGCGCCCGATCTGCTTCAGGTGACGGACTCGAGTAGTGGGAGAGGGACAGTATGAGCGTGCAGCAGGTGGCTCAGAAGATCCAACGAATGATGGCGGAGATGTTCGGAACGGTGTCGATCGACTCCGAGGGCGACTTCTTCGTGGTCTTCGACAGCGCAACCGTGTTCGTTCGGGTCTTCGAGACATCGAAGGGTGCTTTGATGGTTCGAGTGTTCTCGATCGTCCTCACGGATGTGCCGCTCGGCGAGGATCTCTACCGGTTGGTCGCGACGGCTGGTCAGGACTACTTTTTCGGGCACATGCAAGTGGTTGAGGTTGGGGCCGACAAGGG
>JBJTRH010000365.1:0-11730 GCA_046076065.1 Planctomycetaceae bacterium | reverse complement strand
CGTCCAGATCGGCTCGTCGCCGGCGCCGCCGACCGGCCTCGCATGCCCGGCGAGCCGGGCGAGCACGCGACGCGAGTTGGCCTCGACGATCGCGGCCGGCAGGTCGAAGACGATCGAGGCAATCGCCCCTGCGGTGTCGCGGCCGATGCCCGGGAGTGAACGCAGCCCCTCGAGCGATGCCGGAAACGTCCCGTCGTGCTCGGCCACCACCGCCTTGGCCGCGGCGTGGAGCTGCCGGGCGCGGCGGTAGTAGCCGAGCCCCTCCCAGTGCCTGAGCACGTCGGCCTCGCCGGCCTTCGCGAGATCGCCGACCGCCGGAAACCTCTGCATGAACCTCGCGAAGTACTCCTTGACCCGCTCCACCTGCGTCTGCTGGAGCATCACCTCGCTCACCCAGATGGCGTAGGGATCCCGGGTCCGCCGCCAGGGCAGGTCGCGTTTGGCACGGGCATACCACCGCGCGAGCCGTCGTCGCACCCCGGCTGGATCGGTGATCCCACCCGGCGACGCGTGGCCCGCGGAACGTTTCCCGGCAGCCTTTCGAGCCCGCGACACTTGCACTCTCCGAGTCCGTGGGGTCAAACCGTCGGCAGTGTAGTGCAGGATTTCTCGCGCGGACGTCGAGACGATGGGCGACGAACGACACGATCGTGGACCGGGCCGCCGCGGAGGCACACGCGGCGGGAAGGAGAAGCTCGCGGTCGCCCGCCGCGACACGCCGGCGGGGCCGGCGTGGGAGTTCGTCCATCCGCGGTGCAGCCGCAAGCGCAAGGATGATATCGAGGAGGTGGAGGCGATGGTCGAGGCGGGCGAGACGGAGATCGCCCACGACGAGCTGGTGTGGCTGCTTTCGGAGTGCCCCGACTTCCTCGAGGCACACGTGCAGCTCGGCCTGATCGCGCTGGAGGACGACGACGTCAAGCTCGCCCGCGGACACTTCGGCCGCGCCTATGAACTCGGCATCCGCGCGCTCGATGCGGCCGGCTCGCCCGCGCCCGTGCCCTACGACCTCGACGCCAACAAGCCGTTCTTCCAGGCGGCGAAGGGGCTCGTGCACTCGCTGGTGGAGCTCGGCCGCCGGAAGTCGGCCCACGAGGTCTGCCAGCGGATCGCCCCGCTTGATCCGGCCGACCCGCTCAACATCCAGGCCATCGCCCGCCGGTAGGCCGGCCCGACGCCGTGCCGTATCATGCCGGTCGTTCCAGCCTCGGGGAGAACCCAGCCATGCCGGCATGCCGAACGCTCGCAGCAGTGCTTCTGATCGCGGCCACCGCCACCGCCCGTGGCGAGGATGCCACGGCGATGATGGCCACCGGTCCCGCCGAAACCATCCGGCTCTGGGAGGGCGACGCGCCCGCGGCCCGGGGCACGGCCGACCACGACGTGCCGGTGGTGGCGTGGTGGCCGGCGGCAAAGCAGGCGGCGCCGTCAGCGGCGCTCGTGATCTGCCCAGGCGGCGGCTACGGCGGCCTCGCCGATCACGAGGGCAGCGACTACGCGAAGTGGCTCAACGCCCAGGGCATCTCCGCGTTCGTGCTCCGCTACCGGCTCGGGAGCAAGGGCTATCGTCATCCGGTGATGCTCGGCGACGTGTCGCGGGCGCTCCGGCTCGTGCGGCACGGCCACGAGCGGTTCCACGTCGATCCCGAGCGGGTGGGTGTGATGGGCAGTTCCGCCGGCGGGCACCTCGCCCTGACGGCCTGCATCCACGCCACCGCCGGCGATCCGCAGGCGGCCGACCCGATCGACCGCGCCTCGGCCCGGCCCCGGATCGGCATTCTCTGCTATCCCGTGGTGAGCATGCTCCCGGAGAAGACGCACGCCGGCTCCCGCAAAAACCTCCTCGGCGAGTCGCCCGACGAGGCGACGGCGCGGGAGCTTTCGGGTGAGCTCGCGGCCCACGACGCCATGCCGCCGCTGTTCATCTGGCACACGTGGGAGGACAAGGCCGTGAAGCTCGAGCCGATCCTCGAGCTCGGGCTCGCGCTCAAATCGCACGCCCGGCCCTACGAGCTCCACGTCTTCGAGACGGGTCCCCACGGCCTCGGCCTCGGCGTGCGGCCCTACGAACCCTCGAAGACGCTGCATCCCTGGACGGTCGAGTGCCGCCGCTGGCTCACCGCCCAGGGATTTTGATCCGGCATGCGTCGCGGCAAGTTCATTTCGCTCGAGGGCATCGACGGCGCCGGCAAGTCGGCCCAGATCGGCCGGCTCGCCGACTGGCTGCGATCGACGGGCCGCGGCGTGGTCACGTGCCGCGATCCGGGCTCGACGCCCGTGGGTGATGCTGTCCGCGAGATCCTGCTCGACCGCCACGACCTCCACCTCGCGGCGACCGCGGAGATGTTCCTCTACATGGCAGCCCGGGCGCAGCTGGTGGACGAGGTGATCGAGCCGGCGCTCGCCCGGGGCGAGTGGGTCGTGTCCGACCGCTACCTGCTCTCCAACATCGTCTACCAGGGCCATGCCGCGGGGCTCGATCCCGACACGATCCGCGAGGTCGGCCGCGTGGCGACCCGTGGCCGCCTGCCCGATCTCGTGCTCCTGCTCGACGTCGATCTCGAAACGAGCGCCGGGCGGCTCGCCCGGCCGCTCGACAAGCTCGAGAACCGGGGCGACGACTTCCGCGCGCGGCTGCGGTCCGGATATCTCGCCGAAGCCGCACGGCCGGCGGCGGGCGTGGTGACGATCGATGCCCGGCCCGGCATCGACGAGGTGGCGGCGGCCATCCGGACCGCCGTCGCCGCACGCTTCCCCGTGATCGCGTAGGAGGCGACATGGCCTGGCAGGGGATCGAGGGGCACGACGCGATCGCGGCCCGCTTCGCGGCGGCCGAAGCCAACGGACGGATCGCGGGGTCCTACCTGTTCGTCGGGCCCCCCGGCGTGGGCAAAGGCACGTTCGCCCTGGCGCTCGCCAAGTCGCTCGCCTGCGAGCGGCCCGCTCCCGGCCTCATCGCCTGCGGCGGGTGCGCCTCGTGCGTGCAGGCGGCCGCCGGAAGCCATCCCGACATCGACGTGGTGCGAAAGCCGGAGGACCGGTCGACGATCCCGCTCGAACTGTTGATCGGCGACGACGAGCACCGGATGCGCGAGGGGCTCTGCTGGCGGATCCTGCTCCGGCCTGCGCTATCGAAGCGCAAGGTGGCCGTGATCCTGGATGCCGACCACTTCTCGGAGGAGGCGGCCAACTGCCTCCTGATGACGCTCGAGGAGCCGCCGGACGGCGCGACGATCATCCTCGTGGGCACGGCCCTCGAACGGCAGCTCCCCACGATCCGCTCGCGGTGCCAGGTGATCCGCTTCGCGCCACTGCCGAGCGACGCCATCCGCCGCATCCTCGATGGCGAAACCGCCGGAGCTGGAGCGGGCGCCGAGCCGGCGACGCTCGACCGCGCGGCTGCGGCGGCTGGGGGCAGCCTCGCCCGGGCGCGGCTCGCGCTCGATCCCGACGTCACCGCGTTTCACGGCCGGCTCATCGAGCTCCTCGCCACACGACCGCTGCGGGGCGTCGACATCGCCCGGGAGACGCTGGCCTTCGTCGAGGCGGCCGGCAAGGACGCACCGCCGCGGCGCGCGCGGCTGCGAACTGCCCTCGAGGCAACGCTCGAGGTGTTTCGCGGCGCGGCCCGCCGCACCGCGGGCGCCGCCGGGCACCACGCCGACCGTGCCGCGGCCGTGGAGGCGTGGGCGGGCCAGCCGGATCGAGTCGCGGCCGCGGCCGCCTGCACGCTCGACGCCCTCGAGGCCGTAGACCGCAACGCGAACCTCGGCGTGCTCATCGACGCATGGACGGCGGTGCTCGAGGAGCCGCGGCTGGCTCGCACCGGCTGATGCGGGCGGCCAGGAGCCTAGCGCCCCGGCCCCGCAAGCCACCGACCCTGCCCAGACTGCCGCCGAAAGCCGGCGGACCGTGCCGGCCAGGTGCGGCCGCATCGATTTTTCCGATCCTGCCTGACGATGCATCCGCGAGTGTGGCAGGGGCGCGGCGCGCATCCCTCATCTCCGCGGGCGGACGGCAGCGACATGGCGAGCAACAGCGGCACCGCCGGCAGGCGCGTGGGCCCGGTGATGGCCGTCGCCCTTCTCGCCGGAGTGGCATGCGCGATGTCGGTCGTGGGCCCGGCCATCTGGGAGCCACCGCCGCAGTCGTCGTTCGTGATCGACCAGGCCACCGTGGAGACGGAGCGGCCGCCCGTCGCGGTCACGGACGAATGTCCCGACGCCGTGGTGCTGCTGGCGGCGAAACCGACGCGGCCCGAGCGGCTGGCCCTCGACATGCCGTCGGCCCCGATCGCCGCCGCCGTCGTCTCGCAGGCGTTGCCAGCGGTGGCGCGGGTCGAGCCCGATCCGCCGGCCGAGACCGAAGCCGCGACGCCGAAGTCGGTCGAGCCAGCGGCGGAGCCGTTGCTGCCCACGCCCATGGAACCCGTGACGCCGGAACCCGCCCAGGGCGAGTCGCGGCCCGCGGCTCCACCCGCGGAATCGATGCGGGAGTTGGTGCGGCATCGTCCGCCGGCGACTCGTGAACCTCCGCCGGATGCTGCGGTTCCGGCAACGCCGGCCGATGCAGCCCCGCTGCCCGGCACCGGCTGGAGCGATCCCGACGGAGTCAACTGGTCCGACGCTCCGGCCGCAGGCCGTGGCCAGGCGCAGCCCCGGGCCGGCAGGCTGTTCGGCCGGATCGGTGATCGCCTCGGCGATTCGGTGGGCACGAGGGATCCCGCTCCGCCGGGTCCGCCCGGGCCGCTTGGGGGCCGTCTCTTGGAGCGGGTGCGGGAGCGACTCGGCCAGCGGGAC
The DNA here is from genome assembly GCA_046076065.1 of Planctomycetaceae bacterium. Lineage (GTDB taxonomy): Bacteria > Planctomycetota > Planctomycetia > Pirellulales > UBA1268 > QWPN01. Next base: position 6,931 of record JBJTRH010000365.1, on the reverse strand, counting down.
GATGCCGTTGCTGCGCCGCCCTCGCCTGACGATGACGCCCTCCAAGTCGACGCCTGGCCTGCTCCAACAGCGCTCCTGGATCAGCTCGGCGAGGTCGGCAGTGGCAGCGGTGGCCCACAGACCGAGTGGGCCACCGCCACCCGCGCCGCGATCGACACGGTCGTCGCGACCGCGGGCCCGGCCTCCCCGGAAGCCGAGACGGCTCTCCTCACCCTCGGCGATCTCGTTGAGCAGGGCATGGGGGTCGCCGACGGCATCCCCGATCCCGCCACGGCCTCGCAGGTCCGCCGCGCAGCGCTGGCGGTGTCGAGGCGGGTGGCCGTCTGGCGCGCCGTCGCGGCGAGCTGCGCGGCCGAGCCGACCTCTCCGCCCCGCGAACCGCCAACCGTCGCCTCCGGCTGCCAGCTCCTGCGGTCGATCGAGCGGTTCGAAGCATCGCGGTCCGCCGCCGACGCGGAAGCCGTTCGCGAGACGCTGCGACGGCACCCTGGAGCAGGCGCAGGACTCGACCGCGCGGTCGGCGATCACTACCTCTCCCCGAACGTGCGGATCGCCATCCACGAGGAGTTTCTGGAGCGGCTGCTTCCCGAGTCGACCGTGACGAGCGGGCCCCTCCAGGACTACGTGCTCGGCCGCAAGGTGCGCGGCATGAAGACGGTCGAGCAGTCGACCGGCGTGCGGTTCACTCCGCATCCCAGCGAGATCCGCTTCGAACTGCTCGTGACCGGCGAGGTGACATCGCGGACGGTCACGGAAGCCGGTTCGGTGGCGATCCATTCCCGCGGAGTGTCGTCGTTCACGGTGCACAAGCCGATCCAAGTGTCGCCGCGCGGCCTCGCGTTCGGCGCGGCCCGCGGGTCGGCGTCCAATCAGACGCAGCTGGCCGGGATCGAGACGGGTTTCGACACGGTGCCGCTGATGGGGCCGCTCGTGCGCGGCATCGTCCGCAACCAGCACGACGGCAGCCTCGACGAGGCGACCCGCGAGGTGAACACGAAGGTCGTGACCCGCGCCTGCCGCGAGGTCGACCAGCAGACCGAACCGAAACTCACCGAGGCTGCGGCCCGCGTGCGCGACCGCTTCTGGTCGCCGATGGAGCGACTCGGGCTCGCCCCCACGGCGGTGGCCCTGGAGACGACCGCCGGCGTGGCCACAGCCCGCCTGCGGCTCGCCGCCGCCTCGCAGCTCGCCGCCCACACCCCGCGGCCGCGCGCTCCGCAGGACGCGCTGTTCAGCATGCAGGTGCACGAGTCGAGCGTGAACAATGCCTGCGAGCGGTTCGGCCTGGCGGGCCGGAAGATGTCGCTCGAGGAGCTCACGCGGTTCGTCTGCGGCGAGCTTGGCATCCCGCCGCAGATTCCCGACGACCTGCCCGAGGGGGTCGAGGTGACCTTCGCCGCCGTCGAGCCGCTGAAAGTGGAGTGCCGCGACGGGCTCGTGCACGTGCGGGTCACGCTGGACGCGCTCGAGGCAGGGCGACGCAACAACTGGTACGACATCGTCGGGCAGGTGGCCTACCGTCCCGTGGTCGACGGCCTGCAGGTGGTGCTCGAACGAGATGGGCCGGTCCAGCTCAGCGGCCCGGGGCACAAGGGCCGCATGGAGTTCGGCCTGCGGACGATCTTCGGCAAGATGTTTCCGAAGGAGCGGCCCGTGCCCCTGGTGCCCGCGAACGTCGTGACGAATCCCCGCCTCCGCGGCGTGCAAGCCGTGCAGGCGATCGTGGCCGACGGCTGGTTCGCCGTAGCCCTCTCCCCGGTGACGCAGGCCGGCAACGCCCGCACGTCGCCGACGGCCGCGCGATCTGATCTGGGCACGCAGCGGGCGGTCCGCCGCTGACCGCCCGCCGTCGCATAAACGTGCGACCCCGCCCGGCCATCCTCGACCCGACACCGGAGCCGCGTCGCACGACGCGGTACAATCAGTTCTGGATCGGGACGAATCGGAGCGTCGGGAGGCGAGGCGGCCACCATGCGGTTCCCAGGGTGCGGTGCCCGGTCGGCCGCGGTGCTGCGCGGGGCGACGGTGTGGCTCGTCGTGCTGGCGGCCGGCACGGCGTCGGCGGCCTTCTCGCTCGATCGCAGCGGTCGCTTCGCGATCCAGTGGTGGAGCGTCGACGACGGGCTGCCGGAGGCGCCGGTCAATGGCGTGGCCTTCGCGGCCGACGGCCTCCTCTACTGCACGTCGCCCACACGAATCGCCCGCTTCGACGGGATCTCGTTCGACCCGCTGCCCACGAGCCTGACCGATCCGGTCCGTGAAGCGATCGGCGGGTTCTCGAACCTCGGATTCGACCGCCAAGGCCGGCTCTGGGTGCAGGGGGGCAGCGCCGTGGCGATGCTCGACGACGTCGACCGCGGTTCGGGACGGCGACGCTGGCGGGTGCACGTGCATCCGCTCGCGAGGTTCAACAGCCTGGCCTTCACGGCCGATGGCCGGCCCGTGCTCGTGGGCCCGAACGTCGTGCTCGCGTTCGATGGCAGCCGCTTCCGCGAGGTCGCGGCCCACGCGTCCGCCGACGCACCGGTGGCCTGGCGCTACGGCGATGTCGACCCGACGACCGGTGACCTGTGGCTCTGGGGCAACACGCAGGATCCCGGTCGCCTGCTCCGGGCCGCCATGCCGCCTCGGGCTTCGAGCGGCCTCCGGCCGGCGGCCGACGCGCCGGCAGGCGGCGACGTGATCTCGTTGAGTTTCTGTCCCGAGGGTCCGCTGGCCCTGCTGCCCGACTGTGGAGTTATCCGCGGACCGGATGGGTGGCGACGGCTCCCGCCCGACCTGCCCGACGCCGACTACCGGCGGAGCGGCAAGATCGCCCGCAGCGTCGACGGAACCGTGTGGGTCTCGAGCCACAACGGCATCATCGCCTGCCGCGACGGTGTCGCCGAACGGGTGACCAGCGGACTGCCCGGCTTCTCCCTGCGAACCGGCGCGATCGTGGGCGACCGCCAGGGCGGCATGTGGGCGGCCTGCTTCGGTGGGCTGCTCGCGGTGCGTCGGACGCCGCTGCACGTCCAACCCGTCACCGATTGCCGTGCCGTGTTCGAGCGGGCCGACGGCACGCTCTACGCCGGCAGTCCCGGCAGCGTGTCGCTGCTCGACCCCGAGTCGCCACACGATTCACGCGTGGTCGGCACCCTCTCCGGCGCGTCGGTGCCGACGGCCCTCGTCGAGGACGCCGCGGGGCGGCTGTGGGTGGGCACGCAGGACAACTTCATCCTGCGGATCGAGGACGGCCGCGTGGAGCAGGTCACGAAGCCGGCGGAGCCCTTTCGCGAACTCCGCAACATCAACGCGCTCGTCCGCGACACCCGGGATCGCATCTGGGCCGCCACCGCCAACGGGCTGGCGATCCACGACGAGACGACCGATGCCTTTCGCACGCTCACGGCTGCGGGCCGCGGGCCGCAGCCGGTGGTGATCGGGCTGGCCGCCGAGGACGACGGCTCGGTGCTGGCGGCCACGCAGGGCCGAGGCGTGGAGCGATTCACCGCCGACGGCAGCGGCCGCCTGTTGCTTCCCGCGGCCGACATGCCGGGACGCCGCATGATCGTGTTTCGACGCGACTCCCGCGGCGGGCTCTGGGTCGGCGGCGACCGTGGGCTGGTCCGCGTCCGCGACGGCGCGCCGCCCCTGCGGCTCTCGACCGCGACCGGTATCGTCGACGAGGCGATCCGCCTGATCGAGGAGGATCGCACCGGGAGACTCTGGATCGCCACCCGCAGCGGCCATCTCCAGGGCATCCGGCTCGACGATGTCGACGCGCTCGAGCGGGGCGACGCCACGATCGTCCGCGGCGTGATCCTCGGTCCGCTCGACGGCATCGGCGACGTGGAGTGCATCGGCCGCGTCGGACGAGCATCGGCCGCAGGCGACCCGCGCAGGGACCGGATCACGGTGCCCGTGTCGAACGGAATTCTCCGCTTCGATCCGGCGGCCGTCACGGCCTCGCAGGGCGTGTCCGCTGCCCCGACCGTCTCCCTGGCCAAGGGCCCGCCGCCGGCCTTTAGGTTCGCCACGCCCGGCATGCGCTGGGGTGCCGATGTCCTCCACCAGACGCGGCTCCGCGGCGTCGATCCGGGATGGTCGACGGCGACGCCGGCCGGCGAGCGGGACTATGCCCAGCTGCCGCCCGGCGACCACGTGTTCGAGGTGCGGTCGCTGTCGGGCGAGACCGACACCGACTTTCCGCTCACATCGCTCGCCGTGCGCGTGCCGACACCGTGGTGGCGTCGGCCCGCCACGGTCGTCGCCCTCGGCGCGATCGTCGCCGGCCTTGCAGCAGCCGTGGGCCGTGAGGCGGCCAGACGACGCTCCCGCCGGGTGATCGCGGCGCTGGAGTGGCAGCGGGCCATGGATCACGAGCGGGCCCGCATCGCTCGCGACATTCACGACGGCCTCGGCGCGGGACTCACGAGGATGGCCATGATGAGCGACCTGGCCCGCAAGGGGGCCACGCCGCAGGCAGGGCTCCCCGACAGGCTCGACGCCATCTACCGCACCGCCCGCAGCCTCGCTCGGTCGGTGGACGAGATCGTCTGGGCGGTGAACCCGCGGAACGACACCGTGTCGCGGTTCCTGTCGTACGTCGTCAACGACGTCGAGGAGTTCGTGCACGCGGGCGACCTGTCGCTCCGGCTCGACGTGCCCGACGGTCCGACCGACGACCGTCTGCTGCCCACGCACGTGCGGCATCATCTCTGCCTGGCGATCCGCGAGGCGCTGCAGAACGTGCTCCGGCACGCCGACGCACGGCACGTCGACTTCTCGATCCGGCTCGCCGCGGGCACGCTCGTGGTGGCGATCCGCGACGACGGGATCGGCTTCTCGACCGCTGAGCCGACTGCCGCCGAGCAGGACGGCCTGGCGAACATGCGGCACCGCATCGCCGAGATCGGCGGACGCGTCGAGGTCGAGTCCGCCGCCGGATCGGGCACCTCGATCACGTTCCACGTGCCCTTCGACATCCGCCGCCGGATCGGCGACGGCCCCACCCCGGAGATGGCCCACGATGCCTGAACCCGCCGCCAGGAATCCCTCCCCCGGGGCCCGGACCGCCGAACCGATCGACGTGGCCCTCATCGAGGACGACGCGGGCACGCGGGCGAGCCTCAGGGAGATCGTCGAGAGCGCCGACGACTGCCGCTGCGTGGGCGAATATCGCACCGTCGCGGAGGCCGTGGCCGGCCTGCCTGCGGTAGCGCCCAGGGTGGTGCTCGTCGACGTCAACCTGCCCGACGGCACGGGAGTCGACTGCGTGCGAACGCTTGCGCCGACCATGCCGAGCACCGAGTTCGTGATGCTTACGCTCTACCAGGACGGCGACATCCTCTTCGACGCGCTCGCCGCCGGCGCCCATGGCTACCTGATCAAGCCGGTCCGCGTCGACGAACTGCTCGCGGCGATCCGCGACGTGGTCGAGGGGGGCGCGCCGATGTCGAGCATGGTGGCCCGCCGCATCGTGCGGTCGTTCGAGCGGCACGCGCCGGCCCACGTCGCCCCGCTGCCGAAGGGCAACGAGATGCTCGAACTGGCGCCCCGGGAGCGGGAGGTACTCGACCTGCTCGCAGCGGGCGCCATGTACAAGGAGGTGGCCAAGCAGCTCGGCGTGAGCCGCAACACGGTGATCACCTACATCCGGCGGATCTACAAGAAGCTCCACGTGCACTCGCGGCACCACGCTGTCGAACGCTACCGGCGGATGCAGTGACCGCTGCGGGAGCCGGGCGTTTTTCCCGGCCCGGCTCGATCCCGGCATGACTCCCGTCGCGGCGGACCTACAATGCGGCTCCTCCGTCCGTCCCGCCCGTCTCCAGGAGCCACCACGATGTCCGCCGCGGCCGCCTTCCGCACCGAGTCCGACAGCATGGGGGACGTGAACGTCCCCGCCGACCGCTACTGGGGTGCCCAGACGGAGCGGTCGCGGGACAACTTCCGGATCGGCGTGGAACGCTTCCAGTGGGGCCGGGCAGTCAAGAAGAGCCTCGGGATTCTCAAGAAGTCCGCCGCGCTGGCCAACGGTGAGCTCGGGCAACTGCCCCCCGATATCGTGCGGCTGATCGTGCAGGCGGCCGACGAGGTGATCGCCGGGAAGCTCGACGACCACTTCCCGCTGGTGGTGTTTCAGACCGGCAGTGGCACGCAGTCGAACATGAACGCCAACGAGGTGATCTCGAACCGGGCGATCGAGATCGCCGGGGGAGCCATGGGTTCGAAGAAGCCCGTCCATCCCAACGACCACGTCAACCGCGGCCAGTCGTCGAACGACACCTTCCCCACCGCGATGCACATCGCCGCCGTGGAGGTGATCCACGACCGGCTGCTCCCTGCGGTGCGGAGCCTCCGCGACGTGTTCCTCGCGCTCGAGCGAAAGCATGCGGACCTCGTCAAGATCGGCCGCACGCACCTCCAGGACGCCACCCCCATCACGCTCGGCCAGGAGATCTCGAGTTGGCGGGCCCAGCTCGACGATCGGATCGCGGTGCTGGAGCGGTCCCTGCCCGGCCTCTACGAGCTGGCGATCGGCGGCACCGCCGTGGGTACGGGCCTCAACGCCCATCCCCGGTTCGGCGACGTGGCCGCCGGCTACATCGCCAAGGAAACGGGCCATCCGTTCGTGTCGGCCGCCAACAAGTTCGCGGCGCTCGCCGCCCACGACGCCCTCGTCGATGTCAGTGCGGCGGAGCGGGGCCTCGCGATGGCGCTGCTCAAGATCGCCAACGACATCCGCTGGCTGGCCAGCGGCCCGCGTTGCGGGATCGGCGAGATCTCGATCCCGGAGAACGAGCCGGGCAGTTCGATCATGCCAGGCAAGGTGAATCCGACCCAGTGCGAGGCGATGACCATGGTGTGCGTGCAGGTGTTCGGCAACGACGCGGCCGTCGCCTTCGCCGGCAGCCAGGGCAACTTCCAGCTGAACGTCTACAAGCCG
>JBJTRH010000364.1:0-13473 GCA_046076065.1 Planctomycetaceae bacterium | reverse complement strand
TCGCCCGGATCACGGCGAAGCTCGCGTCGCGCATCCGCTGATACTGCTTGTCGGTGAGCGTCATCGCCGGGGCGACGGTGATCGAGTCGCCGGTGTGCACGCCGCAGGGATCGAAGTTCTCGATGGAGCAGATCACGACGGTGTTGTCGTCGGCGTCGCGCATCACCTCCATTTCGTATTCCTTCCAGCCGAGGATCGACTCCTCGACCAGCACCTCGCCGACGGGAGACAGGTCGAGCCCGCGCTGGACCTTGGTGTCGAACTCCTCGCGGTTGTAGGCCACGCCCGAGCCCGAGCCGCCGAGCGTGAAGCTCGGCCGGATCACCGCCGGCAGGCCGATCTCGGCGAGCACCTCGCGGGCCTCCGCCAGGCTCTTCACGATCCGGCCGCGGCAGGTCTCGAGGCCGATCTTCTGCATCGTTGCCTTGAAGATCTCGCGGTCCTCGCCCCGGCGGATGGCGTCGGCCTTGGCGCCGATCATCTCCACCCCGTGCTTCTCGAGCACGCCGTGCTTGACGAGTTCCATCGCCAGGTTGAGGGCCGTCTGGCCGCCGAGCGTGGGCAGCACGGCGTCGGGCTTCTCGACCTCGATCACCTTCTCGAGCATCTGCCAGGTGAGCGGCTCGATGTAGGTGCGGTCGGCCGTGCCCGGGTCGGTCATGATCGTGGCCGGATTGGAGTTGACCAGCACCACGCGGTAGCCGTCCTCGCGAAGCGCCTTGCAGGCTTGCGTGCCGGAGTAGTCGAACTCGCAGGCCTGGCCGATGACGATCGGGCCGGAGCCGATGAGGAGGATCGTGTGCAGGTCGTCGCGACGGGGCATGGAGCGGCTCTGCGGGGCGGGCAAAAAAATCGCCGGAGGGTAGCATCCTTCGCGGTCTCTCTTCAATGAACCGCTACAATCCCCGGATTCCGTTCGACTTCGCTCCTGCCGCTCCGGAGTCCCGCCCGTGTCGATTCCCATGCCCGCCGTCGACGCCGTCCGCGGCACGCTTCCCGACGACCTCAAGGACATCCGCCTCAACCTGGCCGCGGTGCTCACGGGCGAGAACCTCTCATCCCAGCAGGCCTTGGGCGTGGCCCTCGCCGCGGCCCGGTTCGTCCGCTGCCCGCAACTCACGGAGGCCCTCGAATCCGACCTCCGCGGGGCGCTCGCCGACGCGGCTGGGCCCGTGATGTCCGATGCGGTCGCCGCGGCCGGCCTGATGGCGATGAACACCGTCTACTACCGCTTCCGCCACATGCTGGGCAAGGAGTCGTACGAGGCCCGGCCGCCCCGGCTGCGGATGAGCCGCATGATCCAGCCGGCCACGAGCAAGCTCGACTTCGAACTCATGAGCCTCGGCTGCGCGGCACTCGCCGGCTGCGAACTCTGCATCAAGAACCATGAGGCGAGCCTGCTCCACCTCGGCGCGAGCGAGGACGCCTGCCACGACGCGGTCCGCATCGCCGCCGTCGTCAACGCCACCGCCTGCGGGCTCTCCCAGCCCTGAGTCGCAAACTCAGCGAGGAATGGCCAATGGACGCTGCGACCTGGCACGCTGTTCAGGCCGGTCCCGCCAGTTCCCGCAGGTAGTCCAGCGTGTAGATGCCAGTGTCGTGGCCGTCGGTGAAGGCGATAGAGTAGGCATACTGGCCCACCGGCCGCATCCCGGAGACCGCGAGCGGCACGAGCTCGTCCGGCCGCAGGACCGTGAGGCCGCCCGCGGGGGCCGGCACGGCCCGCTTCTCGCGACAGGTGGCGCAGGGGCAGGCGTCGCGGAGCAGCCGCGGCGTGTACCGGGCGCGGACGCCGTCGCTCCACTCGATCTCGATGGTCTCGGCCTCGGCCGAGGTGGGCACACGCCGAATGGCTGTCGGCAGCGGCTGGTCGGTCATCATGCCGTTTCCTCCGGCTTCGTGCGGTGGTCGACGAACCGCCGTCCCTTCCCCTCGAACCGCGGCAGCGCGCCGGGCGGCACGGTCCGCACGTCGACCCGCAGGCCGAGCCGCACCTTCAGTTCCCGCGCCACGCGATCCGGGTCGTCGAGGTGGTCCTCGATCTCGAGCATCAGTTCGTCGAGGCTCTCGCGGGTCGCGGCGGTGAGCCGATGCTCGACGACCTCCGGGAAGCCGCGGACGATCTCGTCGATCGCCTGTGGAAACACGTTCACGCCGCGGATCACGAGCATGTCGTCGGTCCGGCCGACGATGCCGCCGTCGAGCCTGACCCACGGACAGGCCCCGGCCTCGACGTCCGCCGCGGTAGCCCACGTGGGACGCACCACGTCGCCGGTCCGGTAGCGGATCACCGGCGCGCCGCACCGCCCAAGGGTGGTGAGCACGAGTTCGGCCGACTCCCCGGGCTCGGCCGGACCGCCGCTCGCGAGCGAGAGGAACTCGGGGTGAAAGAACTCCTCGATCACGTCGATCCCGTCGCCGTGGAGATCACCGACTCCCCAGGGGCCGACCTCCGTCGCGCCCGCGTGGTCGAGGACGTCGGCATTCCATGCCGCCGCGATCCGCCGCCGGGTCGCGGGCACCGAGCCGCCCGGCTCGCCAGCGACGATCACCAGCCGAATCCCCAGGGCGGTGGTGTCGATCTTCGTCTCGCGGCCCACCTCGGCGAGGTGCAGGGCATAACTCGGCGTCGCCAGCAGCACGGTGGCGCGACGCTCCGCGATCGCCTCCAGCCGCGCGAGGCTCGTCAGGCCGCCCGTCGGGATCGTGAGCGCGCCGCGGGCGACCGCGGCATCGAACCCGCTCCAAAACCCTGCATACGGGCCGAAGGACGACGCCACGAGCACGGTGTCGCTCCGCTCGACCCCGCCGCGGTCGAGCACGATCCGCCACGGCTCCATCCACCACTGCCAGTCGGCGGCGGTGTCGAACACAGGCAACGGCCGGCCATGCGTGCCGCTGGTCTGGTGGTAGCGCACGTACCGTTCGATCGGCCACGTGAGATTCCCCGGGCGACCTGCCGCGATCGCGCCGACGAGCTCCTCCTTGAAGGTGAACGGCCAGTCACCGAGATCTGCCAGCGATCGGATTCCCTGCGGATCGGCGACGCGGGCCAGCTTGGCGGCGTAGAAGGAGTTGCGGGGCAGCATCTCGCCAAGCAGCCGCCTGAACCGGTCGAGCTTGCGGGCGGCGAGCGCGTCGCGGGCGGCGGAGCTGGCAGGACGTGGTTCGCGGGGCATGCCGCGATTATGGCACGCCGAGCGAGGGAATGCCCTGCGACGGCGCGTTCTGCCGCGGCGGCTGCAACCCTTCGAAACCCTGCGGAGGCGGCAGCACCAGCGGCTGCTGCTGCGGGGGCGGCAACTGGATTGGAGGCGGCAGCTGGAGAGGGGCGGCGGGCACCTGCGGCGGAGCAGCGACCGGCTGCGGCACGGCGGGAGCTCGAGCCGCGGGCGGTGCGGCGGCGGGGGGCAGGCTGCCGGCGGCCAGCCGCACCTGCTCCGCGCGCGAGACCACGAGTTCGGGAGGCGTCGAGGCGGCGGGCTGCATGGCCAGGTCCACCACGCGCTCGTCGCGCACCTCCCATGGGATCAGGTTCTCGGTGACGAAGTCGAGTGGGAAGATCTCGTACCACGGCACCGGGAACGGCTGCCTGACGGTCAGCGTCTCGTAGCCGTCCTTCACGAGCCTGATCTTGCGCGTGCCGTAGTAGACGAAGTCGTGCGACACCGGCGTGGTGCCGAGCTGGTAGTCGTCGACGTACACCAGCGCGCCGGGCGGGTTGGATCGGATCGTCATCCGCCGCTGCACGCACCCGGCCAGCGCGACGACCGCGCAGACCGTGAGCAGAGCCACGGGGCGGAGGGACGACGGCACGGGGAGAGGGACTGGACGCATGGGGCGGACCATACGCGGTGCGGCAGGCCCGCCGCCATGCCAATGGCCGGCTGCGCAGCTTGCCCGGCCGCTCCCAGGTCGCGGGCCGACCTCCGCCGGGCTAGACTCTGGGCCTTTCCTCCCTTGATCCGCCTGCCGGATCGCGAGTCGCCCAGGGTCCGAGCGTGGCAGCCGACCTCACTCTCGCCTACGCCTCCCTCTCCGATGTGGGCCTGCGGCGTTCGAACAACCAGGATTCGAAGGCGGTCCTCGAGCCCTGGAACGGCGAGCAGTATCGCCGCCGCGGCTGGCTGTTCCTCGTGGCCGACGGCATGGGGGCCCACGCGGCCGGGGAGATGGCCAGCGACCTCGCCGCCCGACACGTGCCGCTGGCCTACGAGAAGGCGGCTCCGCGGTCGCCGGCGCTGGCGCTGCGCACGAGCCTCGAGCAGGCCAACGCCGAGATCCATGCGCGAGGCTCCAACGCGATCGACCTCCGCGGCATGGGCACCACATGCACCGCGCTGGTGCTCGTACCCCGGGGAGCGCTGGTGGGCCACGTGGGCGACAGCCGCGTTTACCGCGTGCGTGGCGGCCGCATCGACCAGCTCTCGCGCGACCACTCCCTCGCCTGGGAGCTGGAGTCGCGGCGGCCCGGCGGCGGTGAAGAGCCGGTGCCCAAGAACATCATCACGCGGTCGATGGGGCCGCACGCCGAGGTCCAGGTCGATATCGAGGGACCGTTGCCGGTCGAGGCCGACGACGTGTTCGTGCTCTGCAGCGACGGACTCTCCGGCCAGGTGGCGGACGACGAGATCGGCATGTTCGCCGACCGCCTGTCGCCAGCCGACGCCACGGCAGCGCTCGTGGGTCTGGCGCTCGTCCGCGGCGCGCCGGACAACGTCACGGTGATCGTGGCGAAGGCCGGCGCGAAGGAGGTGTCGCGGGTGTCGTCGGCCGATCCCGCCTGGCCGCTGACCGAGGTCAGGGTCGCGCCGGCCGATCGCGCGACGCTGCCGTGGAAGCCCCTGGCCGTCGCCGGCGTCGGCCTGCTGGGGACGCTGTTCGCCGCCGGCCTGCTCGCCCCGGGTGGCGTGGGCGAGTCGCTCGTGCCGGCCGACGGGAGCGAGCAGGACGTGGCTCGGGCGATCATCGTCGCCGCGGCACTCGCGATGGCGCTCGTCTTCGTCGGCGGCATCGTCATGGCAATCCTCTCGAGCATGGCCCAGGCCGGCGGGGCGGCCGCCCGCTTTCTCGCCCCCGGTGCACGGCTGGGAAACGGACCGTACCGCAGCTACGACTGCCGGCCGACGGCGTCCCTCCTAGAGGGCATCGTCGCGAGCGTCGAGACCGCGGCCGACGGCCTCTCCGGCGACTGGCGCACCCAGCTGCTCGCCGCGACGTCGGCGGCGCGCGCGTCGATCAGGTCGAGGGACTTCCCGGCGGCGATCGCCGCGGCCGCCGAGGCGGTCGGATGCTATCGGCGGGCGGTCGACGCGGTGCGGAACGACGACACAGCGCACGGCTGACGGCGAGCACCACGGCCGCGAGGCCCCCCGCCGTCGACGGCTCGGGCACGGCGGCGATCGGCTCGGCCGCTCCGGCCGCGAGGTAGCCACCCGCGTCGTACAGCCCCGACGCGATGAAGTCGCTGGCGTCGAGCACGTCGACCACGCCGTCGTAGTTGAAATCGCCGTTGCTCCACGTGGCCGCGGAGCCGGTGTCGTAGCGGCCGCCACCCAGCAGGTTGGCCGCGTCGAGGATGTCGATCAGGCCGTCGAGATCGGTGTCGCCCGGAGCGGCAAAGGCGACCGTGAAGGCGCCGGCACCGGAGTCGATCCAGCCGAGCGTTCGTGACTTTCCGGCGGCGATCGCGGCCGCGGCGGCCCCCGATGTGATGCCCACGCCGCCGTCCCAGCCGCCGCTGCCGAGGCCGGCGACGAGGTCGGCCAGCAGCGCCGCCTGCGAGATCCCGCCCGCGGCGACCGACAACCGCGCGCGGCCGACGTCGAGGCGGCCACCGGTGGCCTGATCGACGACGAGCGTACCCACCTGCAGGTCCCCGCCGGCTCCCTGCAGTTCGACGACGCCGCCGCCGCTCACGCTCATCAGCGGCCGCGACGCGAAGCCTCCGGCCTGCACCTCGAGCCGACCGATCCCGGCAGCGGCGTTGACGAGCACCGACGCCGCCTGCACGGTGCCTCCCGCCAGCAGCAGTCGCGGCATCCGGGGCGTCAGCCCGGAATCGATCGCGAGCGTGCCGCCGGCGACGACGGTCGGACTCGCCGCCAGTGCCGTGGCCGTCGCAAGCCGGAGCGTGCCCGCCTGGATCGTGGTGGTGCCGGTGTGCGCGGTGCTGCCGGTGATCGACCAGGTGCCGGCACCCGCCTTGAGCAGGTGCACGGTGCCGGAGCCGTTGGTGATTCCGCCCGCGATCTCGCCGCGGCCAGCTCCCTGAAGCGTGAACGTGCGGCTGCCGGTCGCGGCCGACGTGAGCGCCACGCCGCCGGCATCGGCCGCCGTTCCGGTGAGCCGCATCAACCCCGCATCCGACTGGATCACATAGCTCGTGCCGCCCGCGACTGCGACGATCGTGCCCTGAAAGTCGTTCGTGCCCCCGATGTTCAGCAGGCCCACGGTCGCGTTGGTGCGGCCGGCGAAGCGGATCGTGTTGGGCACCGAGCGGGTGTCCTGGATCTCGATCCGGGCCGTCGTGGCGTTGCCCGTCGCCCCGAGCGTGACGGTGCCGGTGCCGAACGGCCGGGATCGGGTCACCCGCGCCACGGCCGGACCTGCCGCGCCGGAGTCGATCGTCGTGTCGCCCGTGTAGGTGTTGTTGTTGGCGAACACCACGGTGCCGGTGCCGTCGACGGTGAGAGCCCCCTCGCCGACGATCGTGCCGGTGAGGGACAGCGTCTGCGCCGAGTCGTTGGCGATCGCGGTCGTCGCCTCGTAGAGCTCGATGCGCGACGCGATCGCCTGAGGCCGGGCATTCACGGCGGCGAGGCTGATGGTGGGCGTGCCGCTGGAGCGGGCGAGCTGGAGCGAGGCACCGGCGTCGCCCACGGTGTACGACGTGGTCGTCGAGCTGAAGGCGAGTCCGCCGACGGTGCGGGCCTGGTTCCAGTCGAGCGTGAGCGCGGAGTTGGTGTTGGAACCGAGGGCCACGATCTGGTCCTCGAACCTCGGCACGCCGCCGCTCCAGCGGGCGGCGGTGTCCCACGATCCGCCCGCGGCGGTGCCGCTCAAGCTCACGGTGCCCGTCACCGTGGGCTTCTGCCACACGCGAACCCAGTCGACCTTCGTCTGATCGCTCGCGGCCGCAGGCCACTGCGTGAGCGAGGGCGTGCCCGGCCAGCCACCGACGGCGTAGTTGAGGATCAGGTACATCGACGTCATCTGCGAGATCGCGGTGGCGTCGGAAAAACTGCTCACCTGCACGCCGTCGAAGAAGAACTTGGCGCTCACGTCCGAGGTCCACTCCATGCCGAAGGTGTGCCAGCCGGTGTTGAGGGCCGAGGCGCTGGAGGGATTCACGCGGCCGGCGCCGGCGGAGTTGCCACCGCTGGTGTTCTTGTAGTGCCAGGCGGTGTGGTAGTCGGTGTTGGGGTAGCCGTTCGCGCCGCCGTCGGTCGTCAGCGGAAACTCCATGATGTCGGCCTCGGGCGGCCAGCCGCTGTCGAGTCCCCAGAACGCCGGCCACGACCCCGGGGTGGTCGGCAGGAGGATCCGGGCCTCGAAATAGCCGCCATCCCACTTCTCGATGGTATAGCCCGTGGAGATGACGCCCGACGTGAATGTCTTCCCACCCTGCGCGACTCGTTCCGCCTTGAGGGTCACGGTGCCGTCACCGGGAAAGAGCACGTTCGACGAGGCCATGTAGGCGTCGTGGTTGTGGGTCCGGCCCCACGGGTAGGCGTCGATCCACTTCACCGTGTCGAGCCCGGACCCGTTGAACTCGTCCGCGAACACGAGCTTGTAGGTCGTCGACGGAGGCGCGGCGGCAGACGGGGCGGCCGCGACCGCCAGCCAGAGCACCGGGACGAGCGCCGGCAGCGACCGTGACGGGAACGGAGCCGGCATCGGGAACGAATCCCTGCGGGAACGGACGGGAACGGGCCACCGTCGTGAGCCTAGTCGGCCCCGGGACATACCTCAACGAACAGGCCGGCCGGCCTCCCCGCGCTGCCCGACCGGCAGGGTCTTCCAGACCGCCCACCCCCGTCGCCGCAGCCTTCGCCGCCCCCCGCGCCCCCGGGCGGCCGGCCTCAAGCGCACTGCGGCCGTCCGACGATCGTCTCCCGGCACCGGGGATCGGGTCGGAACGACACGCGGGGAGGCGGATCATGGCGACGGTCGCGGCTGACGGCGGATGGAGCACGGATGCGGCCCTGGCCACGCGGCCGAGGCCGGCGACGTTTCGGGCGCTGGGCGCGGCCGACCCCCCGCCGACGATCGTCCTCGGCGGGGAGGTCTTCCGTCGCGTCGAGATCCTCAAGCACGATTCCTGGGCGGCCACGGCCGTGTACCGCTCGCCCACGCGGACCGCGAAGTGCAAGTTCAACCGCACTCAGGCGATCGGCCCGGTGCCGATGTCCTGGCTGGGCCGCCTGCTGGCCGCCCGCGAGCAGTGGTTCATGGACCGGCTGGCGGGCATCGAGGGCGTGCCGGTGTCGCTCGGCCCGGTGCAGGTCGGGAGCGAGTCGATCCGCACCGCCGTCGCCCACGAGTGGATCGAGGGCCACGCGCTCGCCGAGCGGGAGTGGGTCGACGACTGGTTCTTCCCGCAGCTCGAGGCGATCCTCGCCGAGGCCCACCGGCGCGGGATCGCGCACGTCGACCTGCACAAGCGGGAGAACATCCTCGTCGACCAGTGCGGCCGCCCCTGCCTGATCGACTACCAGATCTCGTTCGGCATCCCCGCGGAGAGCCGGCTGGGGGGGCTGCTGCTCGGCGGCGTGCTGCGGCTGCTGCAGCGGTGCGACCGCTACCATCTCCTCAAGCATCGCGTGAAGCACCGCCCCGACCAGGTGGGCCTGTCGCTCGCCGACATGCAGCGGATGCGGCCGTGGTGGATCCGGGCGCACCGCTGCGTGGCCGTGCCCTTCCGCACGGTCCGCCGCCGGCTCCTCACCGCGCTCGGGATCCGCTCGCGAAGCGGCCACGCCTTCAGCGAGGCCTTCCCCGAAGTGGCGCATCGCCGCGCGGCGTGAGCGGCGGAGAAGCCCGCCGGGAGCGGCGGCGACCGCGGGTTTGCCCGGCAAAT
Source organism: Planctomycetaceae bacterium (assembly GCA_046076065.1). Lineage (GTDB taxonomy): Bacteria > Planctomycetota > Planctomycetia > Pirellulales > UBA1268 > QWPN01. The sequence goes on along the minus strand of JBJTRH010000364.1, from coordinate 4,391 downwards.
CGGCCTGCCGCCGGGGTGGCGGCCGCCGCTACACTCCCGCCGCCATGAAGATCATCTCGCGGTACGTGCTCTGGGATCTGCTCCAGGTGTTCCTGGTGGCGCTCGCGGCGCTCACGCTCTTCATGCTCGTGGTGGGGCTCGTGCGCGAGGCGCAGCAGCAGGGGCTCGGCCTGCTCCAGATCCTGATGCTCGTGCCCTACGTGCTCCCGGAGGCGATGCGGTTCGCCGTGCCGGGCACGATGCTGTTCGCCGTGGCCAGCGTGTTCGGCCGGATGTCGGCCTCGAACGAGGTGATCGCGCTCAAGGCGGCGGGCGTCTCGCCGATGGCGATCATCTGGCCGGCGGCGGCGCTGGCGCTCGTGGTCAGCTTCGTGTCGGTCTGGCTCAACGACGTGGCCGTGTCGTGGGGCCGCGACGGCGTCCGCAGGGTGGTGGTCAACAGCGTCGAGCAGATCATTTACGGCAGGCTGCGGCAGCAGCGGTCCTACAGCACCCCGCAGGTCTCGATCAACGTCAAGGCGGTGGACGGCCGCCGGCTGATCCGGCCCACGCTCTCGTTCCAGTCGGGTGGCCAGGGGGCGTCGGCCACGGTGTCGGCCGCGGAGGCCGAGCTCCGCGCCGATCCAGAGCGGAGCGCGTTGGTCGTCACCTTCCGCGACGGCACGCTCCACATGGGCGACTACAGCGCGTCGTTCCCCGACAGCATCGTCCGGGAGGTCCCGCTCGACGCCGTGAGCCGCAAGAGCACCTCGTCGACCAGCCCCTCCGAAATCGCCATGGCCAGGTTCGCGACCGAGCGCACCAACCAGGTGGCCCGGATCGATCGGGTCGAGCAGCTGGCTGCCGGGAAGACGGCGATGGCGATTCTCGCCGGTCGCATGGAGCTGACCACGCCCGGCCACGTGGGCTACGAGCGCGAGCTGCTCAAGCAGGAGCGGAACCGGCTGTACCGGGTCGTGATGGAGCCCTGGCGGCGCTGGGCCAACGGGTTCAGCTGCCTGTGCTTCGTGCTCGTCGGGGCGCCGATGGCGATCCGAATGCGAAACGCCGACTTCCTGACCAGCTTCTTCCTCTGCTTCCTGCCGATCCTGATCGTCTACTACCCCGTGTTCATGTTCGGCGTCGACCTCGCCAAGCGGGGCTCCGTGCCGCCGATCGCCGTCTGGATGGGCAACGTGCTGATCACGCTCTGGGGCTGGTGGCTGCTGCGGCAGGTGATCAGGCAGTGAGGGCTTGCGGCTCGCAAGCGGGCGACGCGGCTGTTGCCCGGCGGCGGGGATGTGGCACAATCCGCTCCCGTCCAGGGAACGTTCCTCGCCTTCGCCACGGAGCCCATGTCGTATGCCCCGCCCCGTCACGCTGTTCACCGGCCAGTGGGCCGATCTGCCGCTCGAGGATCTCGCCCGCAAGGGGCGTGAGTTCGGCTACCACGGGCTGGAACTGGCCTGCTGGGGCGACCACTTCGACGTCACGCGAGCCCTGAACGAGAGCGGCTACTGCGCCGCCAAGCGTGACACGCTCGAGCGGAACGACCTCTCGGTGCACGCGATCTCCAGCCACCTCGTGGGGCAGGCCGTCTGCGACCGCATCGACGAGCGGCACAAGTCGATCCTGCCCCCGCACGTCTGGGGCGACGGCGATCCTGCCGGCGTGAACCGGCGGGCGGCCGAGGAAATGAAGAACACGGCCCGGGCCGCCAAGAAGCTCGGCGTGTCGGTGGTCAACGGCTTCACCGGGTCGTCGATCTGGCACCTGCTCTACTCGTTCCCTCCGGTAACCGACTCGATGATCGACGCGGGCTTCGCGGAGTTTGCCGAGCGGTGGAATCCGATCCTCGACGTGTTCGCGGAGTGCGGCGTGCGGTTCGCGCTCGAAGTGCATCCCACCGAGATCGCCTTCGACATCTTCACGGCGCAGCGGGCGCTCGACGCGCTCGGCCGCCGGGAGGAGTTCGGCTTCAACTTCGATCCCAGCCACCTCCACTGGCAGGGCGTGAGCCCCGTGGAGTTCATCCGCGCCTTCCCGGACCGCATCTACCACGTGCACGTGAAGGATGCGATCGTCACCCTCAACGGCCGCACCGGCATCCTCGGCAGCCACATCAACTTCGGCGACCCCCGCCGCGGCTGGGACTTCCGTTCACCCGGTCGCGGCGGCGTCGACTTCGAGGAGATCATCCGGGCGCTCAACCACGCGGGGTATGCCGGCCCGCTGTCGGTGGAGTGGGAAGACTGCGGCATGGACCGGGAGCACGGCGCCGCCGAGGCCGCCCGGTTCGTGAAGAACCTCGACTTCGCCCCGAGCGGCCGGCAGTTCGACTCGGCCTTCGCGGAATCGTGAGGCTGCGCGTCCTGCAGGCCGTCGCGCTGGCGGCGGCCTGCCTCGGAGCGGCGGCCGCGCCACCCGATGCCAGGCCGGCTCGGTCGCTCGCCGATCTCGACGACGCCTTCGCGGCCTCGGCCCGCGACCTCGTCCGCCGGGCGCAGGCCGCCGATGCCCAGCCGCTGGCGGCCATCGTGGCGGACTGGGCCCTGCCGAGCGAACCCGGTAGGCAGATGATCGTCACGATTCCAACCCGGCTCGAGAAGCCGGCGGGAATCGACTCACCCGAGACGACGTCGATCTGGGACGACTTCTGCGCGGCGCGGCGGGCGCGGGCGGCCGGCCTGTTCGAGCACGCGGCATTCGCTGCCGGCGCCCACGACCGCCGGCCGACCCGCGACGAACTCGCCACCCGGACCGGAGCCGACCGCCCGCCGCTCGAGCAGCAGTCGTGCGAGGCGGTGCGGCTCCTGTTCCTCACCCTCCGCGATGATCCCGGCCACGAGCGGGCGCGGGCGGCGCTGGGGTGGGTGCGGCGCGGCGACGCATGGGCCACGCCCGAGGCGGCGCGGCACCTCGACCGGGGCGAGGCGTTCGACCCGGCCTTCGGCTGGATGCCGGTGAGCAGGCTCACCCGCTACCAGGCAGGCGAGCGATCCGACGCGGGCCGGTGGATCACCGCCGCCGAGGACGACGCGAAGCAGCGCGACGTGAAGCACGGCCGCGAGCTCCACTCCGACCACTGGGACATCGTCGCCACGACACCGCTGGCGACGGCCGCCGCGGTGGCCGCCGAGCTCGAGACGACCCGCGCGGTCTGGCGGCAGGTGTTCGGTGGATTCGCCTGGGAGCCGGCCGACCTCGAGCGGAGGATCGCGGGCCGGGTGCGGTCCATGCCCCGCACGCCGCACGCTGCGATCCTCTGCGCCGACCGCGGCCAGTATCAGGCGGAGCTGGGCGGGCTCGAGCCGCGCATCGCCGCCACCGAAGGCATCTACTGGATGCCCACGAAGACGGTCTGGTTCCACGCCGGCGGCCACGACGGCCCATCCCCCGATCCCGTCACGGTGCACCACGAGGCGACGCACCAGCTCTTCGCCGAGGCGCGGCCGGAGCTCGACCGGGTGCGTCACCTGGCCGGCGAGCGGTGCGGCTTCTGGGCGATCGAGGCGGCCGCCTGCTACATGGAGTCGCTCCGGCCAACGCCCTTCGGCTGGACCGTGGGTGGCCGCGACGTGGGTCGCGTGCCGAAGGCGCGGGAACTGCTCGCCGCCGGGCCTGTCGTGCCGCTGGACCAGCTCTGCCGACTCGGTCGCCACGACTTCCAGGCCGACGAGCGGCTGCAGGATCGCTACGCCCAGGTCGCCGGTCTGGCCGACTTCTTCATGAACGGCGACGACGGCCGCTACCGCGAGTCGTTCGTGGAATACCTGGTGCGCGTGTATTCGGGCACCGCCGACCCCGACACCCTCGCCCGGCTGTGCAAGCGTTCGTACGCGGAACTCGACGACGCCTGCCGACGCCATCTTTTGGAGTAGCCGTGCAGGTTTGACGGCCCTTTCAGGCCGCTTCTACACTCCCCCCGCATGCCAGTCCGTCCGAAGGAGATTCCATGTCCGCCGACCTCGACCGCCTCGCCATCGACACCATCCGCACCCTCTCGATGGACGCCGTCGAGGCCGCCAAGAGCGGCCACCCGGGCACGCCGATGGCCCTGGCCCCGGTCGCCTTCACCGTCTGGAAGGACTTCCTCCGTTACGATCCGGCCGATCCCGCCTGGCCCAACCGCGACCGCTTCGTGCTCTCGTGCGGCCACGCGTCGATGCTCCTCTACTCGCTCATCCACCTCGCCGGCATCCGCCGGCACGACGGCGCGGCGGCGGTGTCGCTCGACGAGATCAAGAAGTTTCGCCAGCTCGACAGCGTCTGCGCCGGCCATCCCGAGCACCACATGACCGCGGGCATCGAGACCACCACCGGCCCGCTCGGCCAGGGCTGCGGCAACTCGGTCGGCATGGCGATCGCCTCGAAGTGGCTCGCTGCCCGCTACAACCGCCCCGGCCACACCG
>JBJTRH010000363.1:0-3188 GCA_046076065.1 Planctomycetaceae bacterium | reverse complement strand
GGATGAAGTTCGCCCGGAAGGTCATGTCGCGGACGAGGCAGGCCCGGGCGAACGTCAGGAAGATGGCGAGGTAGCGGTGCACGTCAGCCTCCGAAGCCGCTGTACCGCCGGGTGCCCTGCCACCAGGCGACGCGGCAGGCGACCGCCATCACCACCACCCAGCCGGCCTCGATCGCCAACGAGGTCGCGAGGTCGGCCCCCCGCACCTTGCCCAGCCAGATGGCCGACGAGAAGTAGGCGGTGTACTCGAAGGGCAGCCAGTGGACGACATCGGCGAGCGTCACCCCTGCGATGCCCACCGGCACCGTCCGCAGGAGATCGATCGGAAACATGTGGCCCGAGAGCAGGTACTGCACGAGCATGTAGCCGAACACGATGCTCGACACCTCCATGAACCAGAAGCCGAGCATCCCGAGCGTGGCCTCCATGAAGAAGCCGAGCAGAAACGAGAGCACGAGCGAGAGCAGGAAGGCGGCGATCGTCGTGGCGTCGGGTAGCAGCGGGAAGTAGCTGCGGCAGAGAAAGAACACGAGCCCGAAGGGCAGCGCCGCCACGGCGTAGTAGACGAGCTTGTGGGCCACGCGGGCCGCGAGCAGGAACGAGACGTAGTCGACCGGCTGGATCAGGAACTTCTTCACCGAGCCGTCGCGGACGCTCCGCGCGATGCCCGTGGCCAGGCCCGGCATACTGGAGAAGGCCCGGGTGAGCATCGTGAGGAGGTAGTAGGCGACGATGTCGTTCCGCGAATAGCCGGCGATGTCGCCGCGGCTCGTGGCGGAAAACACGGCGGTCCAGAGAAACACCTGCGTGACGATCGGCAGGAACCGCATCAGGGTGCCGAGGGCGAAGTCGCCCCGGTAGACGAGCCGCTCCTCGAGGCTGATCCGCAGCATCGTCCACCAGGTGCGGAGCCCCTGCAGCGGCTTGGCAGGACGCATGGCGGTGCCGCTCATCGGGCGGCCCCCGCGGCGGCGGCCTCGCGGGCGTCGGCCCGAAAGAGTTCGGCCACGATCTCCTCGAGCGGCACGTCCTCGACCGACACGTCGCGAACGCCGGCCGCCCCGAGGATCTCGGGGAGCGCATCGGCGATCCGGCTGCGGTCGATGCGGAGCACCACCTGCGGCCCGCGAAACTCGCAGGGAAAGCCGAAGCGGTCGATCCGGCCTCGGTCGGGTGCGTCGTCGAAGTCGAGGGTCACGATCTTGTGCGTCGTGAAGCGATCGACGATCTCGGCGAGCGAGCCGTCGTAGAGCACGTCGCCGCGGGTGATCACCACCACCCGCTCGCAGAGGGCGGCCACGTCCTTCATGTAGTGGGTCGTGAGGATCACCGTCATCCGCCGCCGCCGCTGCACGTCGCGAAGAAACTCGTGGATCGTGTGCTGGGCCACCACGTCGAGGCCGATGGTGGGCTCGTCGAGAAACAGCACCTCGGGCTCGTGGAGCAGGGCGGCCACGAGCTCGAGCTTCATCCGCTCGCCGAGCGAGAGCTCCCGCACCGGCTGGAGCACGAGCCGCCGCACGCCGAGGAGATCGATGAGGTCGTCGCGGGTCTTCTCGAACCGGGCCCGGTCGATCCGGTAGATCTCCTGGTGGAGCCGGAAGCTCTCGGCAGCGGGCAGGTCCCACCAGAGCTGGTTCCGCTGCCCCATCACCAGGGCGAACCGGCGGCGAAAGTCGTCGGCCCGCTCCCAGGGCACGTGGCCGAGCACCGTCGCCGTGCCCCGGGAAGGCGTGATGATCCCGGAGAGGAGCTTGAGGAGCGTGGTCTTACCGGCGCCGTTGGGGCCCAGCAGGGCCACGAACTCGCCCCGGCCCACCTCCAGATCGACGCCCTTCACGGCCTCGACGACCCGGCTCGTCCGGTGAAACAGCGCCCGGACGCTCGCCGCCAGCCCCTCGGGCTTGTCGTAGACGCGGTAGTCCTTGGCGAGGCCTGCCACGCGGATGACCGGCTCGTCGGGCCGGGCCACGGCGGCGGGATCGGTGTTGTGCATCGCGGGAGTATAGGGGAAAACCGTCGTCCTTCCGCCGGAGTCCGCGAGCATGGCCCGCATCGGTCTCGGTCACGACACCCACCGCCTCGGTCCCGGCGACGCCCTCGTGATCGGCGGCGTGCGGATCCCGCACGATCGCGCCGCGATCGGCCACAGCGACGCCGACGTGCTCCTGCACGCGATCACCGATGCGATCCTCGGCGCCGCCGCCCTGGGGGACATCGGCGAGCTGTTTCCCGACACCGACCCCGCCAACCGGGGCCGCAACTCGGCCGATATGCTGCGCCGGGCGCACGAGGCCGTGACGGGGGCCGGCTGGCGGATCGTGAACCTGGATTGCGTGATCTTCGCCCAGCGGCCCAAAATCCTCCCGCATCGCCCGGCCATCCGGCGACGAATCGCCGAGATCCTCGGCGTCGACGAGTCGGCCGTGTGGCTCAAGGCGAAGACGGGCGAGGGCGTGGGGCCGATCGGCGAGGAGCTCGCGATCGCCGCCGAATGCGTCGTGCTCGTCGACCGGGCGTGACAGGACAACCTGACTGAGGGAGCGACACGACGATGCCGGACGGACTGCCGACGATCGAGGTCTACAGCACGCTGACGCGGACCAAGGCTCCGCTCGTCACGGTGAAGCCGGGCCACGTGGGGATGTATCTCTGCGGCCCCACCGTCTACAAGCCGAGCCACATCGGCCACATGGTCGGCCCGGTGATCTTCGACACCGTCAAGCGGCACCTCGTCTACTCGGGCTGGCAGGTGACCTGGGTCGTCAACATCACCGACGTGGACGACAAGATCATCGCCGAGAGCATGGCCCGTGGCACCACGATGGCGAAGCTCGCCGAGGAGATGACCGCCGACTACCTCGCGAATCTCGCCACGCTCGGGGTGACGGGCATCGACGAGATGCCGAAGGCCACCGAGCACATCGGCACGATCATCGCCTTCATCGAGGGCCTGATCGCCAAGGTCTGCGCCTACGCCAGCGACGGCGACGTGTACTTCGACGTCACGAGAGACGCCGACTACGGCAAGCTCACCAACCGCACCGTCGAGGCCATGCAGGGCGAAGGGGGCTCGACCGCGGAGCGGAAGAAGTCGGCGGCCGACTTCGCGCTCTGGAAGAAGGCCAAGCCGGGCGAACCCGCCTGGGACAGCCCCTGGGGCCCCGGCCGGCCCGGCTGGCACATCG
>JBJTRH010000362.1:0-10175 GCA_046076065.1 Planctomycetaceae bacterium | reverse complement strand
GGCGTGCTGCTCTTGGCCGAGAACGGTGCGACGCCGAGGAGCGGTGCGGCGGCCTTCTGCTCCAGGTTGACCGTCGCCTCGGCGAACGCGCCGCAGATCGTGAAGTGGGTTCCTTCGTACTGCGTGAGCGCCGCGGGATTGGCGTTGATGGCGGAGAGGAAGTCCTGCGGGGCGGCCACGCTGGTGCCCGCCATGCCTCCCGAGGCCGGCATCAGCGTGTTGCGGAAGTCGATGCCGTAGGTCTGGGCTGTCGCCGACGCACCGCTGACGGCCGTCACGGCGGCCAACCCCATGCCGACCAGCACCCGACGGATCGTCGTGTTCGTCATGATCGCTCCCCTCGTCACGCACGGAGCAATCGGTATGTCCTGTGCCACGGCTTGAGCGTCGTGACATGCGTCTGAAAAGGCACATGGCCTGGGCAGACCTTGCGGCCTGGCGACGGGCAGGGCAAACGGCGCAGGTCGCCGAATCCCTTTGGATCGCAGGATTCGGCGATGCAGGCGGCGACTCTTACTCCGGTCGTGACGGCCGCAAAGGTCGTAGCGGTCGCCTGGCCGAAACCTCCTCCCGCGGTCCATGGTCACAGGAGGCGGCATGATGCGGATCTCTGGTGAACGGCTCGGTCGGTTGGTGGGAACGCTCCTGGTCGGCATGGCGTCGGCCACGGCCGCCGTCGCCCAGGAGGAGGCGTTCGTGGGGGGCCGCGGGCAGGCCGGGTCGTTCGAGTCGTTCGATCCCGTGCTCGTCGATGAGGTGATGACGGGCGTGATCCCGTCGGGGCAGGACTGGTTCCTGTTCGGCGAAGGCGAGCGGGGCGGTGTGTACGGCTGGCTCGACGGCGGCTTCGTGGGCAACTTTGGCGTGCCGCCGAGCAAGTTCAACGGCCCGTACAACGCCGTCGACCGGGCCAACGAGGCGATGATGAACCAGACCTACATCATCGCCGAGCGGACGCTCCCCACCGACGGCTCCAACGGGATCGGTTCCCGCACCGACCTGCTCTACGGCGAGGACTTTCCGCTGGCGATGTCGCTCGGCTGGGAAACGAATCCCGGGCCGCAGGACTGGAACAGCGGCGAGTATTACGGCCTGGCGATCCCGCAGCTCTACACGGAGCTCGGCAATCAGGACATCTCGCTCAAGCTCGGCCACTTCTACACCATCGTGGGCTACGAGGGCGTGCCGGCCGTCGGCAACTTCTTCTACATGAAGAGCTACAGCTACCAGTTTGCCGGTCCATTCACGCACTGGGGCGGTCTCGTCAACTGGAACGCCTCCGAGAACGTCGAGGTCGATGCCGGCCTCGTGAACGGATGGAATGGCCTCGCCTCGCCCTACAGCAAGGCCAACTTCCTCGGCCGCATTCGCGCCCGGAACGACGACAACTCGTTCGCCACGACGTTCGCGATCATCAGCGGCGACGAGGGCAACGACTTCTCGCCGCTGTTCCAGCCGGCACCTCCCCTCGTCTCGGCGAACCGCACGCGTTACAGCCTGATCTTCGAGTACCGCCCCGCCGAGAACTGGGAGTATCTCTTCCACCACTGGCTCGGCACGCAGGCCAAGGCGCTCGTGAACGGCGACACGGCGCTGTGGGCGGGCATCGACCAGTATCTGTACTACCGCGTGAGCGACGCCTGGGCGTGGGGGGCGAGGATCGAGTGGTTTCAGGACACCAACGGCACCCGCGTGGGCCTGAACCGGCCGAGCAATCCCAACCACGTGCCGCTGCCGGGCAACTTCTACTCGCTGACGATCGGCCCGAACTGGACGCCGACGGGCAACTTCCTGATGCGGCCCGCCTTCCGCTGGGACTTCTTCAGTGGCCCCTACGGTGGCCCGCGGGCGCCCTACAACGACGGCATCAGCAACCAGCAGACGATGCTCGGCTTCGACCTGATCCAGAAGTTCTGAAGCTGGACAGTCGGAGAGATGGACAATCGGAGCCGCGCGACGACGTGCGCGAGCAGCCGGTCGTCGTTTTTGGCGTCTTCTGCACAGCAGCGTGCAGCATGCGGCCGTCACTGCGTCCGCGAAGTGAAACTCGTATTCCCACGCGAGCGCGACGGGTGATATCACCCACGCGTTCCCGTTCGCCCCATGGAGGAGACAGCGATGCACGTGATGTTTCGGCGCCGGACGATCCCCGGCCTGATGGTGGTGGCCATGGCCTTGGTCATCGCGACCACGATTCACGCTGGTCCACCCTCGCTCAGCACCAACCCCGGCAACCTCGCGATCTTCCCCGCGAAGGGACAGAGCCCAGAGCAGCAGAAGGCCGATGAAGCCGCAGCCTACGACTGGGCCACCTAGCAGACGCGCTGGGATCCCTACCAGGCAAAGGCCGTGCTCGATCAGCAGACGAGCGCCGCGGCGGCGTCGGCCGGCGCATCGCGGGGCGGGGCCATCAGGGGCGGGGCCGGCGGCGCCCTGGCGGGCGCAGCGATCGGCGCCATCGCCGGCGACGCCGGCAAGGGCGCCGCGATCGGCGCCACGTCGCTGGGCCTGACGGGCGGCGTGCGGTCGCGGCGGGCCATGAAGGCGGCGGGGGGTGCGTCCGACGCGGCGGTGGCGGCCTACCAGCAGCAGTTCCTGACCTGGAATCGCAACTTCATGGCGGCCATGGAGGCCAAGGGCTACACCGTCCGATAGCCCCGTGCTTCGCGCCGATGCGAGGCGGATCGACTCAGCGACCACCAGACCGACCACCAGAAGGAGCGATTTCGTGACGACCCTGACGCGACTGTTCGTGATGATCCTGGCCGTGCATCTGCTCTCTTCCGGCGCCTCGCGGGCCGAGCAGAGCTGGCTCTGCTCCGTGACGTCGGCCGTGGCCGTCGACGAAGATGGCACGATCGGCCCGCCCGACCTGGGCGACCGCGAGCGGCCCACCTTCATGAGGATCGACGTTGAGAAGAAGGAGCTCACGCTCCTGGCACCAGAGTCGCGGCGCGGCGAGATCACGAAGCTCGAGACCATGCACGAGAAGGACGGAATGCACATCCTCTCCGGCGTGGAGAACGGCCGGAACATCAGCCTGATCATCACTGCCGACGGCCGCATGACCCTCTCGGTCATCGCCGACGGCGTGGTATGGTCCGTCTTCGGGCATGCCTTGGCGGAGGGCGAGGCCAAGCCGGCTGAGGGCGAGGCCAAGTAGCCGGTCAGGCCGAAGTGGTGGTTGTCACGGCGCCGCCACGCGGGCCGTTGAGCAGGCTGCCGATCGGCGTGAATCGCACGCCGTAGCGGTAGCTCACGAGCAGCACCGGCATCACCAGGGCCATGACCACGAGAAGCTTCAGCTCCGCGGGCATGGCCCATGGGCGGACGACCATCTGCGCCGCCATCACGAGCGGCACGTGCACGAGGTACATCCAGTATGAGGCGTCGGCCAGCCATGACATGAGCGGGCCTGGCCGCGAGCAGAACCGGGCGAACAGCCCGATCAGGCCCAGTGACATCGCCCAGGCGTAGGCGGGCTGCAGCACGCTCGCGAGCAGCCGGTCGTTGATCGTCGCCAGGCCGGCCACGAGCAGGGCGATCCCCGCGGGGAGGAGCACCTTCCAGTAGCGGCCAAGCCGCGTGTCGAGGCCCTCGGCGGCGAACGTCGCGGCGCCGAAGAAATAGAAGCACGCATAGAAGGCGAGCACGTGCGGCCGCGGCAGGATCCCGCACGACGTGTCGGGGCCGTAGCCGGCCGTCATCGACATGCACATCACGAGCTGCGGCACGCACGAGATCGCCACGAGCCACCAGCGGCCGCGGCCGGTCGGCAGCAGCCCTGCGCGAGCGAGCATCGCGAATCCGGCGACCAGCCAGCACAGGAACCACAGGAACCAGAGGTGCTGGAAGACGTTGGTCTGGACGAGATGTAGCGACCACGATCCGGCCCGCAGCCGGAGCCGGTCCGCCGAAAGGATCTCAGACCAGGCGAGCGTCGCCCGGTCGAGCGGGCCGCCGAGCGTGCCCTGCGGATTCGGTCCGGTGGGCAGGATGGAACGCAGCCGGTCGCGACCGGCGTGAATCTCGTCGACGGCGACCTCGCGCATGCCGATGAAGGGCGCGAACTCGCTCACGAGATCGGCCGGCAGACTCAGCATCGCCATCGGCAGCAGGCCAACCACGTTTGCGGCGATCGCGTCCGCACCCCGCTCGATGAGCAGCTCGGCCGCCACGTCCCGGCCGAAGGAGGCGGCGAGGTGCAGCGGCGTGGTGCCCGAGCCGTCGCGTTCGTTGGCATCCCCACCGGCGTCGAGCACGGCGGCCACGATCGAGGGCTCACCGCGCATCGTGGCCCAGGCGAGCGGCGTGAGGCCCCAGAAGGCGTCCCGCTGCGCTGCCGCGCCGGGCGAAGCGAGCCGCTGGCGCACCGTTGCCTCGTCACCCGAGAGGATGTCGGCGAGGGCAGGCTCAAGCCGGTTCGTGCGCACGGCGTAGCCGCTGATCACCGCGTCGAGTGGCACGATCGTGAGGGTGGCGATGACCAGCGGCACGAGGATCCGCATGACCCGCTGCTCGAGCAGGCTCGCGAGCCCGCGGCGGCTGAACACGAGCATCGTGAAGTAGCCGCTCAACAGGAAGAACAGCGGCATGCGGAAGCCATGCACCGCGACGATCAGCAGCAGAAGCGCGTCGCTCCGCTGCGAGTCCCGCACGGGCCAGGGAAACGTCACGAAGCTCATCGCCGCATGCAGGGCCACGCCGAGCAGCATGGCGACGCCGCGCAAGGCGTCGAGATCAACGCGGCGTGATGTCGAGAGCCTCGTCATAGGGGGCGAAAGACCGACATGCTGCGTCTGACCACCGTGGCCCGTGTGGCCAGCCGCACCGCGAGGGTCAGCAGGTAGTTGGTCCAGCCCGACACCACGAAGGCGCGACCGGCATCGAACGCCTCGAGTCCGGCACGGACCACAGCCGGCACATCCTCACCGCGGTTCCGCTCGGCCCAGCCGGGAACGCCGGAACGGTCGAAGAACTCGGTCCGCGTCGGTCCCGGGCAGAGCGTCGTCACGGTGACTCCCCGGCCCCGCAGCTCCGCCCACAGGGCCTCGCTGAAGTGCAGCACGTAGGCCTTGCTGGCCGCGTAGACGCCCATGTAGCCGATGGGCTGGAACGACGCGATCGACCCGATGTTGATGATGCCGCCATCTCCGCGCTGGATCATCGCTTTCGCCGCGAGGAGCGTGAGCTCGGTGAGGGCCGCGATGTTGACCTGGATCAACTCCAGCGCCCGAGCGGCGTCGGTCTCCTCGATGGAGGAGACCATGCCGAACCCGGCGTTGTTGACCAGCAGATCCACCGCGATGCCACGACGCGACACCTCGGCGAGGAGCTCCCGGCCCGCCTCCGGCTTCGACAGGTCGGCGGGTATGATCTCGCAGCGTGTGCCGTAGGCCGTCACCAGTTCCTGCGCCACGTCCCGCAGGCGATCGTCGCGACGAGCCACCAGCACGCAGTGCATTCCCCGCGCGGCGAGTTGGCGGGCAAACTCCGCTCCGATCCCCGAGGAAGCCCCGGTGACAAGACCCCAGCGACCGGCGTAGGCTTTGAGCACGATTCGAGACTCGATGCGGCCATGGGCGAGCGAGCGGGCAGGATAGCCCGGCCGACGGCAGCGCCGCCAGCGTGAGCGGCCGCGGCGGCCCGCGTTGCCCTGCGAGATCGCCCGGAGCTGCCGGCATGACCAGCCAACCGACCACGGTGCCGCGCCACGGCCGCTTTGCCCGCTTCGCCTGGATCCTGCTCGACTGGGCCGCGAGCGCGTTTTCGACCGTGCTGATCACGCTCGTCGTGGCCTACGTCGAGAAGCTGGTGTTTGCGGCGGGGGGCTGGGGGCTCTCGGCCGGGGTCATCTGGGCCTGGACGCTCGCCGCGGCGATGCTCGTGTCCGCCGTGGTGGTGCCATGGGCAGCCGCGTGGGCGGATCGTCGCGATGGGCACCAGCGGGCGCTGATCGCCACCACCTGCGTTGGCGCGGGGGGGCTCGTCGCGCTGGCCGCCGCTCCACCCCACGCCCACGTCGTCGTCGTGGCCGCGATCGCCGCGGCCAGCGTCGGATTCGATGTCGCGCAGGTCTTCACCGGCAGACTGCTGACCCGGGTCGCCGGGGATCGGGATGCCGATCGACTCTCCGCGTTTGGCTTCGCCGCCGGCTACGCGGGGGGCGCGATCGCGTTGGTGATCGCCACGGCCGTCGTCACCGCCCACGCCCGCCTCGGCCTCGACGTGGCGGGTGGTCTCCGGCTCGCGTTCGCCGTCACGGCGGCCTGGTGGCTCGTGTTCTCCGTGCCGGCGGCGGTGGCCAGTTTCGACGAGGGCGGCGGTGTCCGGCATGCCACCACGCCCGCGCGTGAACTCGGCGCCTTTGCCACGAGCCTGTGGCGGTCGCCGCCCGGGTCGGCGGATCGCGACTTCGCTGTGGTCCTCGGCGGATCGATGCTCGCCCTCGGCGGCGTGCAGACGGCGATCGCACAGTTTTCGAGCCTCGCCTTGCAGCGGTTCGATCTCGACGGCCCCGCGCTCGTGCGGCTCGTGCTCCTCGTGCAGGCGGTGGCGCTCCCCGGCGCGATCCTCGTCGGCTGGCTCTCGACACGGGTCGGCAGGAGGCCGGCCACCCTCCTCTGCTTCGGCGGCTGGATCGTCGTGCTGGTGCTCGCCCTGTTCGTGGAGACGACGCAGCAACTGTATGGCCTCGCCGTCCTACTGGCCCTCGTGCTCGGGGGCATCCAGAGCCTGCTCCGCGCGGCCGTCGCCGTGCTCGCCCCGTCCGGCCATGCGGGCGTGTCGTTCGGTCTGCTGCAGGTGGGCACGAAGCTCGCGGGCTTCGCCGCAAGCCTCGCTTTCGGCGGGCTGCAGGTGGCGACCGGCAGCCCGCAGTCGGGCCTCCTCGCGTTGATCGCGCAGCTCGCCATCGGCTGGTGGCTCATGCGCCGCCTGACCTGACGCGGCCTATCCGCAGTTCACGGCGTCGGGCCGGGCCATCGCGACTCGACATGAGTGCGGGTGCCCGTGACCGAGCGATTCGAAGTGCACGCCGAGTGGCTCGGTTCCTACACCCAGGGGCTCGTCAACGACACGCAGCAGCCCTTCTTCAGCCCCGGCACCCACCTGACATTACCCGCAACGTCGAGATCGGCCTGCGCATCGGCTGGGGCCTCGCCGCCGATGCGGCGCCCTTCTTCTCCGACACCGGCATCGCGATTCAATACTGAAGCCGGCCTGTCAGTCGGTCGTCAGCGAGTGGATGAGCGCATCGGCCTTGAGCCGTCCCGAGTAGGCATACCGCCGCTCGTTGTCGGCGACCGTATTCGGCCGCGGCATGTCCGGGGAGGAGAGCGTGACTTCATCGCCGAACACGCCCCGTACCCGCACCCAGCATCCCTTCGGCAGTTCCACAAACGAGCCGCCGGCGTCGGTCTCGAGGTCGAAGAGGTCGCGGTCGGCGTCGCGTGACTTGGGCATGTCGAGCACGAGGCTGCGGCGGATCTCGATCCGGCTGCTCGACACGTTCAGGCCGTCCTCGGCAGGGTGCCGAACCTCGAGCCGATCCAGCCGGACGTGCGAGTTGGTGAGGTCGAACCCGTCGTCGGCCGAATACAGGCTGCGGACCTCGGCCACGCGCCACTCGTCCGGGCCCACTCCGACGAGCGAGAGGCCGTCGATGTCGTCGCCGATGTCGAGCTGCTTGCCCGTTTTCAGGCTGCGGTAAGTGTCGCGGCGGCCGAGGTGCGAGGTGGTGATCGACCGGGCCCGAAACGACGATGGCTCGCCGCCCCGACTCTTCTTCACCGTGATGCCGTCCTTGCTTCCGGCCGCGAAGGTGCCCAGGAACCACAGGCCGCCGTTGTCGGCCGCCTTGACCGGCCGGTGTTCGCCATTGCAGGCCCGGACGGCGAAGCGGCCGGCGACGAGCGCGGAGCCGGGCTCGAAGATCAGCGCCGCGCGGCGGAGTTGGCTCTTCGGGAGCACGCCGTTGGTGATCAGGAGCGTCGCGCCGTCGGCGATCTTCAGCGTGACGCCGCGGTGCACTCGCACCTCGCCCCCGATGACCCAGGTCGTCGCCTTGCCAAGCGTGCGGTCGCGAGCGATCGGCCCTTCGATCACCTCGATGGCCCGGCGACGTTGAGACGGCGGCCGGCGGACCTGAGCAGACTTCCGTTTTTTGGGCAGCATGACTGGTTTATACTCTGCACCGGATCTACCGGCATCAATCATCCCCGGCAGGGCCGAGCCATGATTGTTGCCGCACTCCGTCGGCACGGAACACCCGAACCTGAACCCTGACCATGATCATCGCCAACGTTCGCGACAAACTCACGAACATTGGCCGCGATCTGTGGCATGAGGTGCAGGGGTGGCTGCGGATCATCCGCTACAAGCGGGTCCCAATCAGCCTGTCGCTCCTCGCGTTAGGGTGCGTGGCCGTCGCCCTCAGGCCGATTCCACCGCGCACGACCACCATCGCCAGCGGCCAGGCAGGTTCGGTCTATGACCGGTGGTCACGTGGGCTGGCGACCCGACTGGCCGAGCACGGGCTGAAACTCGAGCTCGTGCCGACGTCTGGGCAGGTGGAGGGGTTCAAGCATCTCGGGGATGATCGGTCGGACGTCAGTGTCAGTTTCATGACGGCGGGAACGTTTACGTCGAAGGATGACCCGTCGCTCGAATCGCTTGGCAGCGTCGGCCTGGCAACGATCATGCTGATTCACCGCGGGGAGGCCTTGGCCGGCGACGACCCGTTCGCGGCGCTCGCGGGAAAGACGATCGCGATCGGGCCGGAGGGGTCGGTTGCCCACCGGCTGTTCCGCATCGTGGAAGGGCTGAACCGTACGGACGGCCAGCCCAACGGCCAGTGGGTCCAACTGCCAAACGCCGAGGCGGCCACGAAACTGCTCGCGGGGGAGATCGACGCGATGTTTCTGGTCGATGCGTTCGAATCCGAGACCGTGCAACGGCTCCTGGCGGACCCCGGCCTGCGGCTCCACGACTTCACCCTTGCCGACGCCTACGCGAAGAAACTGCCGTTCCTGCAGACCGTCGTCGTTCCCAAGGGCTCGATCGATCTCGCTCGGATTCGGCCCGATCGCGACGTCACCCTGCTCGCCTCGACCATCGATCTGCTCGTCGAGAAGGGCACCCACCCTGCCGTGCAGTGGGCACTTTTGATCGCCGCTCAGGAAGCAGCCTTCAACGATAAATCGCTCTTCACCGAGAGCCGCGGCTTTCCCCGGCATGCCGACGGCTCGTTTCCCTCGAGTTTCGTAGCCCGGCGGTTTTACAGCAGCGGTGTGCCGGGTTATTTCGACTCGCTGCCGCTCTGGCTGGCCGCGCTGCTCAATCAAATCTGGGTCTTTCTCGTAGCGTTCTTTCTGGTCGTCAATCCGCTCCTCGAGCGGCTGAACGGGCTCCGGTCATTCAATTCCGGGACACACCTCGACTATTTCTACAACTCGCTCAGGGATTTTGATCTGCGGGTGAAGACGTCAAAAGACCCTGACGAGTTGCGCGACATCATCGCGCGGGCGGACAAGATCGCGGCCCTCGTCGATGCCACGTGGTTCGACGACAAGGACACCCACAGCGCCTTCGCCCTCGAATCGAGCATCGAGAAAGTGCGCCGGCGGGCCGAGGAGCGGCTCGGGACGCTGACCGTCAAACCCGCGTAGTTGCCGACGGTCAGTTCAGCGGCAGCGTGAGCACAGGCCCGGCGGCGCCGGACTGCGACTGGATGTCGATCGCGAGCTTGACGAGGTTGAGCGTCGCTCGCGACTGCACGTCATTCTCGGCGATGTAAAACCAGTGTCCGCGATAGGGCACCGCCACTTCGCTCCGCAACGGCCGATGCTTCTGCACGCAGACCCGGAACAGTCCGCGGGTGATCTGCCGGGCGTCGAAGGGCCGGCCATCGGGCCCCTTGAACGTGCACGCGGTGCCGTGGCGGAGATGCTTTTCCGGCACGTCGACGCCCTTCGAAAGAAACGCGAGCACCTGGTAGCCGCTGCGCACGTTGAGTGCCAGTGTGTCGCTGGGCTCTTGCGGCGTCGTGTTCGTCGCTTCGGTCAGGTAATCAAGTTCGTCGTTCTCCTGACCCCTGACCGTGTAGACGGTCCGCCCCGGCTCCAGCCGAAAGATCCTTACAAGCTCCTGAGAATCTGCCGCTTCCAGTTGCTCGG
>JBJTRH010000361.1:0-9885 GCA_046076065.1 Planctomycetaceae bacterium | reverse complement strand
GAGAAGGAAGTAGAGGTAGTTGGCGAGTGCCTGCGTGACGGTCTCGATCGCCTCTGGGTCGTGGCGGTGCGCCATGACGGTATTGAGCGCATTGAAGAGAAAGTGGGGGCTGATCTGTGCCTGGAGATGCTTGAGTTCGTGCCGCAGGGCGAGCGACTCGGCCTGCAGCGCGCGGATTTCGGCAAGGTAGCCGTCGCCGATCAGCTGAAACCCAAAATAGAAGGCACACCACGTCGCGAGCATCGCGAACGTGATCGCGAGTCTCGCGACCAGTTCGGGCCGCGTGGCGGCCGGGAGTCCAAACGACGGTCGGGAGGCGAGAAGCATGAGTGCGATCAGCACCGCGGACAGGATCATTCCGCCGGCGAGCAGGCCGGCCTTTGAGACGCCAAGCTTGATCAGCAACTGCTCACGCCGCGAGAGAGCCCGCATGGCGGCCGTGGCCGTAAAGCAGAGCCCTGATTCCAGGGCAATGACTCCCCACGGATCATCGACCGCGAAGACGGCCGCGAGAAGGACGTTGGCGGCGAATGCAACCGCCCAGAACGCTGCATGGGCGCCCCAGAAGGCCAACAGCCCCGGCCGTCGTGCTGAATCGGCAACCGTGTCCATCCCCATCTCCTACCTGCGGCACATCGTCTCGTCCATGAGGCTTGCTCGGGAAAGGACGAATCGGCCGGTCTGAGGGACGAATCGGGCACGATTTCGGGAACTCGCGGTATCCTCCGCGGCATGACGAGCCCACCCGCCCGCACGATCGTGATCGCCGAGGACAGCCGCGTGCCGGCGATGATCCTCAAAAAGGCCCTGGAGTCGCGTGGCCACACGGTCCACTGGGGAGCGAACGGGGCCCTCGCCCTGGCCCTCGTCCGCGAGCATCGGCCCGCGATCCTGATCTCCGACGTGGAGATGCCCGAGATGGACGGCCACGCCCTCTGCCGGGCGGTGAAGTCGGAAGCCGATCTGCGGCACATCCCGGTGCTCATGCTCACGTCGCTCTCCGCCACGAGCGACATCCTCGCCGGGCTTCGCGAGGGGGCCGACGCCTACGTGACCAAGCCCTACGAGCCCGAGCACATTCTCGAACGCATCGACCACCTGCTCGCCCAGGATCCCGCGGCCGACCGGCCGGGTGAGCCGCTGGAACTCGACTACGGCGGCGAGTGGCTGCGGCTCGACGTGTCGCGACGGCAGCTGCTCAACCTGTTGCTCTCGACCTACGAGAACATCCTCCAACAGAACACGAAACTCTCCCAGATGCATCGCGACCTCGCCGACGCAAACCGGCAGGTTGAGGAGAGCCTGCGGAAGACCCGTGAGCTGCTCTACAAGGTGTTTCCCGTGCGGATCGCCGACGAGCTGGCGGACACCGGCCAGAGCGAGCCGCGGCACTTCGACGCGGTGACGGTGCTGTTCACCGACTTCGTGGGCTTCACGAAAACCGCCGAGACGATGTCGCCGAAGCAGCTGATCACCGACCTCGATCGCTACTTCCTCCGCTTCGATCAGCTCCTCGCCGAGTACGGCATGGAGAAGCTCAAGACGATCGGCGATGCCTACATGGCGGCGGCAGGCGTGCCCGAGCCGCGGCCGACCCACGCCCTCGACGCCGCGATGTTCGCGATCGGGCTGCGCGATGCCGTGGCCGCGATCGCCCGTGACCAGCAGGCGGCGGGGCTGCCGGCGTTTCCCATCCGGATCGGCCTCCACTCCGGGCCGCTGGTGGCGGGCGTGATCGGCCAGCAGCGGTTTCTCTACGACCTCTGGGGCGACACGGTGAACACCGCGAGCCGCATGGAGAGCAAGGGCGAAGCCGGCCGGATCAACATCTCGTCGACCACCCACGCGCTCGTGGAGCCCTGGTTCGAGTGCACGCCACGGGGCCGCATCGAGGTGAAGGGCAAGGGCGAGGTGGAGATGTTCTTCCTCGACCGGCTCATGCCCGAGTTCAGCGGCAACGCGGCCGGCACGGTCGCCAACGACGCCTTTCATGCGGCGCGGACGCGGCTCGCGACGGCCGACGCGGTCTGACCGGCGTCAGCGGACGAGGCAGGGCCGCTTCGGGTCGAACGTCCAGCCCCGGCTCAGGAACTGCATCGCGGCTGCGTCGTCACGGGTCCCGGTCGGCAGCGCCCGGTAGAGCGCGTGCGCCTCGTCGAGCCGCGCCGGATCGAGGTCGATGCCGAGCCCGGGCCGGTCGGTGAGGTCAACGCCCCCGTCGCGGATCAGGGGAGGCTCGTGGGTGAGCCGCTGGCCCTCCTGCCAGATCCAGTGGGTGTCGAGCGGCGTGATCGCGCCCGGTGCCGCCGCGCCGACGTGCGCGATCATCGCGAGGGAGATATCGAAGTGGTTGTTCGAGTGCGACCCCCACGTGAGGCCGTGATCGCGGCAGGCCTCGGCGACGCGGATCGAGCCTTGCATCGTCCAGAAGTGCGGGTCGGCCAGCGGGATATCCACGGCCTGCAGCGCGAGGGCGTGCCGCAGCTGACGCCAGTCCGTCGCCACCATGTTGGTCGCCGTGGCCATCCCCGTCGCCGCCCGGAACTCGGCGAGGATCTCCCGTCCTGAAAAGCCGTCTTCCGCGCCGCATGGATCTTCGGCATAGGAGAGCACGTCGGAGAGATCGCGGCAGATGGCAACCGCCTCGGCGAGGCTCCAGCAGCCGTTCGGGTCGAGCGTGATCCGGGCATCGGGAAACCGCCGCTTCAGGGCCCGCACCACCTCGGCCTCGCGGCCCGCGGCGAACACGCCTCCCTTGAGCTTGAAGTCGGCGAAGCCGTAGCGGTCGCGGGCGGCCTCGGCCTGCCGCACGATCGACTCGGTCGTGAGCGCCGCCTCGTTCCGCAGCCGATGCCAGGCGACGGCCGACGTGGATTCGTCCCGGTAGGACAGCGTGGTCGCGGAGCGATCCCCCACGAAGAACAGGTAGCCGAGCATGGGCACACGGCGGCGGACCACGCCGTCTCCGAGCAGCGCCCCCACCGGCAGGCCGAGGTGGCGGCCGAGCAGGTCGAGCAGTGCCGACTCGACCCCCGTCGCGGCATGGATCGCGACCCGCTGATCGTAGGTCTGGAGGCCCCGGCCTGCGGCGTCGCGGTCGGCGAATGCGGCCGTCATCGTGTTGAGCATCGGTTCGAGATCGCCCACGCGGCGGCCGACGACGAGCGGGAGGGCGTCGTCGAGCGTGCGGCGGATGGGTTCGCCTCCGGGCACCTCGCCCAGGCCGACGTGACCGGCGGAGTCTTCGGCCACGACGACGTTCCTCGTGAAGAACGGCCCGTGCGCTCCGCTGAGATTGAGGAGCATGCTGTCGTGGCCGGCTACGGGCACGACCCGGAGCGACGTGACCACGGGGGTGTCGGCGGAGGCGAGGTCGGCGAGTCGCGTCATGGGGGCTGGATTCCTGCCGCTGGGGAAAGGGGCCGGCTGCGGGCGAGCAGCACGAGGCCGGCGGTCGCGGCCGAGGCCGCGGCGAGGCCGAGCAGGCCGCCGCGAATCGACCCGGTGCGGTGCTCGAGGATCCCAAACACGGTGGGCGCCACGAAGCCGCCGAGGTTGCCCACGGAGTTGATCAGAGCGATCCCCGCCGCGGCGGCCCGGGGGTCGAGGTAGCCCTGCGGGAGCGGCCAGAAGAGCGAAGCCGCCGACTTGAAGCCGAGGGCTGCGAAGCAGATGGCCACATACGCGAGCAGCGGGCCGCCCGTCGTGGCGGCGACCATGCCGGTGGCCGCGATGGCGAGCGCGACCGCGACCCAGGCCTGCTGGTAAGGCCAGCGCTCGGCCGCCCGTGCGGCGACGACCATGCCGACGATCGCCACGAGCCACGGAACGGAGTTGAGCAGCCCCACCTCGAGATCGGAAAGGCCGCCCTGCTCGCGGATGATGCTCGGCAGCCAGAACGTGACGGCATAGATCGTGAGCTGGATCGCGAAGTAGACGCCGCAGAACAGCGCCACCTGCGGGTCGCGCAGGAGGTCGACGAATCGCGGCTTGCCGTGGCGTGCGGCGGGCGTGTCGCCGGCGATCGCCGCGTCGAGCGCCTCCCGCTCGGCGGCGGTGAGCCAGAGGGCGTCGCGGGGCTGCGCGTCGAGCCACCAGCCCGCGGCAAGGCCGACCGCCACCGAGGCGAGGCCCTCGATCACGAGCATCCATTGCCAGCCGGCCAGCCCGAGCCCCTCGATCCGCATCAGCACGCCGGCCAGCGGCCCCGAGAGGATCGAGGCGATCGCGGAACCGGACAGGAACACCGCCATGGCCCTGCCCCGCTCCCGCTGCGGCAGCCACCTCGTGAGGTAGTAGACGACGCCGGGAAAGAACCCGGCCTCAGCGGCCCCGAGAATGAATCGACCGACATGAAACTGCCACGCCGTCTGCACGAACGCCATCGCGGCGGCCACGAGGCCCCATGAGATCGCGATCCGCGCCAGCCACACGCGGCCGCCGAACCGCTCCAGCGCCAGGTTCGAGGGCACCTCGAAGAGCAGGTAGCCGATGAAGAACAGCCCGGCGCCGAAACCGAAAGCCGCTGCGTCGATTCCGAGTGCGGCTGCCAGCGGCGCTTTGATGAAGCCGACGTTCACGCGGTCGAGATAGTTGACGACGAACATCACCACGAGCAGCGGCAGCACGCGGCGCCGGACCTTCGCCACCGCGGCTGCAAGCGGCGGTGCCTCGTCGCGTGCGGCCGTCACGACTGCGGCCCGAGCGACTCGACGAGCGAGGCGAGCCGCTCGACCTCGTCGGGCTTCAGGTCCACCAGCGGCGGCCGCACGGGGCCGGCGTCGCGACCCACGATCCGGCAGCCCGCCTTGATCATGCTCACGGCGTAACCCGGCGTGCGGCTGCGAAGCTCGATCAAGGGAAGAAAAAAGCCGTCGAGGAGGCGGGCCGTCGTCGTCTCGTCGCCGGCTGCGACGGCCCGGTAAAACTCGAGGGCCGTCCGGGGCACGAAGTTGAACACCGCCGAGGAGTAGACCGGCACGCCCATCGCGCGATACGCGGCGGCGTAGACCTCCGCCGTGGGCAGGCCGCCGAGGTAGGCCAGCCGGTCGCCGAGCCGGCGGCGGATCGAGACCATCAGCTCGATGTCACCGAGGCCGTCCTTGTAGCCCACGAGGTTCGGGCAGCGATCGGTCAGTCGCTCCAGGTGCGTGGCCGCGAGCCGGCATGGCCCGCGGTTGTAGACGATCACACCGATGCCGACGCTCCGGCAGACGGCCTCCACGTGTGCGGCCACGCCGTCCTGCGGTGCCTCGGTGAGGTAGTGCGGCAGCAGGAGGATGCCGGCCGCGCCGAGCCGCTCAGCCTCGCGGGCGCAGTCGATGGCGACCCGGGTCGCCCCCCCTGCCCCGGCGACGATCGGCACCCGGTCGCAGCAGGTGTCGACCGCCGTGCGGACGACGGACCGGTACTCCGCGGGGGCGAGCGAGAAAAACTCGCCGGTGCCCCCGGCGGCGAAGAGGACGCTGGCGCCGAAGGGGGCCAGCCAGTCGAGCCGCGCGGCATACCCACCCGGCTCGAAGTCTCCCTGTGGCGTGAAGTCGGTGACCGGGAACGACAGCAGGCCCGAGCGGAGAACGTCGCGAAGTGCGGAGGGATCCATGACGGCGCCCGTGGGAATGACCGGTGCGGCCGCGAGTGTACCCCGTGCCCCGGGCGCGACGGATGCTGCGACGCCGCCGCTGGCAGCGAGGCCTGTTTCGACAACGTGCCCGATTCGTCCCTCCTGGTGCCCGATTCGTCCCTTTTGCGTGTCGCCCCCCTTTTCCTGCTGCATTGTCACGGGAATCATGCCGAAGGCAGGGCATTGCTGGAGGACGTCAGGATGGCGAACGTGGCGGGAATGTGCGGAGCGGGGCGGTCGCCATGGCGACGCGTGCTGGCAGTCGTGGCGGCAGCCTCCATCGTCGGCGTGTGGCCTGCGGCGGCCCGTGCCGTGGTGATCGACACGCTCACCGGCACCGGCAACACGTCGGCCCCCGGGGATGATCCCGGGTGGGCCAACGTCGGCGTGCTCGGCATCGGCACCGGGGTCTACCTGGGCAACGACTGGGTGCTCACCGCCGCCCACGTCGGCGGCGGCAGCATTGTGCTCAACGGAGGCACCTACGCGATGCTCGCCGGCTCGGGCACCACGCTCACCAACAACGGCGCGGCGGGGAAGTCGGCCACGGCCGACCTGTTCATGTTCCGCCTCGCGTCGACGCCCCCCGGGCTGTCGGGCGTGACGATCGCCTCGGCGACGACCACGAACGGCAGCGGCGTGACGATGATCGGCTCGGGCCGCGACCGTGGGGCGTTCACGCAGTGGAGTGTCAACCAGTCCACGACGCCGTGGACCTGGACGGAGGTGTCGTCGGGCGGCAATGCCGCCGGCTACAAGACGCTCGCGACCCGCTCCATGCGCTGGGGCACCAACACGGTCAGTTCGTCAGCGCTCTGGATCGATGATGGCTTCGGTGACACGTTCATGCTCGGCACCACCTTCAACGACCTGGGGCCGCCCTCGAACGAGGCGCAGGCCGCCTACGGCGATTCCGGAGGCGGGGTGTTCCGCAAGAACGGCTCCCTGTGGGAACTGGCCGGCATCACGCTGACCGTGGGCGGCTATTCGGGACAGCCTGATCCGGGCGCCAACGCGATCTACGGTGATGCCACCTACGCCGCCGACCTGTCGTTCTACCGGTCGCAGATCGTGACGATCGTCCCCGAGCCCTCGTTCGCGGCCGTGGCTGCCGTGCTGGCGGGGCTCGTCGCCGGCGTCAGGCGAACAGCCCGGTCACGACGTGACCGTGGATGTCGGTGAGGCGGAACTGGCGGCCCTGGTAGCGGTAGGTCAGTCGCGTGTGGTCGACGCCCGCGAGGTGCATGATCGTGGCCTGCATGTCGTGGACATGCACCGGGTCGGAAGTGACGTTCCAGGCGTAGTCGTCGGTCGCGCCGTGCACGTGGCCCGGCTTCACACCGCCGCCCGCGAGCCACCACGAGAAGGCTTTTCCAAAGTGGTCGCGGCCCTTCGGACTGGCCGGGTCGCCCTGGCCGAAGGGCGTGCGGCCGAACTCGCCCCCCCAGATCACGAGCGTGTCGTCGAGCAGGCCGCGTTCCTTGAGGTCTTCCACCAGCGCCGCCGAGGGGCCGTCGGTGTCGCGGCACTGGACTTCGAGCTGCGTGAACAGGTTCTGGTGCTGGTCCCATCCCGAATGCATCAGCTGCACGAACCGCGTGCCCCGCTCGAGCAGGCGGCGGGCGACGAGGCAGTTGTGGGCGAAACTCCCCTGCTTCGCGACGTCGGGGCCATAGCGGTCGAGCACGTGCCGGGGCTCGTCGGAGAAGTCGACGAGATCCGGAACGCTGGCCTGCATCCGGAAGGCCATCTCGTACTGTGCGATCCGCGTCTCGATCTCGGGATCGCCGACGGCGGCGAAATGGTCGGCGTTCATCCGGGCCAGCCCGTCGAGTAGCGACCGCTTCGCGGCCCGGCTCATGCCGTCGGGGTCGGCGAGGTAAGGAACCGGCGCGCCGGCGTTGCGGAACTTCACCCCCTGGAAGCGGCTCGGCAGGAAGCCGCTCCCCCAGTAGTAGTCGAAGAACAGCTGCCCGCAGGTCTTGCCCGCGTCGGATGACGTCATCACCACGAATGCGGGCAGGTCGTCGGTCTCGCAGCCGAGGCCGTAGGCGAGCCAGGCGCCCATGCTCGGCCGTCCCGGCACCTGGCTGCCGGTCATGAAGAACGTAACGCCGGGCGCG
The DNA here is from genome assembly GCA_046076065.1 of Planctomycetaceae bacterium. Lineage (GTDB taxonomy): Bacteria > Planctomycetota > Planctomycetia > Pirellulales > UBA1268 > QWPN01. Next base: position 2,139 of record JBJTRH010000361.1, on the reverse strand, counting down.
TGGTTCACCGACTCGCTCTGCAGGCTGCGGACGAGGCAGAGATCGTCGGCCAGCGACCCGATCCGCGGCAGGAGTTCGCTCATCTCGATGCCCGATCGACCGTACCGACGGAACGGCCTGATCGGTGACACGACGGGCCACTTCGCATAGCCGCTCGACATCGTCGAGAGCCGCGTGCTGCCCCGGACGCTCGCCGGGATCTCCTCGCCGCCGCGATCCATGAGCGTCGGCTTCGGGTCGAAGAGGTCGACGTGGCTGGGGCCGCCTCCCTGCCAGAGCATCACGATCCGCCGGGCCCGCGGGGGATGGTGCGGCAGGCCCGGCAGGCCTCCGCTGACGGCGGCCGCCGCGGCCGGGGCCTCCCGCGCGAGCAGCGAGGCGAGGGCCACGGGCCCGGCGCCGAGGGCTGCGGCGCCGAGCAGCCCGCGTCGGGTGAGCCCGGCGGCGTGCGCGGCGACGTCGCGGGGGGTGGGATCACTCACGGGTCAGCGCCTCGTCGAGGTTGAGGATGCCGAGGCACACGGCCGTGAGGGCGGCATGCTCCACCGAATCGATGGTGGGATCACGGGGCGACTCCCCGACGGCGACCAGCCTCTCGGCCGCGGCGGGGTCGTCGCGACAGGCCGACCGCTGCCCCTCGTGGATCAGCCGCAGGGCCGCGAGGTCGCCATCCGACGGCCGTCGCCCCAGCACCCGCCTAAATGCGTAGGTGATCCGGCCGTCGCGGTCGGTCGCCGCCTTCGCGCTCGCCTCGGCGAGCACGCGGGCGGCTTCGACCCACGTGGGGTCGTTGAGGGTCACGAGCGCGTGCAGCGGCGTGCAGGTACGGCTCGCCCGCACGGTGCACGTCTGCCGGTTGGCGGCATCGAACATGTTGGCCGGACTCACCGTCCGCCGCCAGAAGGTGTACAGGCTGCGGCGGTAGAGGTCCGCGCCGTGCGACGCCGGGTAGGTGAAGTCGCGCTCCTTGGTGATCGCGAGCGACTCCCAGATCGCGTCGGGCTGGTAGGGATACGCGGGCGGGCCGCCGATCCGCGTGTCGAGCAACCCGGCGGCGGCGAGGGCCACGTCGCGGAGTACCATCGACGGCATGCGGAATCGCGCCGCCCGGCCGTGGAGACGGTTCTCGGGATCCTTCGCGAGGTGCTCGGGCGTGACGCGGCTCGCCTGCCGGTAGGTGGCGGTCGTGACGAGCAGCCGATGCATCGCCTTCTGGCTCCAGCCCCGCTCGCGAAACTCCACCGCCAGCCAGTCGAGGAGCGGCCCGTGGAGCGGGTACTCACTCTGCACGCCGAGGTCCTCCGCGGTCTTCACGATGCCGACGCCGAAGAACTGCTGCCACATCCGATTGGCCTGCACGCGGGCCGTGAGCGGATGCTCGGGGAGGAACAGCCAGCGGGCGAACCCGAGCCGACTTCGCGGCAGGTCCGCCGGCAGCGGTGGCAGGGCGGCGGGCGTCGCGAACGCGATCGGGTCGCCCTGGGGCGAGAGGTAGTCGCCGCGATCGAGCAGCCGCGTCTCCCGGGGCTGGGAATCGCTCATCACCATGACCCGCGGAATGCGATCGCCCTTGAAGTCGTCGTAGGCGGCTCGCGCCGCCTCGTGCGCCTTCACCTGTGGAAGATCCTTGATGACGGAGGCCTTCACGCGGCCGTCGAAGAACTGCCGCAGTTTCTGCTCGATCTGTTTCTTCTCGTCTGCGGTGCGGTCCTTCTCGGGCTTGCGGAGCAGCGGGGTGAGATCCCGCGGCAGGCCGTCGCCGTCGGCCGGCTCCCCGTCGGCGAACAGGCCCTTCCGCCACGCAGCGTAGGCGGCGTCGATCACCGCCTTCGATTCCTTCTCGCCGGCCTTCATGGCGGTCTCGAGTTCGGCGAGCCGTTTCGCATCGGCCTCGCTCGGCAGTTCGAGCACCGGCGGGGCCACGGGGATCCGCGCCGAGAAGCGGGTCGGCATGCCGGACTCAGGCACGCGGTTGAAGGCGTCGAGGAGGGCGTAGTAGTCGTGCCGCGTGAACGGGTCGTACTTGTGGTCGTGGCACTGGCAGCAGGCCATCGTAACGGCGAGCCAGGTCGTGCACGTGGTGTCGACGCGGTCGAAGAGATTGTTGAACCGCTGCTCCTCCGGGATCGCGCCCCCCTC
>JBJTRH010000360.1:0-6121 GCA_046076065.1 Planctomycetaceae bacterium | reverse complement strand
TGAGCGCATCGTAGAGGTCGAAGCACTCGAGGTTGTGGAGGGTGTTGATCGAGATCACGAGGTCGAAGCTCTTGTCCTCGAAGGGGAGCTTCGCGGCGCTCGCATGGCGGAGGAACGGCTTCACCTCCTCCTTGGCGTGCTCGAGGGCGTAGGTCGAGACGTCGATGCCCGCCACCTCGACGCCCGGCACGGCCTGCGTGAAGTCGTAGAGCAGAAAGCCCTTGCCGCAGCCCACGTCGAGGATCCGGTCGCCCGGCTTGATGCCGTAGTGTGCCACCATGGCGTCGGCCACCTTCCGCCAGCGGCCGTCATAGGAATAGCCGCCGTAGCCCGTCTTCCGGTCGCCGTCCCAGTAGTCCTTGCCCCACTGCCTGGCGAGCTTCGCGGCCTCCGCCTTGGGAAACTCCGTCACCCGCGCGACGTAGTCCCGCTTCGTGCTCTTGTGGACGACCGACAGAAAATCGACGTAGGCCATGCGGCGGCTCCGGAAGGTCAGGCATCCATGCGGTCGAGGGCCGCCACGACCTTCGCGAGCTGGGCGGCGCGGCGGGCCTCGCGGTCGGCACCGGCACCGGCGAACGCGCGACGGCCGTCGGCGGGCAGGAACTCATTGAGCATGATACAGCACCACTTGAGCTCGTAGACCGGCAGCAGGAGCTCGACGCGGCCGCGAAAGGCCGACGGCGACTCCCAGAGGCCGGCGAGCGACGCGACGAACACCGGCAGATGCTCGCGGGGCACCGGCACCGCGGGCTGGCAGAAGAAGTCGCAGGCCATCTTGGCGGGATCGTCGTGGCCGGCGTACTCGAAGTCGAGAAACCGCAGGCGGGCGTCGCTGGCGAGGATGGCGTTGTGGAAGCCGAAGTCGGAGGGGCTCAGGCAGCGGTCACCGGCCGCGAGCGGCTCGTCGGCGGACGTGCCGGCCGACGCCAGCACCACGTCGCGGACCCGCTGCCACGCCGGCGCGATGCGGCGCGCGACCAGTTCGGCAGCCTCGCGGCCAAGCGGCGAGGCCGCGTCGATGCCGCCGAGACGGGCCACGCGGCGGTCGACACAGGCCACGTGCGCCGCGATCGAGAAGCAGGCCTCAGATGCCTCGGGAAGGTCGGCCGCCCCCGGATCGCTCCGATGCTCGTTGACCGCGCGGAAGAACGAGGCTGCCTCGGCGACGTGCGCCTCCGTCACCTCGCCGGGAGCGAGCTTGCGGCCGGCGACGAACTCGTACACGGCCATGCCCGCCGCGGAATCGCTCGCCAGCGGCCGCGGCAGCGCCCGCGCGCCCACCTGCCAGGCGAACGAGCTGAAACCGAAGTCGGCCCGCAGCCGATCGCGAGGATCGTCGGGGTGGCGAAAGTAGGCCTTGAGCACCACGGGGCCGGCGGCCGAATCGACGCGAACCACGCGGTTGTTGCCGCCACCGGTGATCGGCTCGAGCCGGAACGCTGCCGGCACCCCAGCCGACGCGAGCACCGATCGGGCCCGCTCGGCAAGGTCGTCGAGGTCCGTGGTCGCATGCATGGGTCACCCGAACCTCGAGGAGCGGCTGGAAGGCCGAGGATAGGGTGGCGGCGGTCGGCTGTCGATCACCGGCACCGCGGCTGCCGAAGCCTCGCGAACCCGACCGCGGCGAGTGCCAGCATGGCCGTGGCGGAAAGCGCAGGCTCGGGGACGGCCGCGACCGGCCTGAGCGCCGATCCATAGGGGCCGGCGTCGAACAGGCCGGCCGACACGAAGTCAGCGATGTCGAGGATGTCTGCCGACCCGTCGTAGTTGAAGTCGCCGTCGAACCACGCGGCCCCGAGCCCCGAGTTGAACATGCCGCCGCCGAAGACGTTGGCCACGTCGAGGATGTCCACGGTGCCGTCGAGATCCGTGTCGCCGGGCGCCGCGAAGCTCACCACGAACGATCCATCCGGGTTTTCACGCCAGCCGAGCGCTCGATTCAGTCCACCGGCCACGGCGGTTGCCGCGAGGCTCGACGTGATGCCGACGGTGCCGTCCCATAAGCCGTCGTTTCGACCCGCCACGAGCGCCGCCACGAGGTCCGTGGCCGCGATGCCACCAATCGAGACGTCGAGGCGGCTGCCTCCCACGTCGATTCTTCCACCGCCACCGCTCCCCCTCGCGACCTGCAGACCGGCCACCGCGACGGCGGCCTGGGTCGCCTGTGGCAGCACGACGCTGCCACCGGCGAACACGGACAGCCGGGGCGATCCGGCGATCACTCCCGACGAGACCGTGAGCGAGCTGATCCCCGACGATCCATCGATCACCAGCGACGACAGCGCGAGCGTGCCGCCCGCGAGGGTGACCGCGCCGCGGAGCCCGCCCGAGCCGCTGAGGATCTGCCCGCTGCCCAGCACGTAGCCGCCGGCGAGCTGCCGGGCGTCGAGCATCGCGCCGGCGGCGATGCTGACCGCGCGGGATCCACCCAGCGAGCCGGTTCCCGTGAGCGTGAGGATTCCCTGCGAGACCGTCGTTCGCCCCGTATAGGAGTTGGCGAGGCCCAGCACCGCCGTGCCGCCGCCAATCTTCGTCACCGCCGCCGTGCCGGTGATCCCAGCGAACCCCAGGGCCAGCTGCGTTTGCGAGCCGCTCACCACGTCGAGCACCACCGTGGCGGGCGAGACGACGGAGCCGCGCACCGTGAGCGTCATGGTCCTGCTGGTCGCGCCGGAAAGATCCTCGTCCGACACGTTCAGCATGTAGCTTCCCGCGAAGGATCCGGTCGTCGTCGAGAGCATCGACACACCGAAGGGCCGCGTGGATCCTGATGCCAGGCTCGCGAACGGGGCGAGCGTCGTCGCGAAGATGCCGCCCGGCACCGCCGGGATGATGCCGTCGAGGTCGAGCTTCGCCGTCCAGGCGTCGCCGAGCGGCCCCGCACGGTTGAAGAGCCCGCCAGACCGGCTCGCCGTTCCGGCGCCCTGGGTGAGCGTGCCGAAGTCGATGTCCAGCGTCGTCGCCGTGCTGCCCGAGAGAAACGACGCCCCGGCGTGCTCCAGCACCGACACGGCGACGGCCTGCGAGACGCTGGCGTTCGCCGCCTGCGGGCTCGTGGCCTGCACCGACACCGTGCCCGACACGAGCCCGATGGTCGACGTGCTCAGCAGGATGGCGTGGACGTTGCCGCCGCCGAGCGCCTCGTCACTCCCGGTGCCGCTGCCGACGCAGATGCCCGTGCCCAAATACCCGTAGTCGAGGCGATCGGCGCCGCGAACCACGGCTGCGGGCGCCGAGTTGGCGATCGACAGCGACACGGCCGCGGACCCGCCCCTGATCACCGTCGTCGGGGCCGCTGTGAGGCTGGCCGACATCCGCGCGGGAAGCTGGTAGTCGGCGACCACGGGGAGGTGATCCGTGACCCGACTCAGGCTCGTGAGCACGCTCGCAGCCTGCGGCGTCGTGTAACCCGGAAGCAGGGCCGCCAAGGCCGCCGCACTGCCGGTGGTGATGGCCCCCTTCATGACGTGCGTGCTCGTGTTGCCGAACGCCCAGTAGGAGTCGGTCAGGCAGTCCATGCCCCGGCCATCGAGCAGCGACGCCGTGGTGAGCTGGAAGTCGAAGCGGTCATCGAGGCCGCCCGTCACCTGCCCCCCGAACGCGGCCGTCGTCGCCGGCGACTGGGTGTGCACCGCCATGTACGCCGCATTCCCACTCCATGACCCCACGCTGCCCACCGGATCGAAGAACCGGGCCGGCCCGGTGCCGGTGAGCGTCACGAAGGCCGGGTCAGTGGCCTTGTAGAAGTTGAGATCGCCGAGGTGGATCACGGCCGTACCCGGCCCGAGCGCATCGGCGTCGGCCCGAATCACCGTGGCCTCGATATTCCGGCGGGCCTCGTCGGAGCCGGTGTTCGAAGCTTTGTAGTGGCTTGCGTACAGCGTGAATCCAGCGGCCGCATCGTAGCCAACCGGCTCGAACTGGTACCGCAGGGTCTGCCGCGGCTGCCCCGTCGAGCTGACGACGCCGATCGTGCGTTCGTTTGTCATGCGGACGGTGGCCGTGTTGTAGATGCAGATCGGCCGACCGGAGCCCGACGTGTCGCCATTGAGCTGCGAGTGGGCGTAACTCGTGCCGCCCGAGAGGGTGTTGAGCACGCCGGCGAACTGGGTGCCGGTGGTGCCGACCGTGTTGGCCTCCTCGAGCACGAGGATGTCGATGGGCCGTGCGAATCCACCCTTCGCCGAGGCGTTGATCGCGGCGAGGATCGTGTCGATCCCGGCGCGGGGGCTGGTGAGCGCCGTGTCGCTCGCGTTGACGTTGTAGTTGACGATCCGCAGCTGCGCCGTCGCAGTGGGCGGCGCTGCCAACCACGCGACAGCGAGCACCGTCCCGGTGAGCAGCTGAATCCGCCGTGTGCGCATGCGTGCTTCGTCCGCCGGCCGGCCGCGAGCGTGGCGGCCATTCCGGAATCGGCCCCCTGATGGAGAGCGGGTTGTAGCGGATCGCTGCGCATCTCCGACAGGCCACTTCCGGAGCCGTGCGGCCGGGCACCGCGGAAAGCACGCCCGCCACGGCACCGCGGTCAGCGGGCGGCCCCCGGCGATGAGCCGTCGCCCTGAGACGCGTGGCATGCCGCAGAAGCGGCGGGAGTTCGGGAGTTGCGGATCAACGCGTTCGCGCGTCCAGCAATCGCTCCACGTCGCTCCACGATGCGGCAGCCTCCACGCCCGCGGGCGGCTCGTGAAGCCGGCCGGGATCGAAGAGGATCCGCCGGACAGTTTCGGGGAACCGCGGGTCGGCGAGCAGTTCCGGCAGGTCGTCGATGAAGGTCGTGCAGCCCACCGCCGCGATCCGCGCGAGCTTCGCCTCTTTCGTCTCCTCGAAGAACACGCGGCTCTCGGGAAGGCCGATGCGCTCCGCGTCGTGGAATGCGTAGCGGGCGAGGAAGTCGCGGGCGGCCGCGTGGAGGTCGTGCCGCTCGCCGAGATACGGAAACCGCGTGCGGTGGCTGACGATGGCAACGGGCGTGTGGGCCGTGCGGCAGCGGGCGAAGAACTCCGCCACGCCGGGAAACAGCTCCGCGTCCATCATCCGCGGGCCGTAGATGATGCCCTGGAGTTCGGTCCAGCGATCCTCCTGGCCGATCGACCGCAGGTGATCGCGAACGGCCGTCTTCGAGGTCGCGGCCTCGGGAGGCACGAGGCCGAGATCGAGGGCCACGCGGCCAAAGACGTCGTCGTAGCGGACGATCGTGTTGTCGAAGTCGACGCCGATCACCGGGCGGCCCCGAGCCGCGCGAGCACCGCCGCGGCCACGGCGGGCCCCGTGAGCCCGCACCGCTCCCGCATCCACTGCTGGCTGCCCGCCTCCGAGATGAAGGCGTCGGGCGTGCCGCAGGCCACGAGCGGCGGATGGTGGCCGTCGCGGCGGGCGAGCCATTCGGCCACGGCCGACCCGAGGCCCCCGATCACGCTGTGCTCCTCGACCACCGCCACCGCGCGGAAGCGGCGGAAGGCGTCGGCGAGCAGGGCCTCGTCGAGCGGCTTCACGGTGTGCATGCTCACGACGCGGGCCGAGAGGCCCCGGGCCTCGAGCTCCTTCGCGGCCTGGATCGCCACGGAGGTCATCGTCCCCATGCCGAGCAGGCAGACGTCGCTCCCCTCCTGCATCACGATTCCCTTGCCGACCTCGAAGGCGGGCGGTGCGTCGTGGACGGTGGGCTCCCCCTTCTTGCCGAGCCGGATGTAGGCCGGGCCGGAGAGCTTCAGGGCCGCCTCGATCGCCGGCCGCACCTCGGCCGAGTCGGCCGGGCAGAGCACCGTGAGATTCGGGAAGCAGCGAAGGATGCCGACATCCTCGCAGGAGTGGTGCGTGGGGCCAAGCGACGCGTACGAGAGGCCGCTACCGGTGCCGACGATCACCACCGGCACGTCGTGGTAGCAGATGTCGACGCGGATCTGCTCGATGACGCGCGTCGTGGCGAAGGGCGTGATCGTGTAGGTGAAGGGCCGCAGCCCGGAGAGGGCGAGGCCGGCCGCCATGCCGGTCATGTTGGCCTCGGCCACCCCGCAGTTGTAGAAGCGGTCGGGGCAGCGGTCGCGGTACTTGTCGAACAGCCGGTTGCCGATGTCGCCCGACAGGAGCACGATGCGGTCGTCGGCGGCGGCGAGCTCGG
>JBJTRH010000359.1:0-3832 GCA_046076065.1 Planctomycetaceae bacterium | reverse complement strand
CGGGCGGCCGGCCTCGGCCTGGCGATGGGCAATGCCCGGCCGGAGGTGCAGGCCGTGGCCGACGCCGTGGTGGGCCACCACGATTCCTGCGGCATCGCCGACGTGGCTGCCGCCGTGCTCGCCCGGCTTGCCTAGGTCCCGTGGTCCACGGGCGGCCGCGGTTGTGCCGCCGGCATGGGCTCCCTATGGTCCCGCCACCGGGAAAGGCTCCCGGACGCGTGGTGGCAGGCATGGACCTCAAGCTCCAGAGACCGCAGACGCAGTGCGCCGCGACGGGCCGGGCCTTCGCCGCCGGCGATCTCGTCTGCTCCGCGCTCGTGCGCCGCAACGGCACGATCGAACGTGTCGACGTCGCGGCCGATGCCTGGAGCGGTGCGCCGGCCGACGTGATCGCGTGGTGGCGATGCCGCCATCCGGCGGCGCAGGGGGCCGGTCGCGAACCCACACCGGCCGACGCCCTCCTCGACGCGCTGGAGGCCCTCGAAGAGTCGCCTGACGAGCCGCTCCGCTACCTGCTCGCGCTACAGCTCGTCCGCCGCCGCGTGCTGAGGATGCCCGACGCCCGCGAGAATCACGACGACCCCGACGTGCTCGTGCTCGCCTGCCGCCGCCGCGGCCGCGACTATCGCGTGCGCGTGGCCGCCGCCGACGAGGGCGTAGAGGAGCGGCTCGCAAGCCTGCTCTGGTCGGGGGAGGCCGCATGACGCGTCCCGCTCGTCCGCCGTCCGCCGCCCCGCGGCTGGCCGTGTTCGCGATCCTCGTCGCGACGGTGGCGGCCAGCGGCGCCTCGTGCCCGCAGGTGCTCCGCGGCTACCAGGTCGGCACCATGCCCCTGCCGCGGACGATCCCGCCGCAGCCGACGCTCGACCAGGTGATCGCGGCGGTGCACGACAACACGCAGCGGGTGCGGAGCTGCATGGCCACGCAGGCCGTGCTCGCGGTGCCGGGCGTGCCCCGGCTCTCGGCGCGGGTGGCATGCGAGCCGCCGCGGCGATTTCGGCTCCAGGCGCAGACCGCGATCACCGGACCCGAACTCGACATCGGCAGCAACGACGACCTGTTCTGGCTCTGGCTGCGGCAGCACAAGCCGCCCGTCGTCGCCTTCTGCCGGCACGACCAGTACGCCAACTCGGCGGCCCGCCGGCTGCTCCCGATCCGCGCCGACTGGATGCCGGAGATGCTGGGCCTCGTGACCTTCCGGCCCGAGGACCGGCACCAGGGACCGTTTCCGCTGGCCGACGGCCGGCTCGAGGTTCGCAGCACGATCGCCGTGCCCGACGGGGAGCTGCTCAAGTCGACGATCCTCGACGGCACGACCGGGCTGGTCGCGGAGCAGCATCTGTTCACGGCCGCCGGCGAGCGGCTCGCGAGCGTGCGCACCAGCAAGCACCGTGTCGATGCTCCGTCGGGGGCGGCGCTGCCCCATCTCGTGGAGGTGTCGTGGCCCGCGTCCGGCGTCGACTTCACGATCGAGCTCGCGTCGATCACCACCAACTCGTCGGCCGGGGATTCCGGGCAGCTCTGGCAGATGCCGGCCTACCCGGGCTACGAGCCGATCGACCTCGCCGATCCGTCGGTGGTCATCGGTCCGCCGTCGGCGCCGCCTGCGGCCCAGTAGCGGGCGGGGCGGCATCGGCTCTCCGGTCGTGTCCGGGGGCGTCGGCATCGAGCCGCCGCATCTTGTCTCGGGCCCGCGAGAGGGCGGGACCGATCGAACCGAGGGGCATGCCGGTGAGGTGGCTGATCTCGCCGTAGCTCCGCCGCTCGATGTGGTGCAGCCGCACGAGGCGGGCTTCATCCTGCTCGAGCCCGCCGAGCAGGGCCTCCACGTGCTCGCGCTCCGCCCGGCGGGCCTCGTCGTCGGGCCGGCGGGCGGCGGCGGCGCGGGGCGGCCGGCGGTCCCCGGCCGGAAGGGCGGCGTGCATCCGCCGCGCCGCCACCCGGCGGCTGATCACCGTCAGGTAGGTCGGCAGGCTTGCCCGTCCCGCGAACGACCGCAGGGCCGACGCGTCGTTGCGGAGCAGTTCCAGCACCACCTCGGCCACGAGGTCCTCGCGGTCGGCGGGGCCCACCGTCTGCCCCCTCTGGCTGGCGGTCCGCGAGGCGACGTGGGCGATCAGGCGGCCGTAGCGGTCGACCAGCGTTTCCCAGGCGTTCGCCTCGCCGGCGATGCAGGCCGCGACCAGCCGGCGGTCGGCGTCGGAGAGGGCGGACGTCGACGGCTCAGGGGCATCCGGCACGACGCTCACGCCTCCCCGGGGGGCCCGGTCCGGCTCGGAAAGGCCGGAGACCGCCGCGGCTCATGGTCGGCCGGCGGCCCGGCCGATACCCCTGCATGATAGGGCGGGACGCCGGAGGCCACCAACGGCAGCCGCGGGGCCGCGCGTCCACCGCCGGATCCGGGCTTTCCCGTTCGTTGACACGGTTTCCCACCCCACCTACGATGCCGCGCGGAGAGTGCGGAGTTCGAATCAGACCGGTGCTTTTTCCGCCCACGTTCAAGGAGCCATCATGACCCACGTCGTCGCCGAGCCGTGTTTCGCCTGCAAGTACACCGACTGCGTGGTGGTCTGCCCCGTGGAGTGCTTCTACGAGGGCGACAAGATGGTCTACATCCACCCCGACGAGTGCATCGACTGCGAGGCCTGCGTGCCGGAGTGCCCGGTGGATGCGATCTTCCACGAGGACAACCTGCCGGCCGACTGGAAGGACTTCAAGGAACTCAACGCCGAGATGGCCCCGCAGTGCACGGTGATCACCGAGAAGAAGGACCCGCTCTGCGGCGAGTGACCGCCGGCGGTCCGGGGGTGCGCGACGAATCCACACGGGGCCGGTCCGGCAGCGGACCGGCCCCGACGTTTTTCCGGCCCCGACACTGCCGCGGCAGGTGGCCCGTCGTACGGCGGTTGACGCTCCTCGTGGCGTGTGATTCACCTACCGTGTGGATGGGGGGAGGGAGTGGCAGGTGCTCCGCCTTCAGAGCGCGTCTTTGGCGCGGTAGTGAGCGCACAGGGGAGTTCACATCATGACGTCGAGCCAGCGGTCGTTCGTTTGCCTCGTCTGCCTCGTGGCGTTCTCCGCCGCGACGGCGTCCGCCCAGACGACGTGGTACTGGGACAACTTCGGCGGCACCGCCAACGACTGGACATCGATCGACAACTGGTCGCTCAACGCGGCGGGCACGGTTCCCGCGGCCGCGCTGCCGGACGGCACCGGCTTTGCCCAGTTCAACGTCAGCACGCTCGTCAGCGCGCAGACGGTGAATCTCAACAGCGATCCATCCCTGCTCGGGCTCCTCTTCTCGTCGCCGGCTGCCGTGACGCTCCAGGGCGGTGGCGCCAATCGCGTGCTCACGTTCGGCACGGGGGGCATCACGAAGTCCGGCACTGGCGTGGCCACGATCGGCTCGGCCACGGCCAACCAGAACGTGGCGCTGACACTCGGCGGCACCCAGGCGTGGGCCAAAAACATGACCTGCCCCCATGAATGGAACCAGCGTCTATCACCAGGGTAGACCTGCCAAGGGATCGCCCCTGTCCGTTTGGGGAGGTGGAGCAGAACCGAGCGGACAGGGGCGGCGCGACTCCGGGGCCGGGGGCCGGTATCCCAGTGAGCTGTGTGGACGGACGGTGTTGTAGGCCTTCCGCCAGCGCTCGATCAGCACCTTCGCCTCCAGCAGCGTGTCGAAGACCTCCCGAGCCAATAGCTCATCCCGCAGCTTCCCGTTGAAGCTCTCGATGTAGCCGTTCTCCCAAGGGGATCCGGGCTCGATATAGAGCGTCTTCACCCCGACCCGCCCGAGCCACTCCCGCACGCGTGTCGCGGTGAACTC
>JBJTRH010000358.1:0-6205 GCA_046076065.1 Planctomycetaceae bacterium | reverse complement strand
CCGTCTCACAGTGGATGCCACCGGTGACCAGCGTCATCGACTGGACTTCACCGGCGGTGCCGAGGGTTCACAATTCTTCCTGCAAAACTGCGGCTTCTTCACGGGGACGGCAAAAGCCGGTGATCGCTTTGAGATCTCCCCGCAAAACACCCAAACGCCCCGCCTGCCGCAGGGTGACTAATACACAAAAATCCACCGCCCCTGACCGCAAAACCCGCATAAACTGCCCAAACCTGCAGAACCACACCAATCCCTCAGACCCGCTGCCTGCAAAGTCACAAACTCCGTCCCACATTGCACAGAAAACCATTCTGCCCTGCAGCGTGAAATAACGAAGTTGCTCCATGAGTTCCCTTGCCGAGCACTCGGCAAACACACCCGATTCCACTTGTGCAACACCAGTTCCTGCTGGACCCGCCGCCCTCGACGACAGCAGCCCCACCGAATTCCTGCAGCACTTGCTCGCTGATCAACATCTGCGCTGGACCACCGGCAAACCTCTCACCGCCGAACAGTATCTGCAGCAGATCATCAGCCCCGGGACTCACCTGAACTGGGCTCTGGAGCTGGCCGCCGGCGAATACAGGGCAAGTCGAGCTGCCCGCAAACCCGTACCAGTCGCTGATCTGATCCGCAGATTTCCTGCCCTTGGCACAGCACTCGCAGACAGGCTCTATGGATGCCCGCACAGCAATCAGTTCTCCTGCCGGACACTCCGCTGCGAAGACGCCTATGGCACCATCTGGACCGGCAAAGATCGTCAAAATTCCAACCCCGTAAATATCCGTTTTGTCTGCTCAGATTCCGGGGCAGACATCGCACGCATGCAGCGCACATGCAGCACGCTGCAACACTATCCACACCCCAACATTGTTCCAGTTCTCGACCACTGTCTGCTGCCTGACGGAACTTTACGCGTCGTTACCCCTGCTCTGCCAATGGTCAAACTGGCGGAACAGATCAAGATTCGCCGTCCAGCCATACGCGAATCCGCTCACACATTTCTGCAGATTGCCGCCGCTGTCCAGCATCTTCATAAGCATGGCCTGACACATCTCGCAATTCAGCCAGGCTGCATTCTTATTGAGCCGGACCTGTCTGTTCCGACCCTCGACTGCTCACCATTTCCGCAGTCTCCCGAGTACTTCAGCCCGGAACAGGCTGCCGATGAAGACCATCGACTCGACTACCGCAGTGACCTCTATTCACTCGGCGCAGTCTTCTTCGAACTGCTTACCGGAACCCAGCCTTTTACCGCCCGCACCCTCGCTGAACTTAAACGGCAGATCACAACCACACAGGCCCGATCGCCCGGCAGTGTGCAGCCGATGATCCCGCCAGTCCTTCACTCCGTATGCCGCGGCACATTACAGCGCAACAGGTCTGATCGCCTGCTGACTGCAGCCGATATTGCTCAGACACTGCAACAGTGGCTGCTGGACACTTCCGCTCCCTCCCATTCACCTCCGGACATACCAATCCCAGAACCTTTGCACCCCCTGAACTGCAAATCAGCCGACACATTTCCTGAACTGTTGCCCGGACCCCGCTGCGTCAATCGACTGCCCACACCCATCGCACGCTGGAAATCGCTGATCGAAGATGAATCTGCCGATCGAACTTTCGAGGTTGCCCTGTTCACCGGACCGCCTCGCTCGGGAAAAACATCCTTTCTTGCCGCCGGACTGCTGCCGCGACTGTCACCCGAGATTGTCACTGTCCTAATCGACAGTTCTCATGGAAACACCGAGCAGGCGCTGCTGACGGCATTGCGAGACAAGCTTTCAAACGTGCAGGGACTTTCCGCTGCACTTTCTGCGGACGATCTGCCCAGCCTCGCCCGCACGATCCGTCGCAGTGCGGAGGTTCCGCAGATTCTGGTTGTACTGGACCACTTCGAACACTGGCTGCACAAAAACGAAAACCTTGCAACTGCCGAACTGGTCTTCGCTCTCAGACAATGCCGTGGCAGGCGACTGCAAACAATCCTCGTGGTTTCCAGTGATGCACTCCCGGCAGCAGGCCGGCTGATGGCAGAACTCGACATTCAGCTCATACAGGGACTCAACCACGCCATCTTCGACATGCTGACAGTCGAACAGGCTACAAAAATACTCGTCCGCTGCGGCCGCTCATCCGGTCAACTCGACAGCAATCACCAGCTGACCAGCGCACAACAGCAGTTTATCCAGCAGGCCCTTGAACAAATTCAGTTGCAGGGTCTCATCCCACAATGGCAGCTTGCCCTTCTCATGCGGGTCAGTCGTGACCTTGTATGGCAGCCTGCGTCACTCCAGATCCTGACTGACCACGGGGGGCCCCTGAATTACCTGCTGAGCCGAACTTTTTCCGATCTTCCAGTCAGCAACAAGGGTAATATTCGACACCTGGCCGCAAGGCTGCTCAAAGCCCTTCTGCCCCACCACAACCAGCCGCAACGCCGAATTTCACTGCGACAGAACCAATTGATCCAGTTCGCCGGCAGCGACTTCACGCCCGCAGAATTGGAAGGACTGCTGCTGCTGCTTTCTGATCAACTGCATCTCATCACTCGCTTCCCCACAGTTCCACTCGCAGCAGACACACAAACCGCGTCAGTCACAGATAATGCGATTCCGGCCGCCTCCTGGCAGCTCAGCCATGACTTCCTGACGTCTCCACTTCGCCGCTGGCTCCTGAACTGCCTCACAGAAACTCCCGCCGGCCGCGCTGAACTGCTTTTGGAAAACAGCACCGAACGATGGAGCACGGACCAGCGCAGCCGCAGCCTCCCGACCTTCAAATCGTGGTTGCAGATCATTAAACACTCCGACGCTCGCTGCTGGACGCAGGCAGAACAACAGCTCATGCGGAGTGCAGAGAAGTTTCATATCCGTCGTCTCACACTCATTACTGCTATCCTGATCTGCTTCCTCGTAGTCGCCGCACAGCTGCTACGACGTTTCCGGACTGCCGAACTCGCCCACACCATCGTCACCACAGAAATCAACCAGTTGCCCGCCCTGCTGCTGCAGGCCGACCGAACCGGCGACGCTCTCGATCAATACCTACGGCCGCATCTCGCCGACAAAGCCGCACTTAAAGCCAATCCCCTGCTCAATCGCCCCAACATTGCGGCACGCATGGCACTGTTGCCACGCGATCCAGATCAGGCAGAAACACTGGCAAACGCATTTCTCTCCGCCGATCTCTCCACTCTAAGCGTGCTCAGAAACCGCTTGCTCACCGCAGCTGACAACTCGGTGCCAATCTGGAGCAATGCATTGCTTAAACCCAACCGATCTGACGCCATCCGATTCAGAGCCGCTCTGGGACTGGCCGGTGTGCCAGCCCAAAACACCAACACACTCTGGTCATCACAAACACTGCAATTTGTAGCCGTACAACTCACATCCCCATTCGCTGAAAAACAGCCGGTTCTGCGTGAACTACTGAAACCGATCGCTCCGCGGCTGCTACCACACCTGCAGCAAATCTATAGCTCACCAACGGCCTCGACGCTCCAGCATACCAGTGCCGCTGCTGCTATTGCGCAGTACGCAGCAAACGACCCTGAATTGCTGGGAAACCTGCTCCTCAATGCAACTCCGGCACAGGCCGAACTTCTGGTCCCCCCTTTTGCAATTCTCAAACACCAGGCAACCTTCCAGCGACTCAGACAGCCAAACGACACTCAACCACCTGCGAAAGATAATTCCACTAGACAATCACTCGCCTTGCGACATGCCTGCGCCGCGCTGGCACTGGCTGCCGCTGACCAGCACGAACATGCCGTCAGATCATTGCAAAACGCAGATGATCCCGACACCATCACCTGGTTTGCCACACTCAGCAGACAATGGCCGGTGACTGCCGGTGACCTCGTCGTTTGCCTCGAACTAAGCGAACGCACTCGTGTCAGGACCGATATCATCCCCCTCATGCCCAAAGAAACTCGAGCCACACACGCCATTCTGCTGGCCCTCAGTCAGTGGCCATATGCTCAAATACCATCGGTGGTACAGAATTCCCTTCCCGTTCACCTCAAACGCCTCTACACCGACGACCCATCCGCTGCACTGCACAGCCTCAGCGGCTGGCTGCTAAAAACATGGGGCTTCAACCAAATTGTCGAGGACGTCGACAACACCGCAGTACCCTACGACCCACGCAGCAGTCGACAATGGTTTCGCGTTCAAGTCCCATTGCGAGGAAAAAACAGCCGGCCGCCAGACAACACAAACGAACCAAAAATCAGCCTGACCTTCATCATTTTCCCGCCCGGTGACTACACCATTGGAAACCCGTCTCGACAGATCACCACAACCAGCCCGTTTGCCGTCTGCGATCGTGAACTGCCCCGGTCCGTCTGGCAGTTAAGCCAGCAAACTACCCAACACACTCCTGTTGAAGCACCGCAAAATCCATCTCCAGTCGATGCCCCCGTCGCCAGCCACGTCAGCTGGATCGATACCGCCCACTTCTGCCGCTGGCTGACACGCAAATATCGCGGAACCGACGAATCATGGCAGTGCTTCCCAACCGATGCCGCCGCCACAATACAGCCTCAAAGGCAAGGATTCCGGCTGCCTTCCAGTGACGAATGGGAAATCGCCACCAACAGCGGTATGGCCCCGAACGTAAGCGAAGCAGGAGATCCTCAACTGCTGAACTTCTACAGCTGGTTCACACCCGACGCAACTGCACCACAACCACCAGCCCGCAAACCACCCACACCGAATGGTCTGTTCGACTGCCACGGAAACGTGTCCGAATGGACACTCGATGCCAGCCAGCCAGGCTTCAGAATCCATCGCGGCAGCAGCTGGGATTCCACCCCACTGCTGTCACTGCTGAACACCAGTTACAGCAGCCCCGAAAATACCACAGCGACAAACGTGGGACTGCGACTGGCCTGCACACTGCCTGACAACAATCGCAGGCCGAACAGCAGGAAGTAAGTCGGGCATTCCGCTAACCTGACGATCGACGCTCATAACGACTTTGTGACAAGCCATGCGCCTCAAGAATCAGTTGCTCAAGGCGAACTGCATTCGGGCCCGATGGATTCAAAATGCAAAGAAAATTTTGCCGCCAGTAATCCGGATGCGGCAGAAATTCGTTGAGCCGAGTGTAATCCAGAACATCCACGTCGACGTCGCCGCCAGGAAACAACTCCCGAAACGTCTCCGCTCGCACCCCCAAATTGACTCGAAATACACCCTCTCGATTTAGATTCGAACGATTATCGTAGTCACTGTCCGAATTCGCCATCGTCAGAAATGGCATCCGATGATCGTCACCATAAAAATAGAATCGATAACCATACGCCTCTGATGACTGCACGTTCGGCAATGACGCAACAAAAGATTCCACCTGACACTGATCCATCGACCCGCCCCCGCCACCGGCAATCAAACCAGCCCACTTTCCCACGACAAAACACACACCGTCAAATCCTGGCATCTGAGCACCCCCACTGGCAAACACTCACTCAGACATTCCCAACACCACAACTCCCTCCACACTACGCCCACTGATCACAGATCACCCAATCCACCCCTCGCCTCCGTGAAACGGGGGAGAGGGGTCGGGGGTGAGGGGGCCACTCCCCCAAAACGCAGCAACGCCAAACGCACTGCAGCGCGACACCCGCGGACTACCGTCCGCGGCTCGCCTGAACACTGACCCCTGCGTTTCCCTTCGCGACTTCGCGGCTTCGCGTGAGGCCAAACTACCTCTCAGCCCCGCAGCGGCGAACTCCAGGCATTCCAATCGCAGAAGGGCAGAACTCGGGCTGGAAAGCACGAGCTACGGAAAACAGCCACCCGCGGACTCCCGTCCGCGGCTCGCCTGAACACCGACCACTAATGCCCATCGTACTCGAAAAACGCCACTCACCACCGCCCTTCGCGACTTCCTTCGCGGCTTCGCGCCTTCGCGGCTTCGCGTGAGATAAAACAGCCCGCACCCCAAACGCAGAAGGACAGTGCTCGGGCTGGAAAGCCCGAGCTACGGGAAGGGGTCTTCAGGCGATCCGCGCACGGCAGTGCCCGGGTGTGCGGCATGGATGCCGCCAGTTTCATTGCGGCCCGCTGGGTTTTTCTTCGCGTCGTCGCGGCCGTGAGCACTGCACCATGCTGCGATGCATAATACTGGCAGAAGCGCACGGCGCGTGCCGCATGCGGCAGCTCGGCGGGAGCCTCGCTCTCCCGAGGTCTCAGAG
>JBJTRH010000357.1:0-4186 GCA_046076065.1 Planctomycetaceae bacterium | reverse complement strand
CCTGTCGCTGATCTTCATGTATCCGCTGCCCGACGAGGCCACCCGCTACCTGCTCGGCCCGCTCCAGACCGTGGCCACGATTCTCAGCACCTACGCGCTGCAGACGATCGGCCTCGACGCGTTTCGCGACGGCAACAGGATCATCCTCGGCGACGGTCAGGTGCTCGGCGTGGTCGATGCGTGCAGCGGCCTGAAGATGCTCACGATCTTCGTCTGGCTCGCCGTCATGCTGATGATGGTGGGCGGACTCGAGTGGTGGGAGAACCTCGTGATCGCCGCCAGCGCCATCCCGATCGCCTTGGCGTGCAATGCGTTTCGCATCACCGTGGCCGGCATCCTCTACCACTTCGAGGAGTCGCTGGAGGGCGTCTCAACGTCCCTCGCGGGGATGGGGCTTCTCGAGAAGGGACAGTCGCTGGCAGAGGCGTTTCACGACAGCCTGCCTGCCGCGGTGCTCATGATGCTGATGGCGGTCGGTTTCCTGGTGCTGGAGATGAAGATCCTCTCGTACCTCGTGGTCGTCGACGACACTGCCCCGACCCTCGTGCGGACGTCGTATGCCGGCGTGCCCGGGGGGGGGAGCGGCCCGCGGCCAGCGGTCGCCGGTTTCCCCACCATCCAGGGATCCAGCCAGGGGGCCGGTTTCGCCAGGAAACCGGCGGAAACCCCCGCTCCCGGCAGCGGCGAAAACCTGGGGTAGACTAAAGATTCCGAAAGACAGGCGTTGACGCGGGTTCAAGCTCGGTTTCGGTGGCGGGAACGTGAAACACACCATGAGTGAGGTCAGCAACCCCATGGACGGATCGGCTTCGACGGCGGCCACGGCCGCGCCGGGCACGGGGGCAGGCATGCTGGCACCGATTGGCGACACTCCGCTGTCGCCGATCGGCCTGCCGCCCGGAGGCAACGCGTTCGGAGGTGGTGCTGATCCGCTCGCCGGCGGCATCGACTACCGCCGAGTCTGGCACGCCTTCCGCCGCCGCTGGCTCCCGGCCACGGCGCTTGCTCTGACGCTCGGCTCGCTGGCCGGACTGCTCACGTGGCTGTTCCTGCCCCGCAACTTCGAGGCCGTGGCCTGGCTTCGTGTTCGCGACAAGTCGGGCATGTACGGAGCCGGAGCCGGCCGCGACAACGCCGAGTATGAAGCCTATCGCAAGACGCAGGTCCAGCTGATCAAGAGCCCCTTCGTGCTCACGTCGGCCCTGCGCCGGCCGGGCATCTCGTCGCTGGCCACGCTCTCGGACGAGGACGACCCAGTCGGCTGGCTGATGCGGAACGTGCAGGTGTCGGCTCCGATGGAATCGGAAGTCGTCCAGGTCCGGCTCCGCGGAGAGAACGCCAAGGAGGTGACACAGATCGTCAACGCGGTCACCCAGGCCTACCTCAACGACGTCGTCAACAAGGAGAAGTCGGAGCGTCTTCAGCGGCGGGACACGCTGGAGCGGAAGTACAAGGAGAACATGGCAGAGGTGCGGGCCAACCTCGACACCTACCACAACCTCACCAGGTCGCTCGGCACGGGCGACAGCGCCGAAGTGGCGACCCAGCGGGCACTGCTGCTCGACCACCTCGGCACGCTCCGCGCCCAGATCAATCAAAACCAGCGCGACCTCACGCTGATCGACGCGGAACTGGCGATCATGGACGCCAAGGACAAGGGCGAGATCTCGCTCGAGCAGTCGGTGCCCGAGGAAACGATCGACGCCCTGCTCCTTCGCGACCCACAGTTCGCCGAACTCCGCGAGCGGCTGGCCGCGATCGAGGAGTCGATGGCCTATCAGTCGGAGCGGAGTGCCCGGGGCGGCAACGACCCGGCCGTCAAGCGGCTCGAGGCGATGCGCGATGCGATGATGCGCAGACTCGAGGATCGGAAGGAGGAGCTTCGGCCCCAGATCGTGGCCCAACTCTCCCTCGATTCGTCGAATCGGCGCACCGGGACCGCGGCGGAGAGCCCCGTGGTGCTCCGCATGCGTCGGGACATCCTCGCCAAGCAGCTCGAGCAGGCCAACAAGCAGTTCGACAAGGTCGCCGACGAGGTCAAGGCGCTCGGAGCGGCCAACTCCGACCTGCTCGCTCGCAAGGCGGAGATCGATCAGCTCGTGAAGGTCACCGACCAAATGGGCGTGCAGCTCAACGCCACAGAGATCGACGTGAACATGCCCAACCGCGTCGAGCTGATCGAGGAGGCGAGCCCGCCGGAGGGCAGCGACGACCTCTTCCGCACGATGCTCTCCGCGCTCGCGGCGGCCACCGGGCTCGTCCTCGGTGGCGGCGCCATCGTGCTGTTCGAGTATCTCCGCGATCGCGTCAGCACACCCGACGAGGTGGCGCAGCGTGTGGGTCTCCGGGTCATCGGGACCGTGCCGCGCGTCTCGCGGTCGCGGAAGCGGCCGAACGACGGCCATGTGTCGGAGTGCGTCGACGGCATTCGGGCCGTCGTCAGCCAGACCGGCCGCGAGGCACCGCGGGTGATCCTGGTGACGAGCGCCGTCGAGCACGAGGGCAAGACCACGTTCGCGGCCCAGCTGGCAGCGAGCCTCGCCCGCTCGGGGAAGCGCACGCTCCTCCTCGACGGCGACCTGCGGCATCCGAACGTCCACCTCGCGCTCGGCCTCGACCTCAGGGCGGGCCTGCCCGAGGTGCTCCGCGGCGAGGTGGCGGCCGACGAGGCCGTGCAGCCCACGGCCATTGACGGCCTGTTCGCCGTCACCGGAGGCGTCTGCGACTACGCCGCCATCACCTCGCTCTCCCGGCCGGAAGCGGCCGCGGCGATCAAGCACTATCGCGACTCGTTCGATCATGTGGTCATCGACGCCGGCCCCGTGCTCGCCTTCGCCGACGTGCTGCTGCTCGGCCAGCTCAGCGACATCGCGATCGTGGCGACCATGCGCGACGTGAGCCGGATGCCGCAGGTGAACAGCGCGGTGGATCGGCTGCGGTCGGTGGGGGTCCGCGTCCTGGGGGCCGTCGTCAACGGGGTGACCGACTCGGCGCCGCGACGGCTCTACGCATCGCCGCCGGCGGCATGAGCACCGCGGACTGGCCCGGGAGGATCGTATGAAGTCGTCCTTGATGGGGATCGTCACGGCGGTGGGCGCCGCGGCGCTGGTGCTCACGGTCACCGTCGCGCAGGGCGTGCTCACCGAGCGCTGGAAGGACAAGAGCGTCAGCAAGGAGCTCGAGGCAGCCTCGCGGCTCCTGGAGGAGAAGTTCCCGCAGAAGTTCGGCAACTGGGAACTCGAGCGCGAGCTGGAGAGTGATCCCAAGGAACTCGAACGCGCCGGGGCGATCGGCCACATCTCGCGGCTTTACCGCAACACGCGCACGAAGGCCCGCCTGTCGGCATTCGTGGTCTGCGCCCGGCCCCACGATGCATCGGGGCACACGCCTGACCGCTGCTATCCCGGCGCCGGATTCGAGATCGGAGAGGCGGAGCACCGCCAGAAGATCCCCCTCTCGGACGGTCGCGAGGCCGAGACCTTCACGGGAACCTTCCGCAAGACCGGAACGACGCTTCGGATCTTCTGGACCTACGGCATCCGGGAGGAGGATCGCATCGCGGACGAGGATGTCGGTGCCTCGCGGTCGTGGATCGCGCCGCAGATCGCCCGCATCGCCCTCGTCGGCGAACCGGCGGTCTACAAGCTCTACGCGATCGTCGACGAAACCCGCCTGACCGGCTCGCAGGCCATGGTCGAGGCGGAGAACTTCATCGCCAACCTCCTGCCGGCATTCGACGCCGCCTTGGCCGAGGGCACGCCGGGCGAGGCAGCCCCCGCCGAGACCGCTGCCGCCCAATGACCCGCCGGACCATCGGCCTGGGGCGGGGCCGGGTTGGACCGGGCTCCGTGCCGGTGTAACGTGCTCTTAGAACCGGCCGCGACGGCCGCCCGCGACCCAAGGGAGAAACCGAGGTGACGATGACGCGACGCGCACTGGTGACGGGCATCACGGGACAGGATGGCTCGTACCTCGCGGAACTGTTGCTCGACAAGGGCTACGAGGTGCACGGACTCGTCCGCCGGTCGAGCACCTTCGGCACCCAGCGGATCGAGCACCTCTACCGCGACATCCACGAAGTCGAACGGCCGCTCGTGCTCCACCACGGCGATCTCGCCGACGGCAACGGGCTCGCCCGGTTGATCCGGGAGATCCGCCCCACCGAAGTCTACAACCTCGCCGCGCA
>JBJTRH010000356.1:0-46018 GCA_046076065.1 Planctomycetaceae bacterium | reverse complement strand
CGCTGGAGAGCCGCGGGGGTCAGATCTCGATCGAGACGCTGCAGGGTCGGTTCGCCGACGCACCGGCCCTGGCGGCTTTCTTCCTGCTGTTCGGCCTCGCGGCCCTCGGCTTTCCTGGCACACTCTCCTTTGTCGCCGACGACCTGATCATCGCCGGCAGCCTCGACGACCACACCCACGCCGGTTTGCTGGTGATCCTGACGACCGTATTCGCCGCGATCGCCGTCGTCCGCGGCTGGTTTCGCGTGTTCGGCGGCCCCGTCACCGTCGACGCACCCCGGCACGCGATTCTGCCCCGGGAGCGCGTCGCGTTCACGGGCCTGCTCGTGATCCTCTTCGGGCTCGGCATCTGGCCCGGCCCGCTCGTCCGTTCGCTCGAGAAGGTGGCCACGTCGCTGCTCGCGTCGCGGCACCATGACCATGCCGCTCCCGCATCCCCCGGAGACCACCGATGAACCTGCCTCCCACCCCGGCCCCGGCCGGCGACATCCCCCGCGGCCGCTGGCCCGAGTGCCTCCAGTTCACGCAGCCCGACGCGATCAGCGGATTCCTCGTGTTCCTGATCGCGCTGCCGCTGTGCCTCGGCATCGCCCTGGCAAGCGGGTTTCCACCGGTCGCGGGCGTCTTTACGGCCGTGGTGGGCGCGGTCGTCACGAGCTTCATCAGCAACTCCGAGCTCACGATCAAGGGGCCTGCCGCCGGCATGATCGTGATCGTGCTCGGGGCGATGCAGTCGTTCGGGTACACCGGCGGAACCGATCCCGACGCCGACTTCCAGGCCTACCGGATGGCGATCGCGGTGGGCTGTGTGGCCGGCCTGCTGCAGGTGGCGTTGGGCCTGCTGAGGGCCGGTGCGCTCAGCGACTTCTTCCCCACTGCCGTCGTGCACGGCATGCTCGCCGCGATCGGGTTCATCATTTGTCTCAAGCAGCTGCCGGTCGTCTTCGGCCAGAAGGCCAAGGGCGAGCCCTTGGAGATTCTCCGGGAGCTGCCCGAGAAGATCCTCCACCTCAATCCCGCGATCACCGCGATCGGCCTCGTGAGCCTCGCGATCCTGTTCGGCTGGCCGATGATCCGCGGCCTCCTTCGCCCCTCGTGGCTGGGGCTCGTGCCGGCGCAGCTGCTGGTGCTCGCCGTGGCGGTGCCGCTCGGCCGCTGGCTCGACCTGTCGCACGACCATTACTACCAGTTCGCCGGTCACGACTACGCCGTCGGCGAGTCGTTCCTCGTCAGCGTGCCCGGCAACCTCGCCGCCGCCATCACGACTCCCGACTTCGCCGTCTTCACGCGGCCCGACCTGCGATTCACGGCCGTGTGGTGGGTGGTGATGTTCGCCCTGGTCGGCAGCGTGGAATCGCTGCTCTCTGCCAAGGCGATCGATCTGCTTGACCCCTGGAAGCGGAAGACCGACATGAACCGCGATCTCCTGGCGGTGGGCGTGGCGAACGTCGCCGCCGCGGCGATCGGCGGCCTCCCCATGATCTCCGAGATCGTGCGGAGCAAGGCCAACATCGACAACGGCGCCCGGACGCGGTTCGCCGACTTCTGGCACGGCATCTTCCTGCTGGCGGCGGTGGCCCTCGCCCCGGGCCTGATCCACATGATCCCGCTGTCGGCACTCGCCGCGATGCTCGTGTACACGGGCTTCCGGCTCGCGTCACCACGCGAGTTCATCAACGTGTTCAAGATCGGCTCGGAGCAGCTGCTGATCTTCGTGGCCACGATCGTCGGCGTGCTGGCCACCGATCTGCTCGTCGGCGTGGGGATCGGGATCCTGCTGAAGTTCGTGATCCATGCCATCAACGGGGTGCCGTTGTCGTCGTTCTTCAAGCCGTTTCTCAAGGTCAGCACCGTGGACGACGCCACCGTCCAGATCGACGCCAGCGGCTCGGCGGTGTTCAGCAACTGGCTGCCGTTCCGCCGCCAGATCGAACAGCTCGGCCTCGTGCAGCACAACAACGTGATCGTGAATCTCGCCGGGGCGCAGCTCGTGGACCACAGCGTGATGGAGAAGCTCCATGAGCTCGCGCTCGACTTCGAACAGGCCGGGCTGCGGCTCGACGTGGTCGGCCTCGGCGGCCACAGGCAGCTCTCCGGGCATCCCCACGCGACCCGCAAGCGGGTGACGGTGCAGATGCGGCGGATCACGGTCGTCGGCCCCGCGACGGCCGAGCCTGCGCTCGTGGCCATGGTCCGCGACCGCGGCGCCTCGGGCTACACGGCCGTGCCCTGCCACGGAGGCGGGCGACGCGAGTCCGCCGCGGGATCGAGGCCGCTGGTCCGCTTCGAGACGATCGTGCCGGCCGACGTCGCCGGCGGCATCCTCGACGAGCTCAAGGGCCCCACGTTCGCCGATGACCGGCTCACCGCCTGGATCGAGCCGGTGGACGTCCTGCGACTGGAGCAGTTCTGACGCGGGCGTCCGACGGCTCGCGGGCCGGATACGATTGAGGCATGAGCGGCCTCGAGCGGCGGAGGGTGCGGATCACCGGGATCGTGCAGGGCGTCGGCTACCGGCCGTTCGTCTGGCGGCTGGCCACCCGCCTCGGCCTCGGCGGCCACGTGGAGAACGGCCCCGCCGGCGTGACCGCGGAGATCGAGGGCTCGGCCGAGGCGGTGGCGGCGTTCCTCGCTCGACTCGCCACCGAGGCGCCGCCGCTCGCGGCCGTCGATCGCGTCGCCGTGGAGATGCTCCCACCACCGGTCGCCGCTCCGACGGGCCCGTTCCTGATCCTCGACAGCGACCGGGCCGGCGGGAGCCGGCCGGCGCTGGTGCCTCCGGACGTGGCACCGTGCGATGCCTGCCTTCGGGAGATGACCGACCAGACCGACCGGCGATTCGGACACCCGTTCATCTCGTGCACCGACTGCGGCCCGCGTTACACGATCATCGAGTCGCTGCCCTACGACCGCGGGGCCACCACCATGCGAACCTTCGCGATGTGCAGCGCGTGCGCGGCGGAGTATCACGATCCGGCATCGAGGCGATTTCACTCGCAGACGATCGCGTGTCCATGCTGTGGACCGAGCGTGTGGTTCGCCACCACAGGCGGCGCCGTGCCGGAGCAGGCCGGCACGGCGACCATCCTCGCCTGGGCCGCGATCGACGCCGCCCGCGACGCGATCCGCAGCGGCGGCATCGTGGCCGTCAAGGGCGTGGGCGGGTTTCATCTGGCGTGCGATGCCACGAACGCGGCAGCGGTGCAGCGGCTGCGCGACCGCAAGCGACGGGGCCGGAAGCCGCTGGCCGTGATGGTTGCCGACATCGAGGCGGCGCGGGCAATCGCGGAGTTCGGCGAACAGGAACGGCGGCTCCTCGAGCGGGCGGAGCGGCCGATCGTGCTCGTGCGGCGGAGGCTCGGCGAGCCGACCGTCGCCGGAGCGGTCGCCCCGGGGAGCGAGATTCTCGGCGTGATGCTGCCCTCGTCGCCCCTCCACCACATGCTCTGTGCTGGGCTGCCGCCGCTGGCGATGACGTCGGGCAATCTCTCCGAGGAGCCGATCGCGATCGGCACTGGCGAGGCCATCCGCAGGCTGACG
This sequence comes from Planctomycetaceae bacterium, assembly GCA_046076065.1. Classification (GTDB taxonomy): domain Bacteria; phylum Planctomycetota; class Planctomycetia; order Pirellulales; family UBA1268; genus QWPN01. The sequence continues at coordinate 42,478 of JBJTRH010000356.1, read as the reverse complement.
GTGCTGGTCGATGCGTTCCTGATGCACGACCGCGACATCCACGTGGCCTGCGACGACTCCGTGGTGCGGTGCGTGGTCGGCGTGCCTCAGCCCGTGCGTCGATCCCGGGGCCACTGTCCCCTGCCGATCCGCCTTGCCGACGACGGACCGCCGGTGCTCGCCGTGGGTGGGGAGCTCAAGGCGGCGCTGTGCGTTACCCGTGGCACCGAGGCGGTGATGAGCCAGCACGTGGGCGACGTCGAGAACCTGGAGACGCTCGAGGCCCTCGACCGCACCGCCACGCGGCTCATCGACCTGCTCGCCGTGTCCCCGGCGGCCGTGGTGGCCGACCTGCATCCCGGGCATCTGTCGACGCGGTGGGCCCGCGAGTTCGCGGCAGCCCGCGGCCTGCCGCTCGTGAGGGTGCAGCACCACGAGGCCCACGTCGCGGCGCTCCTCACCGAGCATGGCATCGCGTTGTCGGCCGCCGACGGCACGATCGGCGTCTGCTTCGACGGCACCGGCTACGGACGCGACGGCACGATCCAGGGTGGCGAAATGCTCGTGTCGCGGGAAGGCGTGCTCGTGCGAGCGGCCCACCTCGTCCCCTTCCTGCTGCCGGGCGGCGATGCCGCGATCCGTCACCCGTGGCGGACGGCCCTCGCGGTGCTTCAGACGGCGGGGATCGAGCCGCGGAGCGACCTCCCATGCATCGCCGCGGCTCCACCCCCGGAACGCGCCGTGGTCGTCCACCAACTTGCCGGAGGCTTCGGCTGCGTGACCACGACGAGCATGGGCCGGCTCTTCGACGCCATCGCCTCGCTGCTGGGGCTGCGTCACTCGATCGCCTACGAGGCCGAGGCAGCCATCGATCTCGAGTCGGCTGCCGCCGCAGCCGGATCGCGACGACACTACGCAGGGCAGGCCGTGAAGACGGCCGACGGCTCCGTCGCGCTCGACTGGCGGCCGATCGTGCGCGGCGTCGTGGCGGATGTCGCGGCGGCCGTGCCGGCGGCGTTGATCGCGCTTGGCTTCCACGTAGCGATCGCACAGCTCACGGTCGCCGCGTGCCGCCTCCTCCGCGAACGGGGAAGCTTTGGCACGGTGGGACTCACGGGCGGCGTGTTTCAGAACGCGATCCTCGCGGAGCGGACGGCGCTCCTGCTTCGCGACGAGGGATTCGACGTGCTCGTGCATCGGACGGTGCCCGCCAACGACGGCGGACTCGCGCTTGGCCAGGCCGCGATCGCCCGCCGCGAGGTGAGTTGCCAGTAGTTGCGCGTCGCTGGGACGAATCGGGCAGAAAAGGGACGAAACCGCGGCTCCGCGAGCGTTGACGGTCTGCATCGGCTGTGAGAGAACGCGAAGTGGTGTCGGGGGAAGGTTGCTCCGCCCGTTGCGGCAGTCGCGTTCGTCAGCCGTTTTGGCCGCCAGGATTTCGCCCGGAGGATCGTTGCCATGAAGTGCCACCTGCGTCTCGTGTTGCTCGTCGCCGCGCTGGGCGCGACCGCGTTGCCGGTCAGGGCCGCCTCCACGTGGACGAGCAACCCCGCCGATCAGGGCGTGCTCGTCTCTATCCTCGGCACCGGCTCGAACTGGACGACCTCGCAGCCCCTTCGCGATGGCGACCTGGTGCGGATCACCGGCACATGGGGCGGTGCCAACATGGGCTCGGCCAACAACTACTACTACGTCGTCGGCGACGGGGCGACGTCGGGCACCTTCTCGCGATTCTCGCAGTCGCCAGGGGCCACCACGTTCACGCCGAGTACCGCGGCGAACAATCCCGTTCCCGCGATCAAGGTGCCCACGTGGTACACGTCGGCCAACTGGGTGGGCGGCGCGCCCAATGGCGTGGGCTCCACCGCGGTAATCGCGACGAATACGTCGACGTGGGCCGTCGCGATCGATCGCAACGTCACGCTCGGCTCGCTGACGGTCGACACGAGTGTCGTGAGTTCGATCACCAACGTGTCGGGCACGACCACGTTTCCCTTCACGCAAACGGGCCTGTCCCTGCTCGCGACCAGCCGCAACGCCGGTCCGGTGTCCAGTCTGACGTTCGCCTCGGCTGTCGGCACGCCCACGGTCACCGTGTTTGGCGGCAACAGCCTGTCCTTCAGCGAAGACACGCTGACCGGGGCCACGCCCGGTAACTCCAGCGGCAAACTCCTCATCGAGGGCACGCAGGGCCTCGTGATCAACAACCAGAATCCCGTCCAACCGCCGATCGTGATCACCACCGGCACGGTCTACGCGCCGGGTGCGGTTCGCTTTGGTTTTGGCCTCGACTGGACGCGGTTCAGCGGCGACCTCACGCTGCAGCAGGGTGTCTTTCAACCCCTCGCTGGCGGCTCGCTCAACAACAACCTCAGCGCCCTGCCCCTGAAGAACAAGGTTATCCTCGGCACCGGCACGAACGTGGCCCGGATCGACATCGTCAACTCGGCGACCCGGCCCGTGATCCGCGGGCTCGAGAGCACGAGCCCCAACGCCTCGATCGTCAACACCACCGGCACCAACTCCGAGGCCATCGAGATCGGGTCCTACGGCCAGGCGTCGGACGTGTTCACGTTCGCCGGCAACATCGGGGCCACCGGAACCACGGCGTCGAACGCCGTGCGCTTCTTCAAGGATGGACCGGGCACCCAGTACCTCACCGGCACCAACCAGATGGACGCGTTCGTCGCCAACACGGTCCTCGTGGGCGTGAACGGCGGCAAGCTGTCGCTCGGCACGACCGGCCAGATGGGCTCGCTCGTCGGCGGCGTGTACACGACCAACACCAACGCCGCCTTCGGCATCAAGAACGGTGAGTTCGCCATCTCGGGTGTTGGCGTTGCTGCCCCACGCGCTCAGACCTACTCGGGCCCGCTGCTCTTCGGCGTGATCGCGCCAAACACGACCGCGGTCGATGCAAACCAGACGAGCCGCAGCAGCGGGCTCGACACGTTTACGGTCGAGGCCGATCCGGCCCAGCCGGCCACGCTCACGTTCGGCTCGGTCCGCAACCGCAATTTCGTGGTCGCGAGCAGCACGACCCCGAACCTCAACGGAGCCACGATGCTCTATCGCGGCACGAATCTCGGCTCGGGCACGGGCGTTGCGGGGAATGCCTCGATCGTGTTCACGACGGCCCCCACGACCGGGACGGCGGGCTACCTGAATGCCGTCAGTGGTACCGGCGCGGCCCTGGGCACGCCCCAGGCCCCCGTGCTGAAGGGTGCTCTGGCCGACACGTCGGCCAGCGGGAACGGCGCCGGCTTCGCGACGTACCAGGCGTCGACGGGCGTCCGACTTCTTAACCCCTCGACCGAGCAGACGGCCGTCGCGACCGGAGCGGCCTATGACACCGCGTCCGTGAATGACAACATCCGGCTCACGCTCGCCGCCGACGAGGCAATCACGGGGCACTCGAGCAACACGCTCCAGATCGCCAACTCGAGCGGTGCCTCGCGGACGGTCACCAACGCCGGCACCGGGCTCTACGCCGCCAACGGGCTGCTGTTCAGCGGAGCCAACCCGATCGTGCTCACCGGCGGCGGCATCACCGGCGTGGCAGGCACGAATGGTGAAGACGTCGTGATCCACTCGATCAACACCGCCGGCGTCACGATCCAGACGCCGGTGACCAACACGGGCACCAATACGCCGAGCCGCCCCGGGTGGATCGTCTACAACGGCCCCGGCAACATCCGCCTCGAAGGCGCCCAGACGCTCGGCCAGTCGGCCCTGTCGGGCACGTTCTTCGGCGGCATCGCCTTCAACGGCACGGGCACCACCACGATCGCCTCCACGATCGTGAGCAGTTCGTTCGTCTACGTGAATCAGGGCACGGTCAAGCTCGACAGCGGTGCCTCGTGGTCCAATACCCCGCGGCTCCAAGTCGCGGGCGGCGCGACGTTCGACCTCAACGGCATCACGGCCACGGGTTCCACGAACCGCTTCTCCGACATCGGCCCCGACTGGCAGGTGAGCGGTGCTGCGGCGGGCTACATGCCGGTGGGTGGCGTGGTGACCAACTCCGGCAGCACGACCGTTGATCTGATCCTCTCGGGTGCCGGCGGTGCCGCCTCACAGCCGTTCTTCGGCACGATCACCGGCAATCTCAACCTCGTGGTCGACAAGTTGTCGACGAACACGCAGTCGTTGGGCAACGCCAACACCTACACCGGCGAGACGCTGATCCGCTCGGGCGTGCTCAACATCGCCCGCGGGGGGAGTCTGCCCGCGACCACGGTCGTGCGGCTCGGCAGCCTCACCACGGCGACGAATGCCACGCTCACGATGGGCGACGGCAACGGCAGTACCAACGGGCCGGCCCGCATGGAGATCGCCGGCCTCTACGCGATCGGCAGCGGCACGGCCTGGGTGCAGAACCAGGGCTCCAACATCAGCCAACTCACGCTCAACATCCCAGCAGGTACGGACAACGTCTATTCCGGGAACCTTGGAGCCCCGATCGTGAGTACGGGGAGCACCCAGAACGTATTCGCCCTCCGCAAGATCGGCTCCGGCACCTTCGAGCCGACGGGTGCGGTCGTCAACTACTCGGGCGGCACGGTGGTCGAAGGGGGCGTGTTCCGGATCTCTTCCGACTCGAAGCTCGGTCAGATCGGCTCGCTTACCGGCACGGCCGGGAGCCCCGGCTCGCCGCAGGCTCCGATCTCGGCCTTCACCAACAGTTTGTTGCTCAACGGCGGGGCTCTCCAGCTCACGACGAGCAGCACGTTCGTGCTCGATCCCAAGCGGGGCATCGGCCTCGGACCGACAGACGGTGCGACCGGTGGCACGGGCACGATCACGGTCGACTCGGGCGTGGCGGCGACCTACGGCGGCATAATCGCCTCGGCCGGCAACACCGGCACGCAGACATTCATCAAGAATGGCCTCGGCAGCCTCGCCCTCAATGCCGCCAGCACGTTCACCGGCATGACGCAGGTCGCCGCCGGCACGCTGACCGGCACGGGCTCGCTCGCCTCGAGCCTGAGCGTCAGTGCTGGCGCCACCATGGCTCCGGGCGTGGGCAGCATCGGCACGTTCTCGGTCGGGGGCGGGAGCACGCTCGCGGGCACGCTCGCCATCCAGGTGGACGGGACGAACGCAGGGCTCACCGACATCTTCAACGTGGCTGGCCTGTTCGACCTGACGTCACCGACCTCAACGGTCGACTTCTCGACGCTGGGCACGCTCGACGATCCGGCCTATGTGTTCGCCAGCTACGGGTCGCTGAGCGGGACGTTCGGCTCGGTTACAAACCTGCCGACCGGCTACGCGGTCGACTACGCCTACCTCGGCAACTTCATCGCCCTCGTGGCGGTGCCGGAGCCGACGACCTACGCAATCCTGTCCGGTGCGGCGATGGCCCTGCTCATTCGCCGCCGTCGTCACCGCCGCGACTGACCGTCAGCGTACGGCGGCGGCGCGTCGCTCGGCGAGCCACTCCAGCCACTCGTCGAGGCCGACGCCGGTCTTCGCCGACACGTCGAAGATCCGCATCCCCGGCCGCACGGCCTCGATGTTGGCCACGGCCTTCGCACGGTCGAACTCGCATACCGCGGCAAGATCGATCTTCGTGATCGCCGCCGCGTCGGCGGTGTTGAAGAGCCCCGGGTATTTCAACGGCTTGTCCTCTCCCTCGGTCACGGAGAGCAGCGCCAGCCGCACCGATTCGCCGAGGTCCCAACTCGTGGGGCAGACGAGGTTGCCGACGTTTTCGATGAATAGGTAGCGAATCGCCGCAAGATCCCAGCCCTCGAGGTGCTTCTCGACCATGTCGGCCTCGAGGTGGCAGAGGCCGTGGGTCATGATCTGGCGGACGGGAGCGCCGCTCTCGGCGAGCCGCCGGGCGTCGTTGTCGGTCTCGAGGTCTCCCACGATCGCGGCGCAGGGCTCGCCGCGGGCGAGGAGGCGGGCGAGCGTCTCCCGGAGGAAGGCCGTCTTGCCGGTGCCGGGGCTCGAGACCATGTTGACCACGAGCACGCCGGCCCGCCTGAACCTCGCTCGGAGCTCACGGGCCAGTTCGTCGTTCTTCTTCAGGATCTTGGTGCGGACCTCGAGGATTCGGGGCTCGATCATGGGGCTCTCTCGTTCGTGCAGGTGCCGCCGGACAGCTCGATCGATTCGAGGTCGAGTTCCCGACCGGCACGGATGTCGCCGCTCGGCGTTCCGCACGCGGGGCAGGCGAACCGCTGAATCCCTGGCAGGGTGACTTCCCGCTCGCAGGCCGGGCACCAGATCGTGACCGGCACCGTCACGATCCGCAACTCGGCGTCGGCCACGGGTGTCCCCTCGCGAACGAGGTTGAAGCTGAATCGCAGGGCGTCTTCATGGACACACGCCAGCTCGCCGATGCGGAGGGTGACGGCCGTCGCCCGTTCCGCGCCGGCAGCACCGACATGCTCGGCGACGAGTTCCACGATCCGGTTGGCGATCGACAGTTCGTGCACGGCAGGAGGCCTTCGATGCGGCGTCGATTTTTCACCACGCGAGGTGCGAAAAAGTCCTGATGCTTCCTCGCGAAGTCGTCAACATCATACGCCGCCCGTGGCTTCCCTCGGCATGCGCCGACGGCGTACACTTCACCGGTGTCGCAGGGGTGGGCGACACGCTTGGGCATCGCACCGGTTGGTCCTGGACCGGGTCCTCGTGAAGGAGGTCGATCATGGCCACGCTTCTCTGGCTGCAGGGGGGTGCCTGCAGCGGCAACACGATGTCGTTCCTCAACGCCGAGGAGCCGAGCGCCTGCGACCTCGTCACCGACTTCGGCATCGACGTGCTCTGGCATCCGTCGCTGGGCATGGAGATGGGCGAGCCCGTGAAGGCGATGCTGGCCGAACTCGTGTCGGGCAAGCGGCCGCTCGACATCTTCGTGTTCGAAGGCACCGTGATCCGGGCGCCCAACGGCACCGGCCGCTGGAACATGTTCGCTGACCGCCCCATGAAGGATTGGGTGACCGAGCTGGCGTCGGTCGCGGGCGCCGTGGTGGCCCTCGGCGACTGCGCCTGCTGGGGCGGCATCCCCGCTACGGCGCCGAATCCCTCCGACTCGATCGGCCTGCAGTACCTCAAGCGCAACAAGGGGGGCTACCTCGGCGCGACCTTCCGCTCGAAGCTCGGGCTGCCGGTCGTCAACATCCCCGGCTGCCCGGCCCATCCCGACTGGGTCACGCAGATCCTCGTGGCGATCGCCAGCGGCCGGCTCAAGGACGTGGCCCTCGACGATCTCCAGCGGCCGCAGACCTTCTTCAAGACCTTCACGCAGACCGGCTGCACGCGGGTGCAGTTCTACGAGTACAAGCAGCACACCCACGAGTTCGGCCAGGGCACGCGGACCGGCTGCCTGTTCTACGAGTTCGGCTGCCGCGGCCCGATGACGCGGTCGCCCTGCAACCGGATCCTCTGGAACCGGCAGTCGTCGAAGACGCGGGCCGGCATGCCCTGCACCGGCTGCACCGAGCCCGAGTATCCGTTCTACGACCTCATGCCGGGCACCGTGTTCAAGACGCAGAAGGTCGCCGGTGTGATCCCGAAGGATCACCAGACGGGCACCGGCCAGCTCTCGTATCTCGCTCATGCGGTGGCCGCCAAGATCGCGGCACCGAAATGGACCAAGGAAGACATGTTCGTAGTGTGAGGCCCTTTCCCCGCACGCCAACCCAGGAACCGTTTCCATGGCCACCGCCACCGCAGCACCGAAGCCGATGCGGATCAGTCCCCTCGGCCGCGTCGAGGGCGACCTCGATCTCCGCATCGAGGTCACCGACGGCGTCGTCACCAACGCGTGGACCGAAGCGAGCATGTTTCGGGGCTTCGAGATCATCCTCAAGGGCAAGGATCCGCAGGCCGGGCTGATCGTCACGCCACGCATCTGCGGCATTTGCGGGGGCAGCCACCTCTACAAGGCCTGCTACGCCCTCGACACCGCCTGGCGGACGCACGTGCCCAAGAATGCCACGCTCGTTCGCAACATCGCCCAGGCCTGCGAGACGCTGCTCTCGATCCCGCGGTGGTTTTATGCGCTCTTCGCGATCGACCTGACGAACAAGAATTACGCCCGCCTGCCGGAATACGACGAGGTCTGCCGCCGGTTCGCCCCCTTCACCGGCACCGGCTACGAGAAGGGCGTGACGCTCTCGGGCAAGCCGGTCGAGGTGTATGCCATCTTTGGCGGCCAGTGGCCGCACTCGAGCTTCATGATCCCCGGCGGCGTGATGTGCGCCCCGAGCCTCTCCGACGTCACCCGCTCGATCGCGATCCTCGACTTCTGGAAGCGGGAGTGGCTCGAAAAGGAGTGGCTCGGCTGCTCGATCGAGAAGTGGATGGAGATCAGGACCTGGGATCAGATGTGGGCCTGGGCCGATGAGAACGACGCCCAGCGAAACAGCGACTGCGGTCTGTTTCTCCGGTTCGCGAAACGGGCCGGCCTCGGCGACTACGGCCAGGGCTGCGGGGCGTTTCTCGCCACGGGCACCTACTTCCAGCCGGAGCTCTACGAGCGGCCCACGATCGACGGCCGAAATGCCGCCCTGATCAACCGGGCGGGCGTGTACGACGGCTCGGCCTACCACGACTTCGACCACCTCCATGTCCGCGAGAGCACCGCCCACAGCTTCTATGCGGGCGACACGTATCTGCACCCGTGGGAGGGCCGCACCGAGCCGATCGATCCGGCCGACGGCCACAAGCAGGGCAAGTATTCCTGGGCCAAGAGCCCGCGGTACGAGGTGCCCGGCAAGGGCTCGATGCCGCTGGAGGTGGGCCCGCTCGCGCGGCAGGTGATCGCCGGCCGCCCGGGTGCGGCCACGCACCAGGACCACGATCCACTGTTCCTCGACGCGATCCAGAAGGTCGGCCCGAGCATCCTCGTTCGCGTCATGGCGCGGATGCACGAGGCCTGCAAGTATTCCGCGCTCGCCCGAAAGTGGCTCTCGGAGATCGACCTCCACGCCCCCTTCTACTCCAAGCCGGTGGAGCATGCATCGGGCAAGGGCTTCGGCTCGACCGAGGCTGCCCGTGGGTCGCTCTCCGACTGGATCGTGATCGACCAGGGCAAGATCGCCAACTACCAGGTAGTCACGCCCACCGCGTGGAACATCGGCCCGCAGGACGCGAAGAACGTGCATGGCCCGATGGAGCAGTCGTTCATCGGCGCTCCCATCAAGGATCCGACCGATCCCGTGGAGATGGGGCACGTGGCCCGTTCCTACGACTCCTGCCTCGTCTGCACGGTGCATGCGTACGACGGCAAGACGGGCCGCGAGCTGGCGAGCTTTCGGATCGGCGAGACGGGGTGATGTCGCGGCGGGTGCTCGTCATCGGCTGTGGCAATCTCCTGCGGGGCGACGACGCGGCGGGGCCGGTGCTCGTCCGGAGGATGTGGGATCGCGGCCTGCCTGAGGGCGTGCTGTGTGCCGACGGCGGCACCGGCGGCATGGACGTGGCCTTTCAGATGCGGGGCGTACCGAGGGTGATCCTCGTCGATGCCTGCACGTCAGGCAGTGAGCCGGGCACGCTCTTCGAGGTGCCCGGCCGCGAGGTTGAGAACCTCCCGCCCCTCGCGGGCATCAACCTGCACGCCTTCCGATGGGACCATGCCATCGCCTTCGCCCGCTGGCTCCTCAAGGACGACTATCCCGCCGATGTCACCGCCTACCTTATCGAGGGAGAGCGGTTCGAGGTGGGGGAGGGACTGTCGCCGAAGGTCGACGCCGCGGTCGATCGGCTCGTCGATCTCCTGCTCGTGAAACTCGCCCCGGCGGAGGCTCCGGCATGACCGCGATCCCGCGTCCTCAGCCGGTGGGAATCTTCGCGTTTCCGCGATCGCACCTGCTCGCACTGCCGGGCAACGAGGCCACGCGGGCCGCCGCGATGCTCGGCGACGACGTGGCCGCGGCCGCGATCCTGCCCGCGACCGCCGCGGCCGTCACTGGTTCATCGCCTCTCGACCGCCACAATGCCTTCGTGCTCGCCCCGTCGCCCGAGGCCCTCGCGGCGATCGAGGCCGCAGGCGATCCGGCGTTCGTCGCGCTGGCCCGGTCAGCCGCCTTCGCCCACGGACTGATCGACGACCTGCCCGAGCCCGGTCCGCTCGACGGCGAGCTGAAGGCCCTCGTGCAGATGACCGCCGCCGCGGGGCTCTTCGAGCGGGGCGATGCTCGGGCAGCACGCACGCTGCTCGCGGAGGCGGCGGAGCAGGCCGCGCCCGCGTCGCCGGTGTTCGCCGCGGTGCTCCACCAGCAGGTCGCCGATACCCTGCCGGCCGAGGCGGCGGACCTCGCGATCGACCATCTCGAGCAGGCCCTGCAGCTCGGCGAGCAGGCGAAACTGCCGCGACTGCTCGCCGACATCTGGATGCGGCTGGGCACGCTGCACCAGGCCCGCGGTGCGGACGGCAGCCGCGGGCCGCTCGTCGAGGCGGTCACCTGCTACCAAAAGGCGCTCGCCGCGGGGATCACCCAGGACTCCGATCCGGCGAGCTACGCTCAGCTGCAAAACAATCTCGGCCTGGCTTACCTCTGCATGCCCACGCGGGAGGCGAGCGACCAGCTCCGCGCCGGCATCGCCGTGCAGTCGTTCCGCAAGGCCCGCGACGTGCAGGACCGCGATGCCGATCCCGACCAGTGGGCCAGCGTGACCATGAACCTGGCCAGCGCCCTGCAGTATCTCCCGTCCACGCACCCGGCCGAAAATCTCGCCGAGGCGGTGGAGCTCTACGAGGAGGTGCTCGCAGTGCGGACGGAGGCACGCGACCCCGTAGCCCACGCCCGCGCGCTGCTCAACCAGGGCAATGCTCTGGCCCATCTCGGCATCTTCAAGCCGGCGATCGAGAAGCTCGCCAAGGCGCTGAAGCTCTTCACCTGGCACGAAGCCACCGACGAGGCCGCCACGGCCAAGGAGCTCCTCGATGGGATTCACGCAAGGCTCGACAAGATCCGAAGCACCACGGTCTGATACGGCTCACACGCGCGCTCCGCGCATCCCGCCAGTCTCAGCCCAAGCGGGATGCAGCCGTACCGCTTACGCGGTTGCGCTTGCTGAGGCACGAACTCAGCGAAGGGTTGCCCGTACCCCGAGAGCCGGCGTATGCCGCCAAGCGCAGCCACGATGGCGAAGCGACGGCGGCATCCGAGTGAGAGGATGCCACGATGGCATCCTCGAACGTCCGGCGACGGGGTACGGGTAACCCTGAGCCCACCGAACGTCCAGCGACCGGGCACGTACAGCCCATGTAGAATGCGTCATCATGGACCTCCACCAGCGGCAGCAGTTCGACTTCCTCCTGCAGACGGCGACCGACCGGTTCGTCGCGCGGCTCGAGGAACGCCACCGCGGCACCGACGCGGCACTCGCGGCCCTGCGGGGTGATCCGTCCGCGACCACCGTGGCGGTGAACGAGTTCGTGGCAGCGATCTTTGCCGACTTCCTGCTCGACGACACCGACGGCGCGGCCTTCGTGCTCCGGTCGCTGCCGAAGCGATCGATCGTCGCCCATCGAACCGCCGTGACCTCGGCCACCACGGTCGAAGAGGCCCTGGGAACGCTCGCCCGTGGACTCTTCGCGGAGATCCTTCTGCTCAAGACCCTCGAAGCCCTCGAACAGCACGCTGGCTACCAGGCGGTCGGACCGGCGGCGCCATGATGCACGACGCGAACCACAGCACCGGGCCTGCCGAAGACGAGGACCTCGAGGCTCTCGCCGCCCGGGTCGATCACGCCATCGAGGCGCTCGACGGTCTCGACGAGGGTTCTCGCGGGAAGGCGGAGGCTGTCCGAGAGGCGATCGAAGCCTTTCATCGGGCGGGTCTCACGACGATCGTGAAGCGGCTCAAGGAGGATCCCCGCGGCAAGGAGCTCCTCTTCGAGCTCGTGGACGACCCGGGCGTGCGGGCCCTGCTTGCGATGCACGGCATCATTCGCGTGGCACCAACGCCCGAGCCCGAGCCGCCCCTGGAGCTCGTGCAGATCCAGCTGCCGGGGGCCGAGGGCGGCTGGCATGCGGGGCCGCGGGTCGACGACGTGGCCGCCGACAGGCCCTTCGCCTTCGAGGCTGGGGGCGAGAAGATCATCGTGGTGCAGGCGAAGGGCCAGGTCCGGGCCTTCCGCAACGCCTGCGGCCACATCGGCCTGCCGCTCGAGCGTGGCGTGGTCGATGCCGACGAGGCCACGATCACCTGCCCGTGGCATGCCTACCGCTTCGACGCCGAGTCCGGGGCGTGCCTGTCGGCCCCCGACTGCCATCTGGAGCCGTTTCCGATCCGCGTCGTTGGCGGCGTGGTCGAGGTGAAGGTGTGACGACGGCCCCCGCCACCCCGGGAGGCTGGTTGCCCGCCTGCTGGCTCGGGGCTCCTTCGCCCGGTGGCCTCGCCCTGCCCGACGCCTCGCCGACCGCGGATCACCTCTACGCACCTCGCGGCGTCTGGCTCGACGCAGAGCGGCTGGTGGTCTGCGACTCGGGCAACCACCGCATCCTGATCTGGCGGAGCGTGCCGACCGCGTCGCACGCTCCGGCCGACCTGGTGCTCGGCCAGCCGTCGTTGAAGTCCGAAGGCCCGGCAGCTGGGGGCCGCGGGCCTGCCAATGGGCTCCACCTGCCGACCGGCGTGGTCGTGGCCGACGGCCGGCTGCTGGTGGCCGACGCCTGGCATCACCGGATCCTCGTCTGGAACCGAGTGCCCGACATCAGCGACACGCCACCTGACTGGTGCCTCGGCCAGCCGTCGCTCGCCGCTGTCGAGCCGAACCGGAGCGGTGGCCCAACGGCAAGCTCCCTCTACTGGCCCTATGGCCTCGCCGTCGTCGCGGGCCGGCTGCACGTGACCGACACCGGCAACCGCCGCGTGCTGATCTGGAACGGCGTGCCGGACCGCGACGCGCCGGCCGACGTGGTGCACGGCCAGAGCGGATTCGAGTCCAACGAGGAGAACCGCGGCGCCGCCGTCGGGCCTGGTTCATTTCGCTGGCCGCATGCGATCACCGGGGACGAGCGGATGCTGTTCGTGGCCGACGCCGGCAACCATCGCGTGCTCGGCTGGCGGGGGCGGCCCGACACCGACCGGCCTGCCGATCTCGTGCTCGGCCAGCCCGACTTCACGACCGCAATGGAACTGCCCCACCGGCCGCAGGGCCCTCACCGGCTGCGGTTTCCCTACGGCCTCGCGACTGCTGCGGGTTCGCTCGCCGTCGCCGACACCGCCAACAATCGCATCCTCCTCTGGCCGCTCACGGACGGCCTGCCCTCCGGCCCCGACGCATCCGCCGTGCTCGGACAACACACCTTCGAGGCGGCGGGCGAGAACCGCTGGAAGGCCGTGATGGCCGACACCCTGTGCTGGCCCTACGGCATCGCCAGCCACGGCGACCTCCTCGCCGTGGCCGACTCAGGCAACAACCGCGTCACCCTCTGGCGACGAGTACGGGTTGCGACGGACCACCGACAGCCCTGACCGCTAAGTGTAGTCAGAGGCCGCCTTCTTCGCCGCGGCCTTCTTCTTGGGGCCAGGCTTCGGTGGCGGGGCCGCCGGGGCCTGCTCCGCATCCCACGCGTCGTAGAGTTTCTTGAGTTCAGCGACCCGTTCCGGCTCGCGGGCCGCGAGGTCGTTCTGCTCGCCGACGTCGGCGGCGAGGTCGTAGAGTTCGGGAGCGCCCGACCCTCCCCTCGATACGACGAGTTTCCACTCGCCGCTCCGCACCGCCCACTGCCCCGCGAACCGCCAGCACATCGTGTCGTGCGGCCGGCCCGCCTTCGCGCGCGTCAGATGGGGCAGGAGATCCACGCCGTCGACCGCGTCTGCGGCGGCCACCGGCTTGCCGACCGCCGCCATGACCGTGGGCACCACGTCGAGGTTCATGACCGGAAGGTCGTAGGTGGTGCCCGCTGGGACGTGCCCCTTCCACTGCACCAGGAACGGCACCCGCGGACCACCCTCGTAGGTCATCGCCTTGAACCCGCGGAGCGGCCCGTTGCCCGACGTCGTCTGCCTGGTCGGGCCGCCGTTGTCGGCGATGAAGAACACGAGCGTGTTCTCCTCCTCGCCGAGCTCCCGCACCGTCGCGAGCACGCGGCCCACGGCGTCGTCCATCGCCGAGAGCATGGCGGCGAACGTCCGCCGCTGCTCGTCGGCGATGCGTGGAAAGCGGTCGAGATACCGCTGCGGCGACTGGAGAGGCGCGTGCTGCGCGTTGAAGGGCAGGTAGAGAAATCGTGGCCGACCGGCATGGTCGCGCAGCCACGCCACCGCGCGGTCGGCATAGGCGTCGGTGGTATAGAAGCCGTCGTCCGGAACCTGGACCACCTTGGGCGAGGTCCGTGAGTCGATGAACTGCGTGGGATGGAAGAACGGCGTGTTGGCAAGCGTCCCGTAGAACTCGTCGAAACCCCGGGCCATAGGGAGCCGGTCGGGCGTCTGGCCCAGGTGCCACTTGCCGACGCATGCCGTCGCGTAGCCGCAGGCCTTGAGGCGGCTTGCCAGCGTCTGCTCGCGGACGAAGCCGCTGGTGTTGGGATCGTCGTTGGTCTCGTGGCCGAACCGGGTGGGATAGCGGCCGCTCATCAGGCCGGCCCGCGACGGGCTGCAGTAAGTCGCGGCCACGTAGCCCTGCGTGCATCGCACGCCGCCCGCCGCGATCGAATCGATGTGGGGCGTGGGAATCTCCGGATTGCCCTGGCAGCCGAGTTCACCCCAGCCGAGGTCGTCGGCATAGAAGATGACCACGTTCGGCGGCGCTGCAGCGGCTCCCGCGACCGCGTGTCCGACCCAACTGCCGGCGGTGATGCAGGCCAACATGACGAACGTGTTGATGGTGCGCTCAGGCACGGTGATCACCCCTCAGTGTTTCGTTCCTCTTGGCGGGAGTGTACTGCAAACCGTCGCCTGCTGGTCGGCGGCGGCGTCACGGCTCAGCAACTCGCGTCCGACACGAGCGTTCGCTCCGCATCGTAGCCGTCCCAGCCCGCGGGCGCGGGGAGATACGGCAGGATCACCTCCTCGCAGGCCGCCCGGCGCGTACGGGCGAGTGCGTCGATCTCCGCGCGGACGGCGACCGCATACCGCGACTTCTCCTCCGGCGAGAACCGGTGGCTTCTGCCGTCTTCGCCCGGTTCGGTGGCGACCACGCCATCCCACTCCCGGATGGCGGCTTCGCAGAGGGCCGACTGCATGGCGAACAGCGGCATGCGGGCCTCCCGCCACGAAGCTTCCTGCCGCAGAAACTCCCGCTCAGGGTGAAACGAATCGGGCAAGCGACCCGGCACGAGTGGCAGCCTGCGGGTGAACCCGAGGCACAGCCGAGCGTCGGCCAGATCGCCGCAGATCATCCCCACGGTGAAGTTCCGCACCTCGCTGCCGCGGGAGGCGGTGTAGGCATAGCGGTCGTCGTCGGCATGGTCCCGCAGCAGCCACCAGATGGCATCGGGGTCAGCCCGCATCACGGCGTCGATGGCGAGCCGCACCCGCTGCTGCTCCTTCCAGTCGTAGTGCGGCGCGAACACCGTCACGGCCGCATGCCCCCGGCGGTCGATCACGGGCGGCTGGTTCGCACTGGCCAGCGCGGCGATCAGGCCGCCCAGCTCCTGCTCGGGCGGGTGCAGGGCGTCGTAGCGAAGCAGATGGGCGGGATCGAGGGGAGCCCGCACCCGTTCGATCGTGAACTGCTCGGGCCGCACCGCCGCAGGATCGGCTCGCAGGCAGGCCTGCACCGAGAAGTTGTCCTCCATCATGTGCTGACGGAACCGCGTGAGGCTGAAGATCTTCCGCGTGAACACGAGCTCGTGCGCGGGCGGCTGCGTGGCACCGCGACCGTCGAGCGGCCCGCGAAACGCCCGCACGAGCGAATCCGCCCCGAGAATGAACCGGTCGTCTCCCAGGAAGAACGCGTTGCTCCCCTCCTCGCCGGCGGTCAGAGCTTCGGCACGCGTGCGGGCGGTCCGCGTCGCGGTGTCGGCATCCGCCCCCGCGTGGAGCGCATCCTGGTGGAATCGCTCCCGAAAGAGGGCCCGCCCGCGGTCGAAAAACGGATTGTCGAACCACACCTGATCGCCGGGGAGCAGCCGGGCGGCGTCGAAGTGCCGCCGCCAGAGGATGTCGTCGCCGCGATTCGGCAGTTCCTCGGGAACGACCTTGCGGCCGATCAGCCGATTGACCGCCTCGAGGCCGTCGCCGTCGTGCGTGTCGCGGAAGAACTGGATCACACCCTGGATCAGCACGAGCGTGGTGTATTTGAGGCAGCGGATCCGCGGGACCGGCACCCCGTCGGCGCCATGGAGCACCCACAGATCCTCGATCGCATCGACGGCCGCGACGCCCGGCGCCACCACGAAGCGGTCGTTCACCAGGATCCAGAACGCCGGATTCCGCATCTCCGGCGAGTCGTCGGAGGGACGGATCACGGTGCCGGTGATCGCCGCCTTCACGACGTGCAGCCGGACCCGTCGCTCGGGCTCGCTGATCGCCTCGCCGGCAAGGATCGCCTCGGCCCGCGCGAAGATGGCGCCGGAGTCGACGACGTCGAGCGCATCGAGGAGCTGGGGGGCGTGCGGAACGATCATGACCGCATCGTAATCGACGCCGTCATCCTGCGCGAATCTCCGCGACTGGAATGGTGTAGGGTGGCGGCGGGATTTCCCAAGTCCTCCGTGAGGGAGCAGACTCCGACGCGAGCCATGGCCGGACTCCTCTCCCGACTCATCGGCGGCGACCTGGAGACGCTGGCCCGCGATCCGCTCGGGGAGTTCTGCCGCCGGTCGGCCCAGGGGGCGGTGGTGCCGCTGAAGATCGGCCTGCAGCGCGGCCATCTCGTCTCCGACCCGGCGGTCATCCGGCACGTCCTTCTCGACAACCTCGGCAACTACGACAAGCACACGCCCGCCTTCGACGCCGTGCAGTTCGTGCTCGGCAACGGCCTGCTGACCAGCGGCGGCGCCTTCTGGAAGCGGCAGCGGCGGATCGCACAGCCCGCGTTCCATGGCGAGAGCGTGAAACGGTTCGGGCCGATCATCTCCCGGATGGCGGCCGAGTGTGCCGCCGACTGGGAGGCGGCGGCGCGGCGGGGCGACTCGGTCGATGCCTGCACCGACATGATGAAGGTCACGCTCCGCGCGGTGGCCGAGACGCTCTTCGGCGACGATCTCGCGGAGAGCGCCGACGAGATCAATCGAGTGTTTCCCACGATCCTCGCCTGCCTCGCGGCGCGGGTGTCGTCGCCGGTCCGGCCGCCGCTCTGGCTGCCGACGACCAACAACCGCCGACTGCGGCCGGCGCTCGACGCGCTCGACTCGATCGTGCGACGGCTGATCGTCGCGCGGCGGCGGCGTCTGGCCGGCGGCGAGACTGCGGATGCACATCGCGACCTGCTCACCGCGCTGATGGCGGCACGGGACGAGGAGACGGGCGAGTCGATGAGCGACGCCCAGCTCCGCGACGAGGTGATGAGGATGATGATCGCCGGCCACGAGACGACGGCGAATGCCCTCTCATGGCTGTGGGTGCTCCTCGACCGGCATCCCGACGAGGTGGAACGGCTGCGGGCTGAGCTCGTGACGGCCACCGGCGGCAGGCCCCCCACCGTGGACGACGCCGCTCGCCTGCCGCGGCTCAAGGCCGTGATTCAGGAGACACTTCGGCTGTATCCGCCGGTCTGGATGTTCGATCGACGGGCACTCGGCCCCGACGACCTCGCCGGCATCCGGGTGGCGAAGGGGGATCTCGTGATCTTCTGCCCCTACGCCCTCCATCGCCTGCCGCACCTCTGGAGCGACCCGGAGGCGTTTCGGCCGGAGCGGTTCGAGCCGGGCCGCGAGGAGCAGAAGAACAAGTTCGCCTATCTGCCCTTCAGCGCCGGTCCGCGCATCTGTCTGGGCGCGAGCTTCGCCATGATCGAGTCGCAGATCATCGTGGGCACGATCCTCGCGAGGCTCCGCCCGCGGCTGGCCGATCCTGCTCCCGTGGTGCCACAGCCGCGGGTGACCCTGCGGACCTCCCGGCCGGTGGTGCTCCGGCTCGAATCGGCTCCGCTTGGCTGAGCGGCGATTGCCCGGAGGTGACTCGCCGTAGAATGATGACAGCGTGGTGACTCCGAAGGCCGGTGTCGCACGCCCGGACGGGAGGTGGCTCATGTGCCTGGCGGTGCCCGGACAGGTCGAGTCGATCCACGAGGCCAACGGCACGCGGATGGGCCGCGTCAACTTCGGGGGCGTCGTCAAGGAGATCTGCCTGGCGTATCTGCCCGACATCGCGGTGGGCGACTACACGATCGTGCACGTCGGCTTCGCGATCTCGAAGATCGACGAGGCCTCCTCCCGGGCCACGCTCCAGACCTTCGCCGACCTCGGCCTGCTGGAGGAGGGGCTCGCCGAGCTCCGCGGAGAGGAGCTGCCCGCCGCCGAGGCCGACGGGCCATGAAGCATCTCGCCGAATACCGCGATGCCGACACGGCGAAGCGGCTCGCTGCCGAGATCCGGCGGATCGTCACACGTCCGTGGGCGATCATGGAGGTCTGCGGCGGGCAGACGCACTCGATCATCCGCAACGGCGTGGACCAGCTCCTGCCGGGCGAGGTGGAGCTGATCCACGGGCCGGGCTGCCCGGTCTGCGTGACACCCCTCGAGACGATCGACAAGGCGCTCGCGATCGCGGCGCAGCCGGGGGTGATCTTCTGCTCCTTCGGCGACATGCTTCGCGTGCCGGGGTCGCGGGAGAACCTGTTCTCAGTGAAGGGCCGCGGAGCCGACGTCCGCGTGGTCTACTCGCCCCTCGACGCGGTGACGCTCGCCCGGGAGCATCCCGGGCGGCAGGTCGTGTTTCTGGCGATCGGCTTCGAGACGACCGCTCCTGCCAACGCCATGGCGGTGAAGGTCGCGAAGCAGCAGGGGCTGGCCAACTTCTCGATGCTCGTGTCGCACGTGCTCGTGCCGCCGGCGATCGAGGCGATCATGCGGTCGCCCGGGAATCGCGTGCAGGCGTTCCTGGCGGCGGGGCACGTGTGCAGCGTGATGGGCACCTGGCAGTATCCGCCGCTCGCCGAGCGGTTCCACGTGCCGATCGTGGTGACGGGCTTCGAGCCGCTCGACCTGCTCGAGGGCATCCGCCGCACGGTGCTCCAGCTGGAAGCGGGCCGCCACGAGGTGGAGAACGCCTACGCCCGCGTCGTGAGCGAGCGGGGCAACGAGCCTGCGCAGGCCGTGATCGCCGAGGTGTTCGAGCCGGTCGACCGGGCCTGGCGGGGGATCGGCGTGATCCCGGCGAGCGGCTGGCGGCTCGCCGAGGCCTACCGCGACTACGACGCCGAGGCCAGGTTTGCGGCGGGGCACGTGACGGCCGACGAGTCGCCGCTCTGCCGCAGCGGCGAGGTGCTGCGGGGCACGCTCAAGCCCAACCAGTGCCCGGCCTTCGGCAAGGAATGCACACCGCGGACCCCGCTGGGCGCGACGATGGTGTCGAGCGAGGGGGCCTGCGCCGCCTACTATCACGCGGGCCGGTTCGCGGCCTCCGAGGCGTGACGCCGGGCCCTGATCGCGGCGAAGACGACCAAGCCGACGACGGCCAGCCCTGCCGCGGCGGGCTCGGGAACGGTGGCGACGTAAGCGGACGTGCCCGCTGACGTGCTCGTCGTATAGACACCGATGGCGAAGTTGTCGATCACCGTGTTGCCGGTCGTGCTCGCCGACCCCGGTACGGAGAGCGGCACCCAGTCGCCCCGGGAAAAGGAGCCGTCGCCGGTGCGGGTGGCCACCACGTAGTCGACGCCGATGGGGTTGCTGCCCGAATCGACCGTCATGCCGATCAGGGCGTAGCTTCCCGCAGCCAGTCCCGACACGCCCTCGAAGTGGGACAAGATGGTCACGCTCTCACCCCGCGGGGCGAAGTAGGTCGGGGCGCCGAAGGAGCCGGTCGAGAGCGTGTAATCGAGGATGTAGGCCTTGTTGATCCCGCCGATCTGGGAGCCCCCCACGATCGTGTAGCTGTCGGCCGAGTTCTGCCAGACGCCGTAGGCACTCGTCAGATTCTGCACGCCGCCGAGCGAGAAGATCGTGTAGGAGCCGCTCGTCGTGTTGTAGAGAAAGGCGTTGCCCGACGCGGGCACGCCCGCCAGCTCATAGTTGCCCACCACGACCTCGCCCATCACGCTGTGCGGCACCGTGTTGGCCACGGTGCCGGTCGTGAGGTTGCTCGGCACGGAGAGCTGCGTCCACGTGCCCCCCACGCCGCTCAGCGGCCCGGTGTAGAGCAGGCCCTGATTCACGTTCGGGTCGGCGGCCTCGGCGTACTTGTAGCTGCCGACGATCTGAATGGTGCCGGAGCCGAGCGTCGGATTCGCGAACGCCGTATTGGGGCCGTAGTAGAGCGACGTGGTCACCGTCTGGCCGGTGAACTGCGGCAGGACCTGGTAGGGGGTGCCGCTGCCGGTCGTGAGCGAGCCGAGCCACCACATCCCCTGCGTGGCCGAGCCGCTGGCCGTGTAGCTGCAGGCCATCAGCACGCTGCTGGAGTCGTACCGCCGCACGCCCTCCGACGCCTGATTGTCTGTCGACGCGAAAAACGGGTAGAGGTAGTCGATGGCCGGAGCCGACCGCGGCATGACGGCAATGGCGACGAGAACGATCCAGAGCATTCGCCGCATCGTGCAATCTCCAGAGGCAGGGCTGAGCAAAGAGTGATGAAGGACCCGTTTCGACGATGGTACATCCGCCATCACAGCGTCGCCACCGGCCGGCGGCGTCGTGCCAGGTGAGACAAGCAGCTGGCCTACGGGCCACGGGCCCGGGATAAGATGACTGTTGAGGCATCCCGCATCGGCCTTCGGATTCAACCTCATGTCGCCCACTGATGGCCCTCCGCGATTCGGCTTCGCGTGTCCGCTGCCGCTTCGCGACTACCCTCACGTGGTGATGGGGCACGGCGGCGGCGGTGCGCTCTCCCGCGACCTGATCGAGCACGTGTTCCTGCCGGCCTTCTCGAATCTGCTCCTCGACGAGCTCGGCGACTCGACGGTGCTCGATCTCGACGCCGACCTGCTCGCCGGTGGCCGGCTGGCCCTGTCGACCGATTCCTACGTCGTCCGGCCGCTCTTCTTTCCGGGCGGCTCGATCGGCGACCTCGCCGTGAACGGCACCGTCAACGACCTCGCCATGAGCGGAGCCAGGCCGCTCTACCTCACGGCGGGGTTCATCATCGAGGAGGGGTTGCCGATCGGCGATCTTGCCGAGGTGGCGAGGCGGATGGCAGCCGCGGCAGCCCGCGCCGGCGTGCGGATCGTCACCGGCGACACGAAGGTGGTCGAGCGGGGACACGGCGACGGCGTCTACGTGAACACGGCGGGCGTGGGCGTGGTGCCAGCCGGGATCGACCTTGGCGCCGATCGCGTGCAGGCCGGCGATATCGTGATCGCCAGCGGCATGCTCGGCGACCACGGCCTGGCTATCATTAGCGTCCGCGAGGGGCTGGAGTTCGAGGCGGAGATCGCCAGCGACACCGCGCCGCTCCACGGGCTCGTGGCCGCGATGCTTGCCGCCTGTCCGGTGATCCGCGTGCTTCGCGATCCGACCCGCGGCGGTGCGGCCACCAGCCTCAACGAGATTGCGGTCGCGGCCGGCGCGGGCATCGAGATCGACGAGCCGACAGTGCCGGTGCGGCCCGTGGTGGCCGCGGCGTGCGAGATCCTTGGCCTCGACCCGCTGCTGGTGGCCAACGAGGGCAAACTGCTCGCGATCGTGCCGGCCGACGCCGCCGACCGCGTGCTCGCTGCGATGCGGGCCCATGAACATGGCCGCGACGCCACGGCGATCGGCCGCGTGGTCGACCGCCATCCCCGGATGGTGGTGATGCGGACGGCCATCGGGGGCACGCGGATCATCCCGATGCCCCTCGGCGAGCAACTGCCCCGGATATGCTGAAGCCATGAACCGACTCGCTGCGATCATCCTGGGCATGGCCGCATCGGCCGCGTGTGCCGACGCCCCGAAGCGGCCGAACGTGGTCTTCATCTTCACCGACGACCACGCCCAGCACGCCCTCTCGTGCTACGGCTCGAAGCTCAACCAGACGCCCCACCTCGATCGCCTGGCGTCGGGGGGGGCGCGATTTCTCAACTCATTCGTCACCAACTCGATCTGCACGCCGAGCCGGGCCACGCTGCTCACCGGTCAGTATTCCCACAAGAACGGCGTGCCCGTGTTCAATCGCTTCGATGGCGGCCGCGACCATCTCGGCAAGCGGATGCGGGCGGGCGGCTACCACACCGGCATGGTGGGCAAGTGGCATCTCGGCAGCGACCCCACGGGATTCGACCGCTGGATCGTGCTCCCCGGTCAGGGTGCCTACCGCAACCCGACATTCCTCGTGCCGGGAGGGTCGCTGGCGATCGAGGGTCACTGCACGGCGGTTACCACCGACCTTGGCCTCGAGTTCCTGAAGACACGGCCGCAGGAGAAGCCGTTCTTCCTGATGCTCCACCACAAGGCCCCGCACCGGGAGTGGACGCCCGACGAGGCGAACCGGGCGAAGTTCGCGGGCGCCGTCATCCCCGAGCCTCCCACGCTGTTCGACGACTACGCCACGCGGCCGGTGGCGCTGCCCGAGAACGAGCAGACGATTGCCCGCGACCTCACCCGCCGCGACCTCAAGCTCGAGCCGCCGGCGGCGCTCACGGCCAAGGAGCGGCAGAAGTGGCTGGGCGAGAAGCCGATGGAGGTGGTGGTCGACGGGAACGTGCTCACGGGCGCCGACCTCGTCCGCTGGAAGTACCAGCGGTTCATGCAGGACTACCTCGCCTGCGTGCAGGGCGTGGACGACGGCGTGGGACGCGTGCTCGACTGGCTCGACGCCGAGGGCCTCGCCGACGACACGATCGTGGTCTACACCACCGACAACGGGTGGTACCTCGGTGACCTCGGTCTGTATGACAAGCGGTTCATGTACGAGCCCGGCCTGCGGGTCCCGCTGCTCGCGCGGGGGCCGGGCATCGCCGCTGGCTCCACGCCCGACCAGTTCGTGGCCAACATAGACCTCGCCCCCACGATTCTCGACCTCGCAGGGCTCCCGATCCCCGAGTGGATGCAGGGCCGGAGCGTGGCCCCGCTGCTCCGCGGCGAGCGTCCGGCCGAATGGCGGACGAGCGTCTACTACCGCTACTACCACGACCCCGGACATCACAACACACGGGCCCACTACGGCGTCCGCACGGCCACGCACAAGCTGATCCACTACTGGAAGAAGGACGCCTGGGAACTCTACGACCTCGTGAAGGACCCGACCGAGCAGCACAACCTTCTCTTCGATCCCGACGAGGCGAACCGGCCCGAGGTCGCGAAGGTCTTCGCGGAACTCAAGGCCGAGATCACCCGGCTGCAGAAGGAGTATGCCGACGACGGCCTCTACGCCGACCCGAAGACGTGGCCGGCCGGCTCGGCCGACGGCCCGTTCGACGGCAAGAAGCCGCTCGGCACGAAGACCGTGTCCGAGGCGATCGCCGCAGCGAGCGAGAGCTGACCGCAGCCCGCATCGCTCACGCGATTGCGGCTTCCTGAAGAACGATCTCTGCGAGGGGCTGCCCATGCACTCCTCTCCGGCCCGCACTCAGCGAGGGGCTGCCTATGCCCCGTGGCCGGCGTATGCCGCCAAGCGAAGCCAGGATGGCGAAGCGCCGGCGGCATCCGAGTGAGCCGAGGCCACGATGGCCGAGGGGAACGTCCGGTGACGGGGCATGGGCAGCCCCGAGCCTTCCGTGGTGCAGCCCACATCGCTCACGCGATTGCGGCTTCCTGACGGCCCGGGCCCTGCGTGGTGCAGCCCGCATCGCTTACGCGATTGCGGCTTCCTCATGACCCGAGCCACCGGAAGGTCACTCGCCCCGGTCGATTCGCAGCCGCAGGAAGTGCGTGGCGCAGCTGATGCACGGGTCGTAGTCGCGGATCAGCCGCTCGCAGGCGAAGGTGGCGGCCGCGTCGTCGCGGTCGAGCACCGTCGGCAGCATGGCCTTCAGATCGGCCTCGATCATCGCCTGATTCTGCGACGTCGGCGGCACGATGGCTGCGTGACGAACGAGGCCGTCGTCGCCAATCTCGTAGCGGTGCCAGAGCAGGCCCCGCGGCGCCTCGGTGGCATGGCTGCCAACGCCGGCCCGCGGCTCCCAGGGCATGCGGCACGGCGAGATGTCGGCCGCAGCAGATCCAGCAATCGCGAGGGCCTCTTCGCAGGCCGCGGCGATCTCGATGGCGCGGGCCACGATCGACTGGGCTGAGAGCCGCAGCGGCAGCTCGAGTCCGCAGGCGTCGACCGCCCGCCGCGTCTGCGGCGGCAGCCGGTCGTGGCAGAGGTTCACCCGTGCCAGCGGCCCCACGAGATACGGCGTCTCGCCCGGAAGCCTCACGGAATGCAGGGCCGTGCTCCAGGGCACCTGCCACTCGGCGAAGTGCCGCTCGTACTCGGCGATATCGATGTCGAGGCCGCTCGTGCTCACGATCCGGCCCTCATCGAGCGGATAGCCCGCGGTCGGCCGCAGGCAGACGCCGTCGTAGTCGTGCGGCAGCCCCGGAAACTCGAATCGGCTCACCTCGCCGATCAGGTCGAGGGCTGCGGCGAACGCCCACTCGAGGTCGGGCACGAGGCCGCGAATCGCAGCAGTCGGCGGGGCCTTGTGAAAGCCCCCCACGGCCACGTTGATCGGGTGCACCGCTCGGCCGCCGACCACCTCCATGATCCGCGCGCCGAGGTCCTTGAGCCGGAGGCCACGATCGACGAGGTCGGGCCGCGAGGCGGCCAGCGCGATGCCACTCTCCACGCCGAAGAAGTCGGGAGCATGGAGCAGGTGCACGTGCAGCCCGTGGCTCTGGATCCATTCGCCGTGGTAGAGCAGCCGCCGCAGCCTGGCGATGTCAGGCGTGACCGCGATGCCCAGGGCCTTTTCCAGCGCGATGCAGGCCGTGAGCTGGTAGGCCACCGGGCAGATACCGCAGATTCTCGCCACGATGTCGGGCACCTCGTGGATCGCGCGGCCGCGGACGAGCTTCTCGAAGAACCTCGGGGGCTCGTAGATCGAGAACTCGGCGATCTCGACGCGGCCATCGGCCACACGGACGCGGAGCGATCCCTCGCCCTCCACGCGGGCCAGCGACTTCACGTCGAACCGCCGGAGCTCCGTCATGCCCCGGCCTCCAAACGGTCGCTCTCGGCGCGGAAGGCCGGAGCGGCGGCGTTGAACGACCGCATAAGCCGCACGAGGTCGTCACGGGGCGTGCCGCGGTGCTCGTAGAAGCCGGTCAGGCTCACGAGGTTCGGTGACTCGCTCGGCCCAAAGCAGCCGAAGCACTCGCGGTCGTGGGCCGGGCAGATCGCATCGCAGCCGGCCTGCGTCACCGGCCCCAGGCAGGCGATCCCTTTCGCCACCGCCACGCACACCGCGCCGCGGGCCTTGCACTCCACGCACACGCAGTGGCCCGGCACATGGGGCTTGCGGCCGAGGAGCACGGCCGTGAGCAGGTCGAGGAGCTGGCCGCGGTCGATCGGACAGCCGCGGAGCTCGAAGTCGACCGGCACATGGTCGGCGATGGCGGTGCTCGTGGCGAGCGTGGCGACGTAGTCCGGCGTGGCGTAGACCGCGCTGAGGAAGTCGTCGATTCGGCCCCAGTTGCGGAGGGCCTGGATGCCGCCAGCCGTGGCACAGGCGCCAATCGTCACGAGCATCCGGCACTGGCTCCGGATCTCACGAATCCTCGCGGCATCCTCCGCGGTGGTGATCGAGCCCTCGACGAGGCCCACGTCATACGGCCCGGCCACGACCCGTGAGCTGGCTTCCAGGAAGTGGTCGATCTCGACCCGGCCGGCGAGTTCAAGAATACGATCCCCGGCCTCGAGCAGCTGCAGCTGGCAGCCATCGCAGGAGGCGAACTTGAACACGGCGAGTCGGGGCTTCGCTGTCACAACTGCGGGATCCGCATGAGCGGGGCGATTCGATCGTACGTCAGCACGGGGCCGTCGCGGCAGACGAAGTGTGGGCCGAACTGGCAGAGGCCGCAGTGGGCCACGGCACAGGCCATGTTTCGCTCGAGCGAGAGAAACACCTCGGCCGGAAGCACATCCGCAGCAATCGCGGCCTCGGCCACGCCCAGCATCATCGGGTCGGGTCCGCAGCAGAGCAGCGTGGTCGCCGCAGGATCGCGGATCGCATCGGGCAGCAGCGAGGTCACGAGCCATCGGAGCCCGGGCCACGCGGGCTCGGCATCGTCCACGATCGTGCGGACGTCCACGCCGGCGGTCCGCCATGCGTCGTACTCTCTTGTGTAGAGCAGACCCTCGGGCCGCTTCGCGCCGTGCAGCACGGTCAGCCTCCGACAGCGGCCCGGCCCGGCGAGGCGGAGGATCGCGGCCCGCTGCGAGGCGAGCCCAAGGCCGCCCGCCACGATCACGACGTCGCGGCCTGCTCCATGCTCGACCGGCCACGGCGTGCCGAACGGGCCGCGGAGCAGCACCTGATCACCCACGCAGAGCCGCACCAGGGCGTCGGTGACGTTGCCGACGGCCCGCACCGTGTGCGAGATCGTGGCGGTGACGGCGGGATCGGAACTCACCGAGATCGCGGCCTCGCCGATGCCGGGCAGGTAGAGCATGTTGAACTGACCGGGCTCGAATCGATACGCGGCGCGGATCGCAGCGTCCTCGAGTTCGAGCTCGTAGGTCCGCACTCCCGGCGTCTCATCCGCGATCGCCACGATCCGTGCGGCGTGCGACTGCCAGGGGTCGCTCGCCTGGCCGGGTGGCACGGGGACCGGCAACGTCATGGTGGCGGCTCCGGGGCGGTGGGCGTGGTCCTGGCGTCGGTCGCCCGGATCGCCGCGAGTTCCTCCGTGACGTCGATGCCCACCGGACACCACGTGATGCAGCGGCCGCAGCCGGTGCAGCCCGACGTGCCGAACTGGTCGAACCACCAGGCGAACTTGTGCGTCGCCCACTGGCGGTAGCGCGAGGCCGTCGTGCTCCGCACCGGGTGGTCGTGCATCCGGGAGTGGTCGAGCGCGAAGCAGCTCGCCCAGTGCCGCTCGCGGCTCACGTGGTCACCGGAGAGATCGGCCACCTCCTTCACGCTGGCGCAGAAGCATGTCGGGCAGACGAGCGTGCAGTTGGTGCAGGAGAGGCACCGAGAGGCGACGTCGTCCCACCGCGAATGCTCGGGATTGCCGACGAGCAGGTCGCGGACGTCGTGCGTGTCGAGACTGCGGGGCGCAGGGCCTGCGGACGTCGCCTGCCGCGCGTGCATGTGCGATTCAAGGTCGCGGGACACCGCACGAGCCGCATCGATCTCGCCGGTCGAGCATGCGTCGAGCATCGCTCCGGCGTCGCCCACATCGCCAAGCACGGCGGCTCCGCGGGCGGTGCCAACCTCGCAAGCGAACCGGCCGGCGATCTCGGTAAGGGCGAGATCGTAGCCCGGCCCCGCCGCGGGGCCGCACCCCATCGAGTGGCAGAAGCAGGTCGCTGCCGCGCGGCGGCAGTTGACGGCGACGAGAAACAGCGTCTCGCGGCGCGAGCGGTAGCCTTCGTCCACGAAGCCGCTGCCGAGGAACACGCGGTCCTGCACGGCGAGCGCCGCGAGGTCGCAGCCCCGCACGCCGACCACGGCCAGCGGTGCGTCGGCCTCGGGCCGCGGCGTCTGCGTCCAGCCACCGCCGTCGCGAGTGAAGGTCGCAAGCGTCTCCCGCGCGGGAAACAGAAAGTTTTTCAGCGAGTGCGGCCCCACCACGTGGTCGAAAGTGCCCGCGGCGGGATCGTAGCGCAGCCGGTAGGAGCCGCCGTCCTGCTCGTCGAGCCAGCCGGCCGGCAGGTCAGAGGCTCTCGCCAGATCGCGGAGCACGATCGCCCCGTCGGCCACCTGCGGACCGATCACTCGGTGGCCGCGGGCGACAAGTGCGTCGATCAGCCGCTGCAGCCCGGCGGTGTCGAGCCAGTGCCAGGAGCCGGGTTGCGGTGCGGTCATGGGAACCTCGTGACGCCGAACTTTCGGCCCGCGGACCGCAGGATACAACC
The DNA here is from genome assembly GCA_046076065.1 of Planctomycetaceae bacterium. GTDB lineage: Bacteria > Planctomycetota > Planctomycetia > Pirellulales > UBA1268 > QWPN01. Next base: position 14,486 of record JBJTRH010000356.1, on the reverse strand, counting down.
TGCGCGGCTCCCAGTCGCCCCGGCGGTCTGGTACACCACTGGACATGGACGCCCGCCGGCAGACGATGACGACGCTCTTCGACGCTCCCCGCGCGCTGATCGGCATGCTGCACGTGGGCCCGCTTCCTGGCAGCCCGGGGTACCGCAGCCAGCCCGCGGGCATCGACAACCACGTTGCACGGGCCGTGGCCGAGGCCGAGACCTACCGCGCCGCCGGGTTCCATGGGCTCATGATCGAGAACATGTTCGACCGGCCCTACCTGAAGTCGCAGGTGGGTCCGGAGGTGGTGGCCGCGATGGCGGTGATCGGCCGCGAGGTCCGCCGCGCGGTGCCGCTGCCGCTCGGCGTGCAGGTGCTCGCCGCCGCCAATGAAGAGGCGGTCGCGGTCGCCCTTGCCTGCGGGGCGGCGTTCGTGCGGGTCGAGGGCTTCGTGTTCGCGCACGTCGCCGACGAGGGGCTCATCGAGGCCGACGCCGGGCCTCTGCTCCGCTACCGTGCCGCCGTCGGGGCCGAGCACATCCGCGTGTTCGCCGACATTAAAAAGAAGCACTCGTCGCACGCGATCACGGCCGACGTCGACATCGCCGAAACGGCCCACGCCGCGGAGTTCGCCCTGGCCGATGGCGTGATCGTGACCGGCGCGGCGACCGGCCGGGCCGCCGATGCCGCCGAGGTCGCCGCGGTGAGCGGTGCCGTGGGCATTCCGGTCTTCGTCGGCTCCGGCATCACGCCCGACAACGTGGCGGCGTTCGGTGCCGCCGACGGCCTGATCGTGGGCTCTGCGGTGAAGCAGCGGGGCGACTGGCGGATGCCGCTCGACCCCGTCGCCGTGAAGACGATGGTCGATGCGTTCCACGCCGCGGCCGGAGCAGGTCGATGAACGCCGCCACCGCGCCCGACGTCGTGCTGCTCGGCAACCTGCTCGTCGACGACATCGTGCTCCGCGATGGCCGCACCCTGATGGGCGAACCCGGCGGCGCCGTGCTCCATGCGGCCCTTGCGGCCGCCCTCTGGGGCGCCCGGGTCGGCATCTGCTCCGTGGCGGGCACCGACTACCCGGCCGAGGCGCTCGCCGCGCTCGCCGCCCGCGGCGTCGACCTGGCGGCGGTTCGTCGGCTCGACCGCACTGGTGGCCGGGCCTGGCTCCTCTACGAGCCCGCGGTCCGGCGGACCGTGCATCATCTCGACTGCCCAAGCCATGCCGACGTGTCGCCAACACTCGCCGACGTACCGCCTACCTGGCTGGCGGCCCGCGTGTTTCACCTGGCGCCGATGCCGCTCGCCCGGCAGCTCGACCTGCCCACGGCTTGGCACCAACGGCAGGCGACAACAGGCTCGTGTCGCTGGATCCGTTCGAACTCGTGCGCGATGGGACACTCGCCGCCTGGCGAGACGTGCTCACCCATCTCGACCTGTTCTTCGTGAGCGAGGACGAGTGGCGACTCACCGGCGACGCCGAAGAAGTGTTCCTGACATCGCTGGCCGGTCCACGGCTGCGGCACGTGGCCTTCAAGCGGGCCGCGAACGGCGGCCGGCTCCTCGACCTGCATGAGAAGCAGTCGCAGGCGTGGCGCTCTCGCAGCCGCGACGTGGTGGATGCCACGGGCGCCGGCGATGCGTTTGCCGGCGGATTCCTCGCCGGCCTCGTCACGCACGGCGACGTGGGCCGCGCTATCGAGCAGGGCATCGTGTCGGCGAGCTTCGCGATCGAAGACTGGGGCGCCCGCGGCCTGATGGCGGCCTCGCCGGCGTTGGCCGCGGAGCGGCAGACCGAGTGGTTTGGTGACGCATGACGACGGAGACGCGCTCCCGCCGTTGCGGTCACGTGGCCGCGGGCTTCACGCTCGTGGAGCTGCTGGTCGTCGTCGCAATCATCGCGATGCTCGTCGGGCTGCTGGTTCACGCGGTTCAGATGGTCCGTGAGTCTGCCAGGCGGACATCGTGCGGCAACAACCTCCGCCAGATCGGCCTCGCCATCCGCGGCTATGAATCGGCCCGCGGACGTCTGCCACCGGGCGAGATCCATGGGACGCATCTCGACCGGGGGTATTCGTCGAGCTACGCGATGGGAGACCACTGCAGCTGGGACGGTGATGTCGGCATCTGGATGAACCTCGTCTTCCCCTTCATCGGTGAGCAGCCTGCGTTCGATCGTCTCGACTTTGCGACCCGTCCCCAGTACGCCTCCCAGGCGAATGTGGCGGTCATGCAGCAGCAGTTCACGACCTTCCTGTGTCCGAGCGACCCCTACAGCGGCCTGACCACGAGCTGGCAGATCCCGGCGAACATCTGCCGGATCGCGCACTATTTTGCGGTGGCTGGATCGACGGAGTATTCGACCATGCCGCATCCCGACGGCACGCTGAACTACGGCCACTGCAACGCCAACGATGGCCTGTTCTACAACGATTCGCGAACACGACTGTCGGCAGTCGCCGACGGCGTGTCGCACACGGCGATGGTCTGCGAGGTGTGGGGCCGCAAGTATCGGGAGCATGCCACTCCCTCGTCCGCACCATTCGGCCTGGAGACGAGTCGTGGCATGATGCTCCATATGTACGCCTACTTCGATGCGACGCCCAACTCCACGCAGAGTTCCCCGTGGAAACCCAACAGCTTCCACTCGGGTGGCGTGACCTGCGTCTTGGCGGACGGCGCCGTGCGGTTCCTGCCGGATCAGGTGAATGCCGCCGTGTTCGCGTCGATGGCAACGATGGCCGGCGGGGAGCAAGGACACGGCGACGAGGGATGGCGGTGACGCCCGGCTGCGGCGACGCCGTCCGGCCCAGCAACGCCCTGACCCGGTTGCTGAAACACCGCTGGGCGGCCTATCTTGCCGCGAGGTCAATGATCGGAGCGTACCTGTGACCGCGTCTGCGAGCGGACTGTTTCGCGTCTGCCCCGACGTCGCCTCGGCGATCGTCGCCGGCAGGCCCGTGGTGGCCCTCGAGACCACGCTCGTCACGCACGGCCTGCCCCAGCCCGACGGCGAGCGGGTGGCGGCAGCGCTCGAGGAGGCGGTCCGGGCCCGCGGCGCGATCCCCGCGACGATCGGCATCCTCGACGGCTCCGTGCGCGTCGGCATCTCGCGGGCGGAACTCGCTCGGCTGGCCGCGGCGCCGAATCCCGTGAAGGTCAACCTTGGGAACTTCGGAGCGGAGGTCGCCGCAGGCGGTTGCGGTTCGACGACGGTTGCGGCGACGATGTTCGCCGCGTGGCGTGCCGGTATCCGCGTGTTCGCGACGGGCGGCATCGGAGGTGTGCACCGTGGCGCGACGGAGACGGGCGACGTGTCGGCCGACCTCACGGCGCTCTCGCGCTATCCGGTGGCGGTGGTCTGCGCCGGCGCGAAGGCGATCCTCGACCTGCCGCGAACGGTCGAGATGCTCGAGACGCTCGGCGTGCCAATCCTCGGCATGGGCACCGACGAGTTCCCGGCGTTTTACCGACGGGAGAGCGGCCTGCGGGTCGATCGGCGGTGCGACTCGATCGCCGACGTCGCCCACGCCGTCCGCACGCACTTCGATCTCGGCTTCACGTCGGGCCTCGTGGTCGCCAATCCGGTACCGGAGGCCGACGCCCTGCCGAAAGACCTCCACGACTCCGCCCTCGGCACGGCGCTCGTCGAGGCGGCCGACGTGACCGGCCGCGGCGTGACCCCCTACCTGCTCGACCGGATGCGGGCGCTCACCGGCGGGGCGAGCGTGAAGACGAACGAGGCGCTGCTCCTCAACAATGCTCGCGTTGCCGCCGACCTCGCCGTGGCCCTGGCAGGCCTCCGGCCAGCCTCATAACGCCATGACGATCACGGCGGCCGAGGGTCGCTTGACCACGGCACACGAGCGGGGTTTGCTGTGGCAATGACAGCGCCGAACTGCCGAGCCTCCGCCGACCTTTCCCCGATCCGCAGCCTCCTCGAGGAGATGCATCGTCGCTACCGGACCTTTCACGAGGGCGAGGTAGCGACCTACATTCCCGAACTGGCCCGCGCGAATCCCGACTGTTTCGCGATCTGCGTGGCCACGACCGACGGCTTCGTCTACGAGGTCGGCGATGCGACACAGCCCTTCACCGTCCAGTCGATCTCCAAGCCCTTCGTCTATGGCCTGGCGCTCGAGGATAACGGCCGCGACGCCCTGCTCGCGAAGGTGGGCGTGGAGCCGAGCGGCGATGCCTTCAACGCGATCAGCCTGCACAAGGCGAATGGCCGGCCGCTCAACCCGATGATCAACGCAGGGGCCATCGCCACCACGGGGCAGGTCCGTGCCTCGGATCCCGCGGAGCGGTTCGAGAGGATCAGGGCGTGCATCGGAAGGTTTGCGGGCCGCCCGCTCGACGTCGATCTCGCGGTCTACGAGTCGGAGAGCCGCACGGGCCACCGCAACCGGGCGATCGGGCACCTGCTTCGCAACTTCGACGTCCTCACCGACGACCCGATGGCTGACGTCGAGGTCTACTTCCGCCAGTGCGCGATTTCGGTGACCTGCCGTGACCTCGCGTTGATGGCCGCCACCCTCGCGAACCATGGGCAAAACCCGATCACCGGCGAGCGGGCCATCTCGGGCGACCACGTGGAGTGCGTCCTCAGCGTGATGGCATCCTGCGGCATGTACGACTACGCGGGCGGCTGGATCTACCACGTCGGCATGCCGGCCAAGAGCGGCGTGGCCGGCGGCGTGCTCGCGGTGCTCCCTGGGCAGCTCGGGATCGGCGTGTTCTCTCCCCGGCTCGACGTCCACGGCAACAGCGCGCGGGCGATCAAGGTCTGCGAGGAGTTGTCACGGCTCTGGGATCTCCACCAGTTCGACCCGCCCCACAGTCCGCACCAAGGCAGACGATTGACCTTCACCGCGGCGGATCATGGCTCCAGCCGAAGCCGGTCGGCCGCCGAACGACACTGCCTGCAGCAGCACGGAGCCGCGATCCGCGTGCTCGAGCTCCAGGGGAGCCTGGTCTTCTCGTCGGCCGAGCCGATCGTCCGCGATCTTGCCGAGGAGGATCTGCCGGCGTTGCTCGTGCTCGACTGCCACCACGTCACGAGTGTCAACGACGCGGCGGCCACGCTCCTCTCCGATCTGGCGGACCGCCTCGCCACGCAGGGCACCGGCGTGCTGGTGACCCACGTCGAGCATCTCACGCCGCTCGCGGCGGCCTTTCGGCGGCACGATCCTCCCTCCCCGACCGAGTCGCGGCTGCGATTTTCCTCCACGGACGACGCGCTCGAGTGGTGCGAGGACGTCGTCCTCGAGCGGCACATGCCGGCGCCACCGCCGCGGACGCTCGATCGTCTGGCAGACCACGGCCTCGCCCATGGCCTCACGGCGGCCCAGATCGAGCGGCTCGCCGCGATCATGAAGCCGGCGGCCTTCCGTCGAGGTGAACGCCTCGTCACCGCGGGCGACGAGGCCACGTCGATCATCCTGATCACCAGGGGGCTCGCCTCCGCCTGGATCGCGGTCCCGGGAGGGCCGGACCGGAGGCTGGCGACCTTCACCGCGGGCGCGATGGTGGGCGAGATGGCATTCGCGGAGGAGTCGCCGCGGTCGGCCACCGTCGTCGCCGAAAGCGAGGTCGAGTGCCTCGTCCTTCATCGAGTCGACTTCGACACGCTCCGCGACACCGATGCCGCCATCCACGCGGTGGTCTGGCGCAACATCGCCCGCGCGATCGCCGACAAGCTCCGCAAGGCGAATCACGACCTCGGTGTCTACGACCACGTCGCGCTGGGTCGAGCCGGCTCGCCCTCGTGAGTCGTCTCCTGCTGCGTCGTCATGGCGCAAGCCGCTCGAGGAGCCAGTCGCCACCCGGACCGCGACGGAAGCAGAGTCGGTCGTGCAGGCGGCTTGGCCGTCCCTGCCAGAACTCGATCCGCTCAGGCACGAGCCGGAATCCGCCCCAGTTCGGCGGCCGCGGGATCGCCGCGTCGTCTGGATGCTCGGTCCGAAACGTGGCAAAGAGCGTCTCGAGCGTCTCCCGGTCGGGAATCACCTGGCTCTGCGGCGAACTCCAGGCCCCGATCCGCGACGTGCTCGGCCGCGTCCGAAAGTAGTCGTCCGACTCGGCGGCGGTCGTCCGCTCGACGCGGCCCTCGATCCGAATCTGCCGCTCCAGGTCGGCCCAGTGGAAGGTGAGCGCTGCGTGGGGATTCGCCGTGAGCTCACGGCCCTTGTGGCTGTCGTAGTTGGTGAAGAAGCAGAAGCCGCGGGCATCGAAGCCGCGGAGCAGCACGATGCGGGCCGACGGCCGCCCATCCGGCGTGGCGGTGGCGAGGGTCATCGCCTCGGGCTCGGGCACGCCGGCCGCGACCGCCGCGTCGTACCAGACTGCAAACTGACGGATCGGATCGCGATCGACCGTGGTCTCGTCGAGCGATCCCCGCTCGTATTCCTTGCGGGCGTGCGTGCTGCGGTGTTCCATCGTCAGCTCCTCGGCTCGGATCCGGCGACCCAGCGCATCGTCTTGTCGGCCAGTCGGTCGAGCGCCCGAACGGCGAACTCCAGGTGTTCCGTGCGCGTGTCTTCGATCTTGTTGTGGCTGATGCCGTGGAGGCTCTGCACGAAGAGCATCACCGTCGGCACGCCGGCCATCGCCATCTCGGCGGCGTCGTGCAGCGGGCCCGACGGCAGGCGGTGCGACGTGCCACAGGTCTCGCGGACGGCCTCCTCGGCGAAGCCGATCAGGTCGGGGTGAAACGGCGCAGGGGGAATGTGCCAGAGCCGCTCCCACGACACCTCCACGCCCCCCTCCGTCGCGAACCGGGCCGCCGCCTCGCGGGCCTCCGCGTGCATGCGGGCCAGTGCGACCGGATCGAGGTGCCGCTGGTCGAGCGTGATCCGGCATTCCTCGACCACGCTCGTCACGATGCCCGGCGTCGTCGTGCACGAGCCGATCGTGCACACGCCCCCGCCGCTGCGTGCGGCGATCGCGTAGATCTCCTGCGCCATCCTGCCGGCCGCGAGAAACGCATCGCGGCGGCGGTTCATCGGCGTGGAGCCCGAGTGGGCCGCCTGACCGTGGAACGTGATCGCGTGCCGTTCCACACCGAAGGTGCCGAGCACGGCGCCGAGTGGCAGGCCGAGGTCGAGGAGCACGGGCCCCTGCTCGATGTGAAGCTCCAGGTACGCCCCGGCGGTGTCGAGTTCGCGGCCGCATTCCTTCACCCGCTCGAAGTCGAGTCCCACCTGCCGCAGCGCGTCGGGGAGCGACATGCCCTGCCGGTCGACGAGCCGCCGCGCCTCGTCGAGATCGAGATTGCCGGAACAGGCCGCCGAGCCGAACAGGCTTTTGCCGAACCGGGCGCCCTCCTCGTCGGCCCAGTCCACCACGCGGAGCGTCACGGGCGGCTTCCCGGCATGCTCCGCCGACACCCGCCGCAGCACCTCCACGCCGGCCATCAGGCCCAGGCAGCCGTCGAGCCAGCCGCCGTTCGGCACGGAATCGATGTGGCTGCCGATCACGACCGCGCGGTCGCTCTCGCCGGGAAGCGTGGTCCACACGTTGCCGGCGGCGTCTTGGTGAATCTCCACCGGCAGGCCGGCAAGCCGCTCGCGAAACCAGCTCCGGGCCGCGACCCACGTGGGGGTGAACGCGACGCGCTGGGCGCCGTCGGCATCGCCCGTCAGCGAGCGGAGATCCTCGAGGTCACGGAGCGTCCGCTGCGGGTCGAGCACGTCGGTCATGGCCGTATCGTGGCCCGACCCGGGTGGCTTCCGCAAGCGTCCCGGGCGTATCATCGCGGGCCAGGTCGCCCCGGGTTCGCGAACCGGTCGTCGGAAAGGGAGCGTTGCCGCATGCCGATCCAGCCCCTCCTCGACGCGGCCACGGCCGCAGCGAATCTCGCCGACATCAAGCCGTCGTTCTCGCCCCAGGAGGCGAGGGTGGAGGCCGGCCGCTGCCTGTTCTGCTACGACGCCCCCTGCATCAAGGCCTGTCCCACCGGGATCGACATCCCCACCTTCATCCGCAAGATCACCACCGACAACCTCACCGGGGCCGCCCGCACCATCCTCGAGGCCAACGTCCTCGGCGCGAGCTGTGCGCGGGTCTGCCCCACGCAGGTGCTCTGCGAAGGGGCCTGCGTGATGCTCGACCTGGAGAAGCAGCCGATCCAGATCGGCCGGCTGCAGCGGCATGCCACCGATCACGTGTCCGCGCACGGCATCGACGTGCTGCAGCCCGCGACGGCGAAGAACGGTCGCCGCGTGGCGGTGCTGGGGGCCGGCCCGGCGGGGCTCGGCTGTGCGGCCGAACTCGCCCGGCTCGGCTACGCCGTCACGGTCTTCGAGAAGAAGCCGGCCGGTGGCGGCCTCAACACCTACGGCATCGCCTATTACAAGATGCGGCCGGAGGTGAGCCTCGACGAGGTGCGGATGATCGAGCGGCTCGGTGTCACGTTTCGCTATGGCGTCGATGTGGGCGGAGACATGCCAGTGGCCGATCTCGAGCGGGATCACGACGCGATCTTCATCGGCATCGGACTTGGTGGTGCGAACCGGCTCGGCATCGCGGGCGAGGACCTGCCCGAAGTGATCGATGCACTCGACTTCATCGAGCAAATCCACACGCGACCGCTCGACCAGGTGCCCGTGGGCCGGCGGGTGGCGGTGCTCGGATGCGGCAACACCGCGATCGATGCCGTCACACAGGCGAAGCGGCTCGGTGCCGAGGTGGCGACGATCGTCTACCGCCGTGGCCCCGCGGAGATGTCGGCCTATCCCTTCGAGTACGACCTCGCCAAGACCGACGGGGCGACCTTCTTGTTTGACACGGTGCCCATCGCGGTGGTCGGCAACGCCGGCCACGTCACGGGCCTCACGCTCGCCCGCACGGAGGTGCGCGACGGCCGCGTCGGGGTGGTCGCAGGCAGCGAGTGGACCGAGCCATGCGACATGGTGCTCAAGGCGGTCGGCCAGGAGAAGCAGGCCGGGCTCCTCACGCGGCTCTTTCCCGGTCTGAAGCTCGACGGCCGGGGCCGCGTGGTGCACGATCCGGCCACCATGCAGACAAGCCTGCCGACGGTGTTCGTCGGCGGCGACGCCGCCAGCGGCGGCCGCGAGGTGGTGAACGCCGTCGCGGAAGGGAAAAAGGCCGCCCGTGGCGTCCACGCCGCACTCGGTGGCGAGCCCGTGCGCGGCCCGCTGCAGCCCTCGCGGCTGGGCATGCCCGACGGGGCCACCGGCTCCGGCTTCGACCATCCGATCCGCGTCCACGAACTGGAGGCGGCCCTGAAGCAGGGCTGATCCACTCCCATGGCCGATCTCTCGATCGACTTCGCCGGCATCAAGAGCCCGAATCCCTTCTGGGTGGCGAGCGGGCCGCCGTCCAACACCGCCCATCAGGCCCACCGCGCCTTCGAGGCAGGGTGGGGAGGCGTGGTCTGGAAGACGATCGGCGAGCCGATCGTGAACGTCTCGTCCCGCTACTCGGGCCTCACGCTCGGTGGCCTGCGGATGGCGGGCTTCAACAACATCGAGCTGATCAGCGACCGGTCGCCCGAGACCAACTTCGACGAGATCGCCGAGGTCAAAAGGCGGTGGCCTGCGCACACGGTGATCGCCTCCCTCATGGTCGACACCCGCGAGCGGTGGCACGAGTTCGTGAAGCGGTCGGCCGACTGCGGGGCCGACGGCATCGAGCTCAACTTCGGCTGCCCGCACGGGATGTGCGAGCGGGGCATGGGCTCCGCGGTGGGGCAGAACCCGGAGGTGGCCGAGACGATCGTGGGCTGGGTGATGGAGGCGGCCACGATTCCCGTGATCGTCAAGCTCACGCCCAACATCACGAACGTCGTCTACGCCGCCCGCGCAGCGAAGCGGGCCGGCGCCGACGCGATCTCGCTCATCAACACGATCAACAGCATCACGAACGTCAACCTCGACACGCTCGTGCCCGAGCCTTACGTCGCCGGCCGCAGTTCGCACGGCGGCTACTGCGGGCCGGCCGTGAAGCCGATCGCCCTCAACATGGTGCACGCCTGCGCGGCCGACCCGCAGGTTGGGCTGCCGATCTCAGGTATCGGCGGCATCGGCAGCTGGCGGGATGCGGCCGAGTTCGTCGCCCTCGGCTCGACGAGCCTGCAGGTCTGCACCGCGATCATGCACTACGGCTTCCGGATCGTGGAGGACATGAAGGACGGCCTCTCGGCCTACCTCGACTCCAAAGGCATGCGGTCGCTCGCCGATCTCCGGGGGAAGGCCGTGCCGCAGGTGGGCGACTGGCAGCAGCTCGACCTGCACTCCAAGCGGGTGGCGCGGATCGACTACGAGAAGTGCATCGGCTGCAACCTCTGCCATATCGCCTGCGAGGACGGTGCCCACCAGTGCATCGATCTTGTCGATCCCGCCCCCTACGGCCTCGGTCCGGGCCGCGTGCCCGGCAAGCCGGTGCCGAAAGTCCGGGAGCACGACTGCGTGGGCTGCAACCTCTGCTCGATCGTCTGTCCGGTCGACGCCTGCATCACGATGACGCCGATCGATACGGGCCGCCCCGCGATGACCTGGCACGACTACCAAGCCGGCCTCGCCACCGGCACGATCCAGCCGATCCCGCCGCACCCGTGAATCGACGGAAGCTGGGGGGAGTGCGTCGTCTGGCATGGGCGACAGGCTCCGCGCACCGGCGTCGCGATGCCGGTTTTGTGACGAGCGGCATCGCGGTGGGCCGAAGAGAGAGGCACGCTCGGCCGCGTTCCGGGCGCTCGTCCGGGGTGGGGTTCCATGCATCTCGTCGTCTACGAGCCCTGGCGGCTGGTTTACGCGCCGCTGCCGAAGTGCGCCTCGACCACGATGATCAACCTCCTGCTGGACGCCAGCGGCATGCCCGCCAGGCGGGGTCCGCGCGACTGCCCGCGGAAGACGGCCGCGCAGGTCGGACGCGGGGCGACGGGCGTCTACGAACTGCGGCTCGAAGGCGACGAGATCGCCGCAGTGGCGAGGCGACTCGCGGCCTACACCTGGTTCTCCGTGACTCGGGATCCCTTCGCACGGGTCGAGTCGAACTATCGCAACAAGCTGAATCGCTACGCCCGACGATTCCACCCGCTCGCCTATCTCGCCTCCTACGCCACGCCAGTGAGGCTCGGCACGTCGGTCGAGGCGTGGCAGGCGGCGCGGATCAACACGATGCAGAAGGTCATCTCCTTCGAGCAGTTCGTCCACGGGCTCGCCCGGCACGGAACCGAGTGGGATCCGCACTTCGCTCCCCAGGTCAGAGTGCTCGAGCTCGATCGAGTGCGGTTCGACCGGCTGATCGACATGGAGCAGCTTGCGGCAGGGCTGGAATCGCTCTTCAGGAGCATCGGCAGGCTCGCGTCCGTCCGCGGATCACTCGAGGCCCTGCGGCACGACAACGCGTCCCGATCGGCCGATGTGCGGTCTCTCTGGACCCCGCAGCTTCGCGCCGTCGTCGCGGACCTCTACCACGACGACTTCGCCGGGCTCGAGGCGGCCACGGCGGGCCGTCGGGCCGCCTGAGCCGCCCGAACCGCGGGCCCGCGTTCGGCATCCCTAGCCGCAACCCAGATGGCGGGTGGCCGTTTATACTTCCACCACCGAGGCCGCCCCGGCCCGGCCCCGCCTGCGGAGAGCCACGCCATGCACCGCCGCCCCCGACATGGTTTCACCTTGGTCGAACTACTGGTCGTGATCGCGATCATCGCGGTGCTGATCGGGCTGCTTCTGCCCGCCGTCCAGGCGGCGCGAGAGTCGGCTCGGCGGATGTCGTGCGGGAACAGCCTCAAGCAGATCGGCCTCGCGGTGGTGCAGGTGCAGGACCAGAGGCGGGCATATCCCATGGGTCGCGACTCCCGTGATCCCTATGGAACCTCGTGGTCGTTTCGCCTCCTGCCCAATCTCGAGCAGCAGGCCGTCTATGGGTCGCTCGTCTCGGGAACCACCGTCCCGATGTGGGATGACCGCAATGCCCGAGCCATGCGGACTCCCGTGGAGACCTTCTACTGCGCCTCACGGCGGCTGCCGGCGTCCGACCGCAACTTCGACAATAACGATCGCCCCCCGGTCGTGGTTGGGGTCGCCGCCGGGGGCGACTATGCCGCCAACGCAGGCACATACTTCAACTATGCGACCGAGCCCGGAACGATGCTCGATCCGCGGCAGGCGGGGCCGATCCACACGTTCTCGCGCATTCGGCCGGCCCAGGTGACGGATGGCCTGTCGAAGACCTTCGCCGTGGGCGAGAAGCACCTGCCCAAGTTGGACACCAGCGTCCAGAGCACCCTGGTCCAGTGGGCCCAGGGCGACACCGCCTTCTTCGCCGCCGACAACCCCTACAACTGCTTCCGCGACCCCGCCCGCGGCCTCGCCAGCGGCAGCGACGACATGAATCGCCGCAAGTTCGGCAGCGCGCACCCCAGCTCGGTGCAGTTCGTGTTCCTGGACGGCCACGTCGAGGGCATCGAACTGGAAGTCGACCCCACGGTGCTCCGCTGGTACTGCGCGATCGGCGACGGAAACGATCCCACCGCCCCTGCCGACGGCACCGACGGCACCTGATCTCAGCTACACTAGCGGCGGCCGGTCCACCAGGAGCCATCCGCCATGTCGAAACTGCTGCCCTGCCCGCTGTTCATCGGCGGCGAATGGACGACCGTGTCGGGCGTGGCCACCACGCCCGTCCACAACCCGTCGATCGGCGAGGTGATCGCGGAAACGCCGCTCTGCGGGGCGGCCGTCGTCGACCAGGCCGTGCAGGCGGCGGCGAAGGCCTTTCCCTCGTGGATGGAGACTCCGCCGATCGAGCGGGCCCGGATTCTCTTCCGGCTCAAGGTGCTCCTCGAGGACCACTTCGAGGAGCTGGCCCGGAGCGTGACCACGGAGCACGGCAAGACGCTCGCCGAGGCCCGGGGCGACGTCCGCCGGGGCCTGGAGAACATCGAGTTCGCCTGCGGAGCGCCGAGCCTCCTGATGGGAGAGTCGGCCGAGAACGTGGCCCGCGGCATCGACTGCGACTCGATCCGGCAGCCGCTCGGCGTGGTGGCGGGCATCACGCCCTTCAACTTTCCGGCGATGGTGCCGCTCTGGATGTGGCCGATCGCGATCGCCTGCGGCAACACCTTCGTGCTCAAGCCGAGCGAGAAGGTGCCGCTGACCACGATCAGGATCGCCCAGCTCGCGCAGCAGGCAGGCCTGCCCGCCGGCGTGCTGAACGTGGTCCACGGCGGCCGTGAGGCGGTCGACGCGATCCTCGCCCATCCGACGATCAAGGCGGTGTCGTTCGTCGGCTCCACGCCCGTGGCACGGGAGATCCATCGCATCGGCACGGCCACCGGCAAGCGGGTGCAGGCGGCGGGCGGAGCGAAGAACTTCGTGCTCGTGATGCCCGACGCCGACATCGGCAACTCCTCGACCGGGATCCTCGAGGCGGCGTTCGGCTGCGCGGGCGAGCGGTGCATGGCCGGATCGACGGCGATCGCGATCGGCAAGGCCGCCGACACCGTGCTGCCGCGGCTCGTGGACGTGGTCTCGAAGATCAAGGTTGGGCCCACCGACCGCGACGCCGAGGCCCAGATGGGGGCGGTGATCACGCGTGAGCACGCCGACCGCGTCTGCGAGTTGATCTCGCAGGCGGCCGGCCAAGGGGCACAGCCGCTCACCGACGGCCGCACCACGAAGGTCGCTGCGGCCCCGCACGGCTTCTTCGTGGGCCCGACGGTGCTCGACCACGTCCGCCCCGAGATGGTGACGATGAAAGAGGAGGTGTTCGGGCCCGTGCTCAACGTCGTCCGCATGGACGACCTCGACGCGGCGATCGAACTGGCCAACTCGTCACCCTACGGCAACGGTGCCGCGATCTTCACCCGCAGCGGCAATGCGGCCCGCGAGTTTCGCCACCGCGTGCAGGCCGGCATGGTGGGGATCAACATCGGCGTGCCGGCTCCGATGGCCTTCTTCCCGTTCAGCGGCTGGCATGCCTCGTTCTTCGGAGACCTGCACCTCCAGGGGCGCGAGAGCGTGGCCTTCTACACGCAGCAGAAGGTGACCACGACCCGCTGGTTCAGCATGGGCGAAGGCACGATCTGGGCCGACCGCTAGGCCGCGTGCTGGCCCCGCGATCGCGTCGCGAGGCCCCGCCGATTTCGCCGTCGCAGCGCGAGCAGCACCGCGGGAGCCATACCCATTCCCACGATGGCGATGGCCGAGGGCTCGGGAACGGCGACGGGCGAGAGATCCACTCCGCGGAACGCGTAGTTTGCCCCGGCGGATTGGAGCGTCGTGAACGCCGTCGAGGTCGACAGTGATCCGGTGTCGAGGAAGCTGATCAAGCGGTTATTGCTAGTCTCGGTCGTCGTGGCAAAGAGCGTGGCCGTGCTCGTCGCCGAGTCGTACGAGCCGGAAAGGCCGCGGATCGCCACGAGAATCCCTCCGCTCGCCGCGGTTCCCGTCGTCAACAGGCTGTTCGTGGTGTCAAACCGAAACGCGGAGCCCGTCTGCGTCCAACTTCCGCCGCTGAAGTCGAAGCGGCTGATGCC
>JBJTRH010000355.1:0-3293 GCA_046076065.1 Planctomycetaceae bacterium | reverse complement strand
GCGAAGAAGGGCTCCGTGTAGTTCCAGACCAGACCGTAGCGGTCGATCCGCCCGTCGCCGTCGGCGTCCACGGTGGCGGCGGCGGCGAGCGCGACGAGTTCGGCGGTCGTCGTCGGCGGGGTGGGCAGGTGCCTGCGGTTGTAGACGAGCGCAAGATGGTTGCCGAACCGGTCGCCGATCTGCACGAGGTCCCTGCGGCCCGAGCCGTCGCCGGCGGGCAGGACGGTCAGGCTGCCGTCGACGAACCCGGCACGCTCCCCTTCGGCCAGCCACGGGGAGAGATCCTGCACGATGCCCATCGTGTGGAAGGCGTCGAGTACGTCGGACGGGCCGTAGACGAGCTCGGGGCCGGCCCCGGCGAGGCTCGCCGCCTGAAAACCGCTGCGGAGCTCCTCGGTCTCCTTGTACAGCGGGCGGATCCGGATGCCGGGATGGTCGGCCTCGTAGCGGGCGATCTCCTCGGCGAGAAACTCCCGCTCGTTGGGCCGCGACTGATGCCAGATGGTCACCGTCAGGCGGTCGTCGACCCTGCCGCAACCCGCGAGAAGCGACGCCACGACCGTGACGGCCAGCCCGGTCCGCCGGATGGACATGCGCCGCTACTCCGCTCGTTGCAGGCGAAACGCGGCTGCCTCGACCGCGGGCAGCGTGACCACGGTCGTCGCGCCATCGACCCGCATGACGACCTTGTCGACCTCCCCGGAGGCCACGAAGAGCTGGCTCAGGCTGCTGCCCGGGGGCGTGGGGATGCGCCACTCGTATGGCTTGTCGCCGCGATTGAAACCCACGAGCACGATCTCGCTGCCGTCCGTGCGGCGGAAGCCGAGAAACCTGGCGTCGTCGTCGGCCGGGAGAAACTCGATCTCGCCGTGCCGCAGGGCGATGAACCGGCGGCGAAACGCGATGGCGGCCCGGTAGAAGTCGAACATCGCCTGATCGAAGCCCACGGCGTCGGGCGGTCGTTGCCGGTCGCGTGGGTCGGCCGCCTGGGGGGCGAACGTCATGTCGGGCCAGACCATGGGCATCCGGTCACAGGGGTCGTCGGCACCCCACATGCCCGCCTCGGTGCCGTAGTAGATCATCGGTGCGCCCACATACGTCATCTGCAGGAGGGCGACCATCCGCTGGATTCGCCGCTCGCGGGCGTCCGGCTTCCGCACCGCGTAGTCGGCGTGCTGTCGGGGCGACACCGAGATGTCGTAGTCGAACCGGGCGGGCTGTTCGTACGGGCGCCGGGCCGCATTGACGATCATCGAGGCGAGGCGATCGGTGTCGTGCGAGTCGACGAGATTGAGCATCGCATACCGCATCGCCGGCGGATGGTCGTCGAGCCGGTCGTGAAACTCCGCCGCCGCCTTCGTGGCCGGCATCGTCGAGTCGATCAGAAAGCCCTTGGTGGGAAACGAGAACCCGAAGTAGTTCATGGTTGCGTCGAAGGCCCCTTCTCCGAGGAACTTGCTCGCCTCGTCCCACTCCTCGGCCACCGTGTAGGCGTCGGGGTTGAGCTGCTGCACGAGCGCGTGCCAGTCGCGCCAGAACGCCACGGGCACCTCGCGGGCCACGTCGAGCCGCCAGCCGTCGATCCCGTCGGAGGGGTCACCGTCGCCGTCCGGGTCCATCCAGCGGCGGGTGATGTCGAGAATGTAGGCCTTGGGACCGGCGTGCAGGTCCTTTCCGTCCGCGGTGTCGGCGAACTCCGGGAGCGTGTCCACGCCCCACCAGCACTTGTATTTGAACTCGTTCGCGACGGTCGCCGGATCGTCGTAGCGCTCGATCGTGTACCACGAGGTGTACGGTGACTTTGCACCGCGATCCCGGATGTCTCGGAAGGCGAAGAAGTCGCGACCGGTGTGGTTGAACACCCCGTCGAGGACCACCCGCATGCCCCGGGCGTGGGCCTGCTGCAGGAACGCCAGAAAGAGCTTGTCGGCGGCGGTCCACTGCCACGTGGCCGGATCGCTCGTTTCTCGGGCCATGATGGCCAGATCGCCGGCGGGGTCTGGGCCGAAGTGCGGATCGACGTGGTGGAACGAGCTGCCGTCGTACTTGTGCAGCGACCTCGCCTGAAATACCGGGTTCAGATAGATCGCTGAAATCCCGAGGTTCTGCAGGTAATCGAGCCGCTCGATGATTCCCTGCAGATCGCCGCCGAACCGCCGGTGAAACACCCCGTGCTCGTAGAAGTTCGGGCCGAGATCCCGTTCCCACGGGGCGCGGGCATACCAGTCACCCGTCCACGAAGATACCGCCCACGACGCGGGAACCTCGCCCTCGAGGGAGTCCCGGGTCGGATCGTTCGACCGGTCGCCGTTGGCGAATCGCTCGGGAAACACCTGGTAAAAGACGGCGTCGGCCACCCACTCGGGAACGTGGGGCGAGTCCGCCCGAACCCAGCTGGCCGAAAGGGTGAAGGCCACCAATGCCAGGCGGATTGCCATCGCAGACCCAACCGGACCTGCTCCGACACGACCCCGCGACCTTCGTGGTGCGTACACCATCGCATCACCTCCCCTCGGGCACCGGCCCGCATGTCCTGATCCGCCCGCGTATTGAAGCCTACGATTCCCGGGGATCCAAGCGGGGTGTCGTCACCCCATTCGGGTCCAGTCGGACGCCAAAACCTTGCTGTCCGAAACCACAGGTTGGTATCATAAACCTTTCCGCAGTTGATGGTGCGAAAAATGGTTTGCCATCAGGATTCCGACAACGGTCGCCGACGCCCTCGCGCTGGGGGTGGCATCGTGGTCCTGGCTCTTGTGGTCGGATGGCTGGCCGCTGCTCCCGCCCGAGCCGTCGACACGTCGGCGCCGGCGATTCTCCAGTGGTTCGACTCGTCCTACGGAACGCAGGAGAAACGGGCCGCCGACTTTTTCGCGGCCGGCTACGGATCGACGTGGATTCCTTCCACGGGTCGGGCCGACTCCGGAAATCAGTCCGTCGGATATGACGTGTTCGATCGCTTCGATCTCGGATCGACGACGAATCCCACGCTCTACGGCACGGAGACCGGGCTCAGGCGATTCGCGTCGACGCTGCACCGGGCCGGCGGCGATGTGGTCGTCGACCTCGTCTGGAATCACAACGGGTTCAGCAACTCGGGCAACGCCGGATTCGCCGCCGCCGGCGGCTACCCGGGCTTCGTGCTCTCGGCGCCCGGGGCCGCCGACGGTGACTTCCATGGCGCCTTCGAGACGGGCGATCTCAACGGCCGGCTCGCCGGCCTGATCGACATCAAACACGAGACGAACCTCCAGTACATCCGCCAGCCGGTGGCCGCGGGGAACCCCCAGAAC
>JBJTRH010000354.1:0-2205 GCA_046076065.1 Planctomycetaceae bacterium | reverse complement strand
AGACTCTCTGCCACCGCAGCAAGCGCGATATCATCACCGCAGCCGCTACCCACCTCCCGGCCCCCATTTCCCCCGCAACTCTCGCGCCTCTCGGACTCTCACATCGCCCCGGGTTATCATCCGTTTGGACCGCTTAGGATGCCCAAAACACACAGTTGCGACCGCTCAGCAGTTTTGCCAAAAACGAAATGTGACTGCGGGGTGATGGTGGTAGCACTGACATGAGTTCACGCAGCCCCGAGCGTCAATTAAAGTCGAACGTCCTGCGTCACCGGGCCGCGCCGATGACGCCAACCATTTTCCAAGACCGGATCGCGGCTCCGGTGCACGCGGTTGTTCGGCCTCTGCTACTCGATCTTGATCTCGCGGATCGGAGTTCCGGGAGGCAAGTCTTTGACCTGTCGGTGGATCTGCCCCAGGATGCCGAAGTGGACTTGCACATCGGTCGGCTCGAAGTTGTCCAGATCAACTTCGCCGCCCAATACCGGCGGCACTTTGTACCCAAAACACTGCCCGGATCCGAGCTTCATGCCCGATGTGAGGAGATCCCCGACGAGTTCCGGGACAAACCACTCGTTGGCGTTCTCCGGTTGCACCATCAGCCGCTGAAACTCCTCGGCGCTGGTCGCGACCTCGGTGAGCCGACCCCAGGCCGCTTCGAGCCAGAGGATGCGGCCATCGTCGTGCCGCAGGAATAGGTCGCCGAGCGCGGTGATGACGACCGGCTGGAAGCGCTCGTCCGCGAGCCACCGCCATGCACTCAGAAGGCCGTCAAGATCGAGGCCATCCGGACTGACCGTCAGTTCGTTCCAAGTGATCCTCATCGAAAAGCCTCCGGTGGCCGAACGACTGCGTTAACGCGGCGGGCGCGCTGGACTATGACTTCAAGATTGGCGTGATCGCCCGCTCGCGTTCAACGCTTGGTTCTGTTTCGTTTTTGGTCTCGCCCCGTCTTCGTGAGCGCCAAACCCAAACCATGAGTATGATACCACCGACGAAGCCGCCAAGGTAGCTGGCGCTATGCGCCCAGAGATCGACAAGAAACGCAGTGTGTCTTGCTGTTGGTACGTCCTCGGCGATTTGACCCACGAGCCAAACCCATCCCATCGACGCTGCGACGTAGCCGAGAAGCCCCGCAAGCAGGGCAAATGTGGCACAGCAAGCGAATAGGATCGCCATCGGTTGGAGCAGGGACGCTGCGGTCTTCTTCGGACGTGATCCGACTCGCGAGACTGTTGCAAGTGGGATGCCCATGATTACGCCAACCCACCAGGTTGCAACGATGCCCCACACGATGCCAAGTATTGTTGGATTGTCTGTTGGAATGATTCGCGGATGCCCAATTGTGAAATACTCAACGCAGATTCGGGCTGTGATCTGGTCGTGGATTATTCCATAGATGACGCACGCAAGGATCGAAAGCACGACGATTGCGATCCATTGCATTGGAAGGTGCCTTCGAAACAGAACGACCGCGTTGACCAGGCCGCGACGAGTCAACGCATCCATTTCCCAAGACCAGATCGCGGCTCTGGTCCAACGCTTGGTTCGTCGGCCTTTCCGTTGCGGGAGTTTGGGTCCCACCGCTAGGCGTCAGCGAGCCCCACGGGCATCCGGCAAGCCCTCGTTTTCCTTGAGGTATCTGTACAGCATTTCATTTGGGCCACTGCCGAACTGAGCGCCCCAAAGTGAGGTTGCATGAATTACGTCAAAGGCGACCGTATCGGATTCCTTGCTGAGTCTTCGAAGGTGTTTTGCGTCCGCGGTAAAGTCAATGAAAACGTGCGACTGAAATCGTTCGTATGACCAACCACCAACACGCCCGTTGTTTTGGTCGAAGTACGGCTTGAGCGAGTTCCAATCAGGCGGCCATTTGCCGTCGTGGTCACGCATGTAGCCGACGACCATATCGACGGCGCCCCACTGCGCGTAGGCATCGTCGATTCCGTTGTAGATGTTGACGCCAGCGTAAAGGACTGCGATTGGAATCAGAATCGCAATTCCAATGGCGATACGAATCAGCACACGCTTCATTGGTCAGCCGTTGTAACCCCTCCCGTCAGCCGACGAACTTGTATTTATACGGTCCGTATAAGCACCCGGACTTGCGAGTTAGCGCACCCGAGCGTTGAACCCTAATCCTCGCCAAGTCCCTGACGTGTCGTCACTTGCGCACCGACACGCCCCCTTCCGCCGGGTGCTCAA
>JBJTRH010000353.1:0-13187 GCA_046076065.1 Planctomycetaceae bacterium | reverse complement strand
CCCAGCCACCAGCGCCATTGCGCGCCTTCCCACGCGAAGTGGTGCACTTCCACGATGCCTTGGCCCTGAGCCCATCGCACCTCCAGGCGCGTGGCGCCAAAGCGATCACCTGGCTTCGCGGTTTCCGGGCCGCCTATCTCGGCGTGCTGTTCAACGTGCTGATCATGGCCAACGTCACGCTCGCTGCGATCAAGATCGGCGGCGTGCTGCTCGGCCTCTCACCGCTGGCGACGGTGGCCACGGCCGCGGGCGTGACGCTGGCCTATTCCCTGGTGGGCGGACTCACCGGCGTGCTGCTCACCGACCTCGTGCAGTTCGCGGTGGCGATGGTGGGGTCGGCGGCCGCGGCGGCCTATCTCGTGGGCCTGCCGGAGGTCGGCGGCCTGGCGGCGCTCGTGGCCCATCCGGAGGTCGCGCCGCGACTGGCGCTGCTCCCCGACCCCGGGGCGGTACCCTTCGACGCGCTCCTGACCGCGTTCCTGCTGCCGCTCGGCGTGCAGTGGTGGTCGTCCTACTACCCCGGCTCCGAGCCGGGCGGAGGTGGCTACGTCGTGCAGCGAATCCTCGCGGCCAAGGACGAGCGACACGCCGCAGGGGCCACGCTGCTGTTCAACGTGATGCACTACGCCGTGCGGCCCTGGCCCTGGATCCTCGTCGGCTTCGCATCGCTGGTGGTCTATCCCAGCCTCGAATCGCTGCGACAGGCACATCCCGGCCTCGACCCGCGGTACGTCCAGCACGACCTCGCCTACCCGGCGATGCTCGCCCGCCTGCCGCCGGGTCTGCTGGGCCTCGTGGCGACTTCCTTGATCGCGGCCTACATGAGCACGATCTCCACGCAGATGAACTGGGGATCGAGCATCGTGGTCAACGACCTCTACCTGCGGTTCGTCGATCCTCAGGCGAGCCCCGCCCGCCAGGTGCTCGTGGGCCGCGTGGCCACCGCCGCGCTGCTCGTGCTCGGCTGCGGCCTCGCCCTGCGGATGCGGGATGCACTGAGCACGTTTCAGCTCGTCCTGCAGGTGGGGGCGGGTACCGGACTGTTGTTCATGGTGCGGTGGTTCTGGTGGCGGATCAACGCGGCGGCGGAGATCGCCGCAATGGTCGTGTCGTTCCTGGTGGCGGCGGGCTTCTTTGCCTGGCAGCAGGTCGATGCCGCCACCGCGCCGCCGGCCTGGCAGCAGATGCTCGTGGGGGTCGCGACCACGACGTGCGCCTGGCTGTCGGTCACGTGTCTCGCGCCGCCGACCGATCGCGCGACGCTTGAGGCCTTCGTCGGGCGGGTGCGGCCGGGCGGTCCCGGCTGGCGGGCCGTGACCGATCGGATGCCGGTCGATCGCCGGCCCAGCGGCGACGGCGACCTGTGGGCGGCTCTGGGGGCGACCGTGGCGTCGACGTTCGCCACCTGGGCGGCGCTGTTCGCCGTCGGCTTCCTGCTCTATGGCTGGCTCACCGCCGGCGCTCTGGCGGCCGCAGTCGCCGCGACGGGCGGCCTCACGGTGAGGGCCTGCTGGCGACGACTGGCGTTCCATTGACGCGCCTCGCATCTTCAGCCCCAATACCCTCCTCATGTCCGCCAGCCCGACCATGCCGATTCGCGATCTGCCCTACGCCGTGCCGCCCGACAAGGTCGCGGCGTACCAACGCGAAGGCTGGGTGAGGATAAACGGCGTGCTGCCACCGCCGGAAGTGATTCCCTTTCGCAACGCCATCAGCCGGCACACGATCGACTTCGCCTCGAGCCTGGCGCCGCTCGCCGACCGCGACACCTACGGCAAGGCATTCATCCAGTGCACCAACCTCTGGGCGGAGCACGACGACGTGCGGGCCTTCAGCCTCGCGCCACGGTTCGCGAAGATCGCCGCCGACCTGATGGATGTCCCGGCAGTCCGCATCTACCACGATCAAGCTCTCTTCAAGGAGCCCGGAGGTGGCCTCACTCCCTGGCACCAGGATCAGCAGTACTGGCCGCTCGACGGGGCCCGCTGCGTCACCATGTGGATGCCGCTGGTCGACTGCCCGCGGGAGATGGGCACGATGCGGTTCGCAAGCGGCAGCCAGCGGCTCGGCTACCTCGGCCCGCTCGACATTTCCGATCGGAGCGAGCAGCGCCTCGAGCGACTCATCGAGGAACACGGCTATCCCATCGAGGCGGCGGGCGACATGCGGGCCGGCGATGCGACCTTCCACGACGGCTGGTGCATCCACGGGGCCCAGGCCAACGCGTCGACCACCCTCCGTGCCGTGATGACGGTGATCTACATGGAGGCCGACGCGGTGGTCACCGAACCCGATCACCCCAGCCGCGAGAAGGATCTGCGCACCTGGCTGCCAGGCCTGCGGGCGGGCGACCTCGCTGCCAGCCCGCTCAATCCCGTCGTCTGGCCGACTGCAGGGTGAGGCGGCGCTGCGATCGAGCGGCTTGCCGGATCACGACGACCACGCCTGTCTGTCAGTACGCGGAGTCACCGCGGGCCGGACCGCCGTCGAGAATGGCGGCCGCGTCGCCCACGCCGATCCGCGTGCACCCCATGTCGAGGTAGCGGACCGCGTCGTCCCAGGTGCGGATGCCCCCCGAGGCCTTCGCCTCGAGCCGGCCGCCGACGGTGTCGAGCATGATCCGCACGGCCTCGGGCGTGGCCCCGGTCGGCCCGCTCGACTTCACGCCAAAGCCGGTCGAGGTCTTCACGAAGTCGGCACCCGCAGCCTCGGCGATCCGGCAGGCCGTGGCGATCTGCTCCGGGGAGAGATAGCAGGTCTCGAGAATCACCTTCACGACCACGCCCTTCGGCTTTGCCTCGGCGACGACCGCGGCGATGTCGGCCCGCACCGCCTCCTCGTCGCCCGACACGAGCGCCCCGACGTTGATCACCATGTCGAGTTCGCGGGCGCCGTCGGCGATCGCCAGCCGTGACTCGACCGCCTTCACCTCCGGACGCTGCGCCCCGTGCGGAAACCCGATCACGGCGGCCACCACGACCGGGCTGCCGGCGACGAGCCTGGCTGCGGCGGCCACGTCGCACGACCGCACGCAGAGGCAGCCCACGCCGCGGGCCACGCACATCGCGGCGTGCGTCGCGAGGTCGGCGCGTGAAAACTCGGGCTTCAGCACGGCGTGATCGAGCGACTTGGCGACATCGGCTGTGCTTCTCGAAGTCATGGACTACTCCCTTCGGGCTGCGGCTGCGGGCAATCTACCCTAACCGAAGCGCACGTCGGCCCGAGCACTCCCGGCGATCAGCGGCCCGGTGACGCTGTGCGGTGCCAGCCCCTCCACCGTATACTCCCGGCTGTCGGCAAGGCCGCACACCGCTCCCCCGCATCGTTCCAGAAAACGCGTCATGTCCAATATCTTCGTGCGCCGCGTCGGCCCGCTGCTGGCGTCGCTCCTGTTCTCGGTCGCGGTCATCGCCGCCCGTGGCGACACGATCCTGTTCGTGTCCGACCTCCAACTGTCGGGCTCGCCGGCAGGGCAGGTCACACAGCCCGGCTGGGTCGCCCAGGACGTCACCAAGCTCAGTGGAACGACGTCGCTGACGCTCACGCCGACGGTGGGCGGTGCCACGGCAGGTGTCACCGCCAGACTCCTCGCCTCCGGCAACTGGGAGTCGAGAGGTGGCACCGCCGAGGGCAGGGATCCGGTCTCTGGCACGACCTTCAACGACGTCGTCTCCGATCTCTGGGTTACCCGGACCATGTCGTTCAGCGTGCTGTTCTCTGGACTCTCCACGGGCGCAACGTATCGCATCCGGACCTGGCACAACGACTCCTACAACATCAACGAGGGATTCGCCGCAGGAGGCGGCACAGTGCAGCTGGCGGCGACCGGCGCCACGGTGGTGTCGTCGACGAGCGGAACGGTGACAAATCGCAGGGGAGCCCAGACGAACGCCGCCTTCGGGATCGCGCAGATGACGTTCATCCCCACGATCGCCAACCCCGAGATCACCTACACGCGCGTGGGCGGCAGCATCACGGCCCTTCCCGTGAACGGAGTCGAGGTGACGGCGATCGTCGTACCCGAGCCTGCGATGTGGGGGCTGCTCGCGATCGCGGCGCCGTTGCTGACCGTCGCTCGCCGGCGTCGCCATGCTCAGCGTAGCCCGGTGCCGGCGAGCCGCACAAGCGCGGCGATGCCGCGGTCGAGCGTCCGCTCGCTCACCGTGTAGGCGATCCGAAAGTGCGTGTCGGCCCGGCCGAACACGCTGCCGGGCACCACGATCAGCTTCTCCTCGGCCGCCGCCCGCTCGGCAAAGGCCTTGCCCGAGCCCCCCGGTGCCCGCGGGTAGAGGTAGAAGGCGCCGCCGGGCTGGACAAACTCGTAGTGGCCGCGGAGGCCGGCCATGAGCGCATCGCGCTTGCGGCGGCACTCGGCCAGCGGCACGTCCATCGGGCAGTCGAGCGCGGCCAGCGCCGCCCACTGGCCCGGCTGCGGCGCACAGACGAACGTGTACTGCTGCATCATCGTGACGGCGTCGATGATCGCCTTCGGTCCGTGGATCCAGCCCACCCGCCAGCCGGTCATCGCGTGCGACTTGGAGAAGCCGTCGATCACCACGACCTGCTCCGAGTGCAGGGCAGGGGAGTGGAACGACGCGTCGTAGCAGTAGGAACGTTAGAGCTCGTCGCTGACCAGCGTGACCCCGCGCTGCTCCGCCAGCCGGGCGAGATCGCGGACCGTGTCGGCGTCGGCCACGAAGCCCGTCGGGTTGGCGGGAGTGTTGAGGAGAATGGCTCGCGTCGCCGGCGTGATCGCCGCCGCCACCTGGTCGACGTCGATCCGAAACGACGGCGACGTGTCGATCGGCACGACCCGCCCACCGAGAAACTCGACGAGCGGCCGGTACATCACGAATGCCGGCTCGAACACGATCACCTCGTCGCCGGGGTCGACCAGCGCCATCAGCGCCAGCACGAGCGCCCCGCTCGAGCCGCTCGTCACGCACAGCCGGCGGTCGGGCTGGCCGGTCTCGCGGCGGGCCTCCGCCTCGAGCCGCTCGCGGAGCGCGGGAATCCCCTGCGTGGGCGTGTAGCCGTTGCGGCCGGCGTCGGTGGCCGCCTTGGCGGCCTCCCGCGCCGCCCCTGGCATCTCGAAATCGGGCTGGCCGATCGAGAGGTTGATCGGGTCGTCGAGCTTCGCCGCGAGGTCGAAGGCCTTGCGAATGCCCGACGAGTCGAAGGCGGCGGCCCGCCTCGACACCGCCCACCTCGGACGCCCCGTCGCGTCGGTCACGTTCATCTCCGTCGGGCCGCGAATCAGCCGTCCTTGAAGAGCTCGGCGAGCTTCTTGCCGAGGGCCTCGCCCCGCGCGTTGAGTGTGATCACGTTGCCGTCACGCCCGATCAGGATCAGCTGCGGGATGCCGGAGATGCCGTAGAACTGGGCGATCGGATCCTGCCAGCCCTTGCCGGCGTAGATGATCGGCCAGGGGATCTTCTTGTCGGCCACGAACGCGTCGACCTTGTCCTTCTCCTCGTCGAGGCTGATGCCGACCACCTCGAAGCCCTTGTCGTGATACTTCTCGTACTGCTCGAGCATGTTGGGAATCTCGGCCACACACGGCCCGCACCAGGTGGCCCAGAAGTCGACGAGCACCACCTTGCCGGCGAGCGACTTCTGGTCGAAGGTGCCGCCGCCGAGCAGGGCCCCATTGATCTCCATGGGCTTCCCCGGCAGCTCCAGCAGCCGGAGCTTGCCCGCAAAACTCGCTCCGAGCTCCTTGATCCGCTCGTCGGGGCTCGACTCGAGGATCGGCCCGAAGGTCTTGAGCGCATTGGCGGCCACCGCCTCGCCACCCGGGATCTGCTCGAGCGCCCCCACGAGCTGCATCACGAGCGCGGCCGTCTTCTGGTCGCCTGGAGCGGCCTTCAGCAGCTCGGCAGCCTGGGCCACCAGCGCCGGCGCCGCGTCGAACTTCTCGGCGCCGAACATCTGCTGCGCGTCGGCCACGATCAGCAGCCGCTTGGCCTCCATCGCGAGGTCGGGGTTGGGGTTCGTCGCCAGGACGGCCGCGAACTTCCCCATCTCGACGGCCGCCTGCTCGTCGCCAAACTGGCCGAGCCGCATCAGGCTCTGCAGCTTGAGGGTGGCCGCCTTCTCGAACAGCGGATCGTCGGCCTTCACCGCCGCGAGAATCTTGTCGGCGGCCTGCACCGACACGGCCGCCACGCCCCGCACGTAGGTGAGCACCTCCTCCCGCGACTTGGGCTGCACCTTCGGCGGCATCAGGCCGCCGACGAACTCGAGGAGCTGCTCCGGCGTGCCCTCGGGCAGCGGCGGAACGACCAGACCGTCGGCGGCGGGCGGCTCGGCCGTCGCGGCCGGCTGGAGGGCCACGACCGGGTTGACGAGCATGGCGGCCGCGCACCCCGCCAGCAGCGCGGGAACGAGCCAGGCGAGCGGACGGCGGGGGGAGGCGTGCGGCATGGAATCCTCGGGGCGTGTCAAAAACCGGAAGGACGTCGGACCTGACGAACCGGGATCGTACCCGCGTGTCGTCGGCCGCGGCAACCGCGGCAACGCGGTCACTTCACGATCGTGCGAAACCGCACGAATCCGCTTTCGCCGGGGCGCAGCGTGCCCTCCAGCAGCCAGGTGAGCACCTCGGAGCCGTCGTCGCCGGTCTCCGTGGCGAAGGCCGCCGGCACGCTCGCCGCCGCCGACTCGGGCACGTAGACCAGCCGCGACGGCAGCGCGTCGGCGAGCACGATCCCGGTGAGCGGGCGATCGCCGGAGTTGAGCATGTAGATGGTGAAGTCGAGTTCCTCGCCCTGCCGGGCCGTGTCGGTGCCGGCCCGCTTGCAGAGCGTGAGCTCCGCCCGGCCCGGCTCCTCGAACCGCAGCGTGGCGGTGCCGCGATCGGAGGCCACGACCTGCGCCGCCTGGTCGCGGAGCAGCACGTTGGCCGCCTTGATGCACGTCCAGGCGACCGGCACGTCGAAGCCCACCTTGATGAGTGGCTGCTGTCGGAGACGCTCCAGATCGAGGTGCTCGTCGAGCACACGCTCGTGGGGCCCTTGCCGGGCCTCGCTCTCCGATGGCCCCTCGCCCTGGTCCACGGCGAGCGGACCGAGGTGGTCCTCGACGGCGACGCCGGGCAGCGAGACCCTCGCCGATTCCAGCGCCGTCGTCTGCACCTTGCCGCACACCGGCTCGCGCCGCGACTGCAGCTCGGGCCCGGTGGGCAGCGACAGCCCGCGCGGCCCCTCGGGCTGGGCGTCCTGGGCCGGCCGCGTGACCTCGCGGACCGAGGCGAACCGCGGCGCGAACACGCACGCGCAATTGGAGGCGACCACCCGCACGTCGGTGGCGTCGGGCATGTGATCGTCGGGCCGGAAGCGAGCGACGGTGTCGCCGGCGGTGAGGTGCGCGAGTCCCGCCTCGCCCACGGGCGCCGCGGGGGCTCCGTGGTCGCCCCCGTCGCACACCAGACAGGGCCTCACGATCGGAGGCAGCCCCTCGAATGCGACGCAGGGTCCGCACGCCGTCGGCCCGCAGCCGGCAGCACCGCACGGGCCGGCTGCTGCGATCGGGCCGCAGCCGCCACCGCGGCACCCCGCGGCCATGACGGCCGGATCGTGGATCCGGGGCAGGGGAGGGCAGGGGGCCTCGAGGCCCGTCCGCACCACCCGGCTCTGGTCATGAGTCGCCGGGGCCGCAGGCCGCACCTCGGACTGCCAGGCGTCGGCGTCCGCGACGGCCGACTGCGGCGCGACGGCGGCCGGGCCGTCGAGCGCGTCGACGGCGTCGATGTCGTGCGCTTCCGGGGCAGCGGCGACGGCGGGGCCCGCAGGATCGATCTCGGGGATCGCATGCGAGACGGCGGCGGTGCCGAGCACGGCCGCCGGGGGCAGCCCGCGGCACGACGCCAGCACGAGGGCGGCGACGGTGATCGCGGCGATGCGCAGCCAGCGGAGGCGCGGCGCGGGAGCCGTCGTCATGGCAGGATCCCCGGAGGCACGCGGTCGCCGAGCACCATCTCAGCCACGGGGTCGCCGAGGGTGCTGGCCACGGCCAGCGCGTCGTGCCCCGGCTTGACGTCGAACCAGCCGGCCGGCACCGGGTCGGTGTGGTCGGCCTCGCAGGAGGCGTACACGACGCGGCGAACATGGGCACCGGTCGACGCGGTCGCGAGATCGTCCTGGTCGATCACGATCTCGACGGGAAACCTCCAGTCCATGCCTGCGGGCGTGGCCAGCCTCGCGAGCACGCGGACCGACGGAAAGAGTTCCTCACCCTCCCGGCCCGGAATCCCGCCGACCCGCAGGCGGTAGGGCCGGCCCACCACGAGACCCATCCGCAGCGGGCCCGGACGCAGCGGCGTCCAGCCGTTCGCGGTCTCGATCGCGAGCAGCGTGCCCGCCGGCCCGCGAATCTCGACCGGCTGGATGCTCGCGGGCAATCGAGCATCCGGACAGGGACCGGGCTGCAGCCGCCCCGGGCCGCCAATCGCTCCCGGTGGTGAGGTGCTGGCATGTGTCCACGCCGGACTCGCCGCGGCAGCCTCGGGGGCGAAGCCCCACGACGATGCGGTGACGAGTGCGGCGGTCGCCAGCAGCCCGAAGGCGGGCAGCAGCGCGGTCCCTGTCCGGATGATCTCGATGGGTCTCCTGGCGTGCGAGCGGTGCCGCGGCGCGGGCGTCGATCGACGGCGGGCGGCGGTCATGGTGGTCGTGTGCCTCGTGGCTCGATGCAAGCCTCGGCCATCGGGCCGACGCATGGGCGGGGTCGTGGGGGCCGACGGGGGCCCGTCACTCGAGAGGCTCGGGCGGGCAGGGCGCCTCGCCGTATCCGCCGTGCCCGTGCAGCATCCGGGCGCCCGCCTCGATCGCATCGGGATCCGCCCCGCCGTTGTCGACCCAGCGGGTGCGATCCTCGGTCGGCTGCTTCAGATGGATGTGGGGCACGTCGTGCCGCTCGAGCACGTAGGCGTGCTTGGCGGGCTTGGGATAGCTCAGGCCGGGATACTCCTGGACGTGCAGGCCCACCTGCCGCGACGGGGGCGGGATGTGCATCTTCGTGTGGTTGGTGATCGAGTGCCTCTGGAGTCCGGCCGGGATACCGAGCGGAATGTGGGCCGGACCGGGCAGGCCGATCGGGGTGCCCACGTAGGGCATGCCGTACTGGGGCGCCGTCATCCCGGCGACGAAGGCAGGGGGCAGCTGCGATGGATCGCCGCCGCAGGGCATGCCGAGCGGCGCGGCGAGCCCGGCCGGTGTGGCCGTGCCCGGGCCGCAGGCAGCCCCGGCGACCCCGCCGCCGGCCGCCGCGATGCCTCCGGAACCCGCCGACTCGAGATCCTTGTTGCCGATCCGGATGATCGCGAGGATCGAGCCGCGACGATCGGCTTCGACCACCGGGTCGCAGCCCGGGTCGAGCCGCGTGCTCACGAGCGTCTCCACGCCCGACACGGCGAGCTCCTGGTACTCGGCGTCGGGGAGGTAGACCACCTTGGTCACGAAGTTGCCGCTCTTCACCTGGTCGAGATCCTCGTCGGTGAGCTGAAACGGCACCGCGTTGTGCGCGAGATAGGCGGCTGTTCGCGGCGTCACCGGGGCCACTTCGAGCGACGGATAGAGTTCGACCCCCTCGTGCCCGTGGATGTCGGTGATCTTCAGGCGGTAGATGGCTCCCTGCGGGAAGTCGTAGCGGCCGGGCGTGACCAGCGGCTCCGAATCGAAGCCGCCCGCCAGCGAAACGTCCCAGCGAACCTGCATTCCGTCCGGTCCGAAGAATCCGATCTGCGAGGTGGGCGCCATGCCGTAGACGCCACCGGGGCCACCGCTGCCGCCGCCCATGCCGGCCCCCGCCGACTCGAGCGCCGCCTCGTACGAAGCGGGCGTGATGATCCCGGGACCGGGTCCCTCGACGCCGGGCCCCGGATGCTGGAGCATCGCGGCCGGCGGCAGGACGTTGGTGTGCGGCGTGGCAACCGGCCGGATCTGCGCCAGCCCGGTGAAGGGCGAGTTGGCGGGCAGCGTGCAGCCGGTGAGGCTGGCCGCCAGCGACATGCCGACGAAGCCGTGCAGACGTCGGTTCCGCATATCAGCACCTCCGAAAGATCCGAACCTGAAGCGTCGTTCGCGACACCCCCGGGCGGCGGTTCCGGCATGGGCCGGAAGGCGCCGGTTCCGTACACTCGCGGGAGCGACGGATCCGGGGAGCGGCCCGAACGGGTCGATCCACGCTGGTTGTTTCGACCTTCCGCCGACGGTTTCTTTGGCAAAATCCTCAAACTCGGCCCGACCGTGACGACCCGCGTCTCCGCCAACCCGCCCGGTTTTCGCGGCCGACCGGCGGCGGTCGTGGCAGCCTGGGCCGCGGCGGTGATCTGGGTGACGGCGGGGGCAGGGCAGGGGGCCGCCGCCGATCCACCGGCGGCGAGCGTCTACAGCCGGACGCAGGGCGCCGGCGTGACCGCGCCAGGGCCGGGCGGTGGTGTCGAAGACGCCACGGCGCAGGCGGAGCGGATCGTGTCGAGCGCCCTGGCGACGATCTCCGGCGTTGAGTCGATCTCGCTGAAGTTCCACCAGAAGGTGCGGATCGGCGACCGCGTGCTCGTGGGCGCGGGCCGCTACCTGCAGGCCGGCCGCGGCGAGGAGCAGCGGTTCCGCTACGACTCGACCCTCACGAGCGACACGGAATCATTCGAGGTGACCGAGGTCTGCGACGGCCTGTTCTGCTGGCTGCACCGCGACTTCGGGGAGGAGCCCGAGCGGCTCGAGCGGATCGACGTGCGGCGGATCCGGGCCCGGCTCGCTGAACTCGGGGCGCCGGACGCGGCCGAGGGCGCCGCCTACCTGGGCGGACTGCAGCGCTCGCTGCGGCTGCTGCGGCACTGGATGCGGTTCACGAAGGCCACGCCCGGCGATCTCGAGGGCCAGCCGGTGTGGATCGTGGAAGGGGGGTGGCCTCCCGAGAACCTCGCGCTGATCCTGCCCGACATCAAGGAGCGGATCACGGGCCCGGGCGGCATCCGCCCGGCCGACCTTCCCGACGGCGTGCCGTGGGAGGCCCGGCTCTGGATCGGCCGCGGCGACCTGCTGCTGCGCCGCGTCGAGTGGCTGGCGGTGCCGGGCGTGCGGCCGGTCGACGACACGCCCCCCGAGCCGATCGCGGTGCTGGACGTTCACGACATCGAGATCGGAGGCGCCGTCGACGCAACGGCCTTCTTCTACCAGCCGGCGACGGAAGGCCTGGCGGACATCACCGAGATGCAGGTGAAGGGGCTGGGCCTGATGCGGTGAGGCCGCGACGGCCACCGGCCGCCACCAGCGACACTGCCGCGTCGACGGCGGCGACCATGCTGGCGGGATCGGCGAGCCCCATGCCGACGATGTCGAAGGCGGTGCCGTGGGCCACGCTCGTCCGCACGAGCGGCAGCCCGAGGGTGATGTTCACGGCGCGGTGCATGCCCAGCAGCTTCACGGGGATGTGGCCCTGATCGTGATAGAGGGCGACGATCCCGTCGAACTCGCCGCGACTCGCTCGCAGGAAGAGCGTGTCGGCGGGAAACGGCCCCGCGACGTCGATCCCGGCCGCCCCCAGCCGGTCCACCGAGGGCGCGACGAGCCGCGACTCCTCGTCGCCGAACAGGCCCCCTTCGCCACCATGCGGATTGAGCGCGGCGACCGCGATCCTCGGCGGCCGGCCGAGCAGCGCCGCGAGGAGCGTGGCCAGCCGCCGACCGGCGGCCTCGATCAGGTCGGGGCTGAGCCGGGCGATCGCGGACCGCAGCGGTTCGTGAAGGGTGGCGTGGACCACGCCGAGGCCCGCGCCGGCCGAGCCGCCGGGCAGCCAGAGCATCATCGACGCGGCCGCGTCGGGCAGGCCGCAGGACCGGGCGAGGAGCTCGGTGTGGCCGGGGACGTCGTATCCGGCGGCGTGCAGGGCCTCCTTGTGCAGCGGTCCGGTGACGATCGCGTCGGCATGCTCCGCGCGAACCGCGGCGAACGCAGCCTCGACCGCCCGCGCAGCGGCGGCGCCGCCCGCAGCCGAGGCACGGCCCGGCACGACGGCCTCGCGACCGCCGCCCGGATCGACGACGAGGATCGACCCGGGCTCCGACGGCCGCGGATCGTCGCTCGCCACGGGCTTGATCGTGAGCCGTGGCATGCCGCGGCGGCTCGTGAGCACGTCGTCGAGCAGGGCGGGGTCGCCATGCACCCGCAGCCGGCCGCGCCTGTGCAGCGCCGGCTCAGCCCATGCCAGGCACGCGACCTCCGGTCCGATGCCGGCGGGATCTCCGCAGGTGATCGCAATCAGCGGGGCGGCGGGGGGGCGACCGGAGATCGTCATTCGGCGGCGACCATGGCGTCGGGTGTGCCACCAGCCTATAACGCCTCGTCCAGCGACGCACGCCGGCCCGCCGCCGGTCGGACGACTCGGCGTCGCTCCCATCACCGGAGAAGCACGGATTCCATGGAGCGGGTGTTCACCAGGGCGGCCCTGTTCGCGATCGTGCTGATGGCGGTCACCGCGGGCCTCGGCCTCTGGCTGGGCGACCTGCACGGCGTGACCGATCGAGGCGTGCTCCGCTGGGCGACGGTTCACCGGCTCTCGGGCGTGCTCGCGGCGCTGGTCGTGGTGCTCGTCAACAGCCTCACGGTGACCTACTTCATCGGCACCGGACGCTGGTGTCGCGAGGTGGTCGAGGCCTATGGGCTCGACCAGGGGTTCATCCGCCGCAGCACCTCGCTGAAGCGGTCGGCCTTCCCGCTCGCGCTCGTGGGCATGCTCGCCGTCGTGGCGATCGTCGCCCTGGGGGGAGCCGCCGATCCCGCGGCCGGACGCAAGGGCAGCCGCGACTGGGTCACGCCGCACCTCGTCGGCGGCCTCGGACTGGCCGCCGTGATCGCCTGGTGCTTCCAGGCGCAGCTTCCGGCGATCCGGGGCCAGCAGGCGCTGATCAGCGACGTCATGGAAGAGGTCCGTCGCGAGCGACTCGCCCGCGGGCTCGACGTCGCGACGCAGGCGTGAGCGTCAGCGTGCAGATCTCGTGGCCGCCGGGGCGTGGCCGTGGGCCGCATGGCCGTGCGTCGTCCGCTCGAGCAACGTCATGCCCCAGGCGATCGCCAGCCCCATTGTGAGGGCCGTGGTGAGGAGCAGCCGGTCGTGGCTGTGGAACTGCACCTCGGACAGGAGGTCGGCCGCCGCGATGCAGCTGAACGCGCCGGCGGCGAGCGCCA
>JBJTRH010000352.1:0-15325 GCA_046076065.1 Planctomycetaceae bacterium | reverse complement strand
TCGACATCGCAGTCGATGGCGGCCACCGCGGGCCGCCGTGGTTTGACCGGCCGAAACCGCCGGTGGTAGGGTCGATCCATGACCTCCAACTCCGCCCGCCACCCGCCCCAACGCCCGGCCGATGACGCCACGGTGATCTCGCATCCGGAGGATGCCGCTGGGTCGTGGAGCGGTTCGGCGGCGACTCCCGCCCCAGGCCGGATGGCGACGACCACGTCGGACATCGGCCAACTGCTTCAGGGAACCACGCTGGGCCCTTATCGACTCGACCGCTTCATTGGCGGCGGAGGCATGGGGGCCGTCTTCCGCGCGGTCGATACGACCCTCGACCGGATCGTGGCGGTCAAGGTGCTCGCGGGCCGGCAGGCCGACGACGAGGAGATGCTCAAGCGGTTCCGCAACGAGGCCCAGTCGGCGGCGCGGCTCGATCACGAGAATATCGGTCGCGTGCACGCGGTGGGCACCGCCGACGGCTGGCACTACATCGTCTTCGAGTACATCGAGGGGACGAATCTCCGCGACCTCGTGCGCGAACGGGGGCCGTATGGCGTCGCCGCGACGGTCGACATCGCGATGCAGATCGCCGACGCGCTCGAGCACGCGTCTGAACGCGACGTCGTGCATCGTGACATCAAACCCTCCAACATCGTGATCACGCCCGCCGGCCGCGCGCGGATCGTCGACATGGGGCTGGCACGCCTGCATCACGTCGCCAACGACCGGGACCTCACGGTCAGCGGGATGACGCTCGGTACCTTCGACTACATCTCCCCGGAGCAGGCCCGCGACCCGCGAGCCGCCGACGTTCGCAGCGACCTCTATTCGCTCGGCTGCACGATGTTCTTCATGCTGACGGGACGGCCGCCCTTCGCCGACGGGACGATGGTGCAGAAGCTGCTCCAGCATCAGCAGACGCCGCCGCCTCTCGTGGACGACGTGCGACCGGATGTGCCGCACGGGCTTGCCGCGATCGTCGCCAGGCTGATGGCCAAGGATCCGGACGACCGGTATCAACGGCCGGCCGTGCTGGCTGCCGATCTCGCCGCGTTCGCCGACGAGGCGGGACTGGCGGAGGCGGCAGCCGACGTCCAGGGGCTCCCGCGGCGACGGGCGAGCCGGCTGCCGTGGCTGGTGTCGCTCGGCGGGCTACTCGCCGTGGTGGCCCTCGCCTGGGGGCGATCGGCGACCGACCGGCGTGGCGGGGTGGACGGCGGCGGGGGATCGGCCGCGTCGACCGCGGCGCCGGCCTCAGTGGTCGTCTCCGCGAATGCGACCGGGCCAGCCGCCGCACCATCGCTAGCGGCCGCCATCAGGCTCGTCGGCGACGGCGGCACGGTGGAACTCGCTGATCCCGTGTTGCGTGTCGACCAACCGCTGTCGCTCGCCGGCAAACGGGTCACGGTGGTGGCCGCCGCCGGGGTGCGGCCCGTCGTCGAGTTCGCCGGCAGCGGATCGATCGGGTCGGAGACGGCGGTTGCCTGCGACGTGGGCGACGGCACGCTCGTGCTCAGGGGCATCGCGGTCCGGCTCGCGGACGGAGTCATTCGGGGGGCGGACGTGGCGATGTTCGGGATCGCCGGCGGCAGGCTGGCGTGCGAGGACGTCGTCCTGCGCATGCCGGGCAACCCGAGGGCCGATGCCGGAAGGTCGCCGACGACGGCGGCCTCGTTCGTGCTCGTTTGCGGCACGGGCACCGCGGCGGCATCGATCAGCCTGGTTCGGAGCCGGGCTGCGGGAGACGCCGTGTTCCTCCATGCGGCGCCGGACGTGTCCGGGACCGTGACGATGGAGTGGGACGGCGGCGAGTTCGTGTCTCCCCGCCGGCTCGCGATCGCCCAGGGAAGTGCCGCCGGTCAAGCGCACGTGGACTGCAGCCTGCACGATGCCACCTTCTGCTGCGGCGACGGCATCGTCGCGACCGCCGATTCGCTCGACCGTCCCGAGCCCCCGCGTCTCCGTATCCGGGCTGCCGGGTGCCGATTTGTCGTCGCCGGGCACGATCGGCCGTTCGTGCTGCAGGCAGGCGTGGGGGAACCCGACCGCTATCGGGCGGCGCTCGCCTGGATCGACGAGGGGAGCCGCTACGAAGGGCATGCCGTGTTCCAGCGCATCGACGGGGCTGCCGAGCGGATCGACGTGGCCTTTCGCGAGATCCTTCCGCCCCTCGTGCACGACGACGCCGTCGGCCCCAGTCCGGCGCCGGATGCCTGGCCGGGCTGGTGACCTGCCCAAGACGCTTTCTTGACGCTGCCGCCGGGGATCGGTCTAGTGAACGGCAGCCCCGGCCGCCCGGCCGGACGTCGTGTTCCTCCCCCCGGAGTCGTTCGATGAAGCGTTTCAGTGGTCATGCGTTGCTCGTCGGTGCCGGAGCGACACTGCTTGCCTGCGGACCCGTCCGCGAGGCGTATGCCATCAAGCAGTTCGCCGAGGAGTTCAAGGCGGTGTACGTCAAGGACGGCACTCCGCTCGCGGCCGCCGTCGAGGAGGCCAAGTGCAACGTTTGCCACATGGGCAAGAGCAAGAAGGATCGCAACGCGTACGGCAATGCACTCGCCGAACGGCTCGACAAGAAGGAAGACGCGAAGAACGTCGAGAAGATCCGCAAGGCGCTCGAGGAAGTCGCCGCCCTTCCGAGCGACCCGACGAAGCCGGACTCCCCGACCTTCGGGCAGCTGATCGCCGACGGCAAGCTCCCTGGCGGCGCCCCCCAGTGACGGCGATGCCGCGGCGCGACCCGGTCGCCCGCGGCTGCCGCCTCAGTCGTCGGCGGCCTCGAGGAGCAGCTGCTCGAGGCCGTCGACGGCCGTGATCTCGGCCGCGACCTCCGGGTCGGCGAAGATCCTCACCCGCTTTACGAGATCGTCGAACTGCTGGTGGGCGAGGCTGCGGACGACCGGCGAGAGATCCTCGAGTTGTCGCCAACGGGCAGCGGCCGTGCCGCCGCCGGATTCCTTCACCTCCAGCCGAAACTCCACTTCCCGTTCGGCGGGTGGGGCATCGACCAGCAGCGTGGCCGGATCGACGGGCCGTCCCAGTCGCCGCGACAGCAGTTCCGCCAATCGCATGGACACCCCCACGGCCTCGGCGTAGGTCCTGCCGGCGAGGGCGGCATGCACGTCGGGGCGGCCGACCGCGTCGAACGTGGCGACCCGCTTCAAGAGTCGCCGCACGGGACCGAACAGTCCGTCGACCAGCGTGGCCGCCGGTGTGCCGGACGCGGTGGCCGTGATCCAGTCGACGAAACTGCCGTCGTCGAGACGTACGAGGATGGTGGGATCAATGCGGGGACGGATCAGCCAGATCGCCCTCTGCAGCATGCCCGTCGCGGCGCGGACGGCATGGTGCCAGTAGACCTCGCTGAACATCACGTATCGGGCGAACACCATCAGTTCGGCGGCGGTGCGGCCCTTGGCGGTGATCGCCAGGCTTCGCCCCGCCTCGTCGAGGCAGAGGCTGGAGAGCAGCCGGGCCTGATCGAAGTTGCGGCCGTACGGAACGCCGGCGTGCAGGCTGTCCCGTGACAGATAGTCCATCTTGTCGACGTCGATCGGGCCCGACAGCAGGGAGTGGAGGATCCGCCCCGCATCGTCGGTCGCGGCGCCCGTGATCAGGGCGGCGATCCGCGCAGGATCGAGCCGCCACTCGCGGCGGAGCACGTCGCCGATCGCGCCCTGCCCGATGACGTCGAGCACGAGCGACTCGTGCCGCGGCAGTTCGGGGAGCCCCATGTCCTCGATGGGGTGGCAGTAGGCCCAGTGCCCGACGTCGTGGAGCAGGGCCGCGGCCACGAAGGCCGAGGCGTCGTCGTCGCCGACGGCGGTGGCGAAGCGATCGTCGCCCCGCAGCCGCCGGAGGAACTCGATCGCCAGACGGTAGACGCCGAGGGAATGCTCGAGCCGCGAGTGCACCGCCCCTGGATACACCAGCGATACCAGGCCCAGCTGCGAGACCCGCGCGAGCCGACGCACCTCCGCCGTATCGAGCAGGCCGCGCACCCGGCGCGTGAGGGGCGCCGTGTCGCCCGGCGGCAGCCGGACACCGCCCGCGGCGGCGTCGAGGGCTTCGAGTTCGGGAACGCCGTGTGTCGTCATGCGTCGTGCCGCTGGACGCTCACAGGGGAGGAAGCCCGGCGAGCCAGCGGAGCAGCGAGGTGAACATCGCGTAGAGCGAGAAATGAGCGATCGCCGGTCCCCAGTCGAGTTCGAGGCTCACCAGCGCCGCCAGGCCCCCGGCCGCCGCGAACAGCGGGCCGATGTACAGCCACTGCCACATCTCCGCCGTCGACTCGGCCGGCAGCTGCCCCTTTACCATCCAGAGCCCGGCATAGACGGCCGCGCAGGCCAGAGACCGGAGGAGGAGCGGCGTGCCCGCGTACGGTTCGAGCTCCCGGTTGCGAACCGCCGCATAGCCGAGCAGCACGCACGGCACGGCGATCACGAATCCCGCAGTGGCCGGAAGCCACGCCCAGTCCGCCTGCAGCGCGTCGCCTCCCAGGGCCTTGCCGACGCCCCAGGCGGCGAGCATCGCCACCACCGCCGCGCCGCCGATGGCCACGAACTTCCATGCCGGGATCGCCTTCTCCACCCGTCGGATGGGCGCCGTCGGCGCCCTGCCGGTGCCGGTCGAACTGGTGACCGGCGCCTCCGGCTCGTGGATCGTGACCGCCTTGACGGCCAGCTCCGGAATCTTGATCGGCTGCTTGCACTTCGGGCACGGTCCGGTCCGGCCCGCGAACTGATCGCTGACGGAGAAGCGGGCCTTGCAGCCGGGGCAGACGACGGGAATGGGCATGGAGATTCCTGGCGGCGGGGGTCCCGCTCCCTGAGGCCGAAGTGTCAGAGCCGGCGCGGGCTGCGTCAAGGCGCCGACGCGTTCGGCGGCCCGCCGCCGCAGAAAGGCTAGACTCTGCCGGCTGGTGGCTGGGCACGGAGGTCACACGGTCGAATCCCGAGGGTGGCGCAGCATGTCGGACGAAAAAACCCGCGTCTTGGGCAGGAATGCCGCCGGTGCGGCCGAGCCCCGGATCATCGACGGCCAGATCGTGTTCTTCTGCCCGGCCGGCCATCGGCTCGTCGTTCCGACCGAGCTCGCTGGCAAGCGGGGAAAGTGCAGCAAGTGCTCGCTACCCATCCAGATTCCCGACCTGCGGGGTGGCGAGGCCGCCAGTGGTGCGGAAGCGGCCCCCGCTGTCGCGCCACACCCCGCGGCGGCGGTTGCCCCGCCACCACCGCCGCCGGCAACTCCCGCGTCCCCCGTGGCTGCCGACCTCGCGGCCGCGCCCGAGGCTTCGGCCGACGGCGACTGGAACTTCATTTCGGGGATCGCGGGCACGCCGGCGGCTCCGGGCTTGGCGGCGGGTTCCTCATCCTGGGGCCAGAACATCCCCCCCGACGCGAATCCGATGGCACGGCTGCTGGCCCGGCTGTGGGAGGAGCGGGATCACGGCGGGATTGTCGAGCTGCATCTCGCCGGCGGCGCGGTCATCCTGCCGGAGGAGTTCTCGCCGCGCTGGTCGGGATCCTCGCACGGCGTGTTCGCGAGCCAGGCAGCCGACGGTAGCGTGACGCTGACCGCCGTGGCGTGGGACACCGTGCAGCGGATCGTGGTGCGGCAGCTCGCGGCCGTCCCCGGCGACATGTTCGAATGACGCCGGATCGCGTCATTCGCCTTCGTCGAGATCACCCTCGGTGATCATCGTGAACCCCTTGGCCGCAAGGGTGTCCATGCCCATCTCGGTGTTGTCCACCATCAGCGCGACCGCGGGCCGGCCACGGGGCCGCACGAGGATCGGATACGCCTGGATGATGTTGACTTCCGCCTGCAACAGCGCCGTGCAGATGCGGAGCAGGGGCTGCTGGTCGTCGGGCAACTCCACGCCGAGGAGATCGCTCTCGATCAGGGCGAGGCCGGCCCGCTCGAGGATCTCGCGGCCCTGTTCCGGATGGCTGAGCAGGAATCTCGCGAAGGCGCACTCGCCGGAATCGCTGATCGAGAGCGCGACGATCCGCACCCGCGAGCCCTCGAAACGCCGCACCACCTCGAGCAGCTGACCGACTCGATTCTCGAGAAACACGGTGAACTGCCGGAGCGTCGGCCAACTTCTCCCCCGGGCCGTGGCGAAGCCGATCCCCGCTCCCTCGCCCGAGTCTCGTTCGCCCACGGTGGAGCCTCCGCATCGATGTCCGGCGGCCGGGCCCGATTCGTCAGTGACGACGGCTTTGCGACCTGCCGGGTGACAAGGATAGAGTCTCCGCCGCCGCCCGGTCAACGAACGCCGCCCCCCCGGGGGGCATCCGCAGGAGCCTCGATGGCCGTCGTCCACGAAATGGAGATCCGCGTCCGCTACCAGGAGACGGACGGTCAGCGCCGGGTCCATCACGCCAACTTCCTCACCTACTTCGAGATGGGCCGCACGGAGATGCTGCGGGCCCACGGCTACACCTACCGCCAGTTCGAGGACGAGGGCCTGTTCATGGTGGTGTCGGAGGCCCGGGTCAACTACCACGCGCCGGCCGACTACGACGATCTCCTGCTGCTCCGCACCCGCGTCGAGAAGATCGGAGCCGCCCACATCAAGCACGCCTACGAGCTGATTCGCGAAACGCGGATCGTGGTCACCGGCTCGACCACGGTGGTCTGCGTGGATCGCGAGGGCCGGGTGCGGAGGCTTCCCGACTGGATGCTCGGGGAATGACATTCGCCGCGGAGGTTGCTGGTCCGGTCGTGCCCGGGTGTGCTACCTTTCCGCCACGAGTCCGGAGGCGGGAATCTCGGCGGCGCGGAGCACGAGCATGACGAAGATGGGCCAGATCACCGTGGGGTCGCTGCTGCGGAGGCTCTCCGGGGGCGACCGTCGGTCCGAGCCGGCCGCCGCCGCGGCCGTGGGACTCGAGCCGCTCACCGAAAGGCTCTCGCGGCACAAGGTCACGCGGATCGCGCTGGCGTTTCTCGACGCCAACGCCGGCCTGCACCTGAAGGACCTCCTGCTCGACGCCACGACCGACGACCGCCGGCTGACGATCGACGGCCACACGGCCTGGAACTTCGGCTCCGACAGCTTCCTCGGGCTCGATCGTCATCCGCGGGTGCACGCGGCGATCGCCGCGGCCCTGCCCGACTGGGGCGCCCACAACGGCGCGTCGCGGGCCTTTTCCAGTCCGGTGCTCATGGACGAGGCCGAGGAGAAGCTCGCCGCCTGGCTCGGTGTGCCCGACACGTTCATCTTTCCCAGCGTGACCCTCGCCAACGTGGGTCTGCTGCCCGCGATCACGCAGCCGGGAGACCTGCTCGTGGTCGATCGCGAATCGCACGACAGCGTGCACCAGGGCGCCCGCCTGGCCGCGGCCGCCGGCGCCCGCGTCGTGGAACTCGCGGAGCCCGACCCGCAGTCGCTGGAGCGCATCGTCCGCGATGCCGGGCACCGTGGGGGCCTCGTGCTGGCGATCGACGGCGTGTATAGCATGTCGGGCCGCACGCCACCGCTGGCCGCGCTCGACGAGACGGTCCGGCGGCTCGGCGGCATCATGTACGTCGACGACGCACACGGTACCGGCGTGGTCGGTCCGCGGGGCCGCGGCGCCGCGGCCGAGGCCCTCGGCACGCTCGACAACGTGCTGATGGTGGGCTCGTTGTCGAAGGCGTTTTCCTGCCTCGGCGGCTTCGTGACCTGCACGCCGGAACTGAAGACGATCCTCAAGATCCGGTCCAGCACCTTCATCTTCGGCGGGCCGGTTCCGCCGCCTTACCTCGCCGCGATCAGCGCGGTGTGCGACATCATCATGTCGCCGGAATACGACGGGCTCCTGGATGCTCTCCGCTCCCGGATCGCGAGGCTGACCGCCGGTCTCGATGCGCTGGGCATCGACTACCACGGCGGCGGCGCCGCCATCGTGTCGTTGAAGGTCGGCGACCTCGACAAGACGTTCGCCGCCGGTCGCGCGCTCTTCGACCGGGGCTTCTACGTGCAGTCGGCCACCTACCCCGCCGTGCCGATCCACGGCGGCCTGCTCCGGGTGCAGATCAACGCGAA
This sequence comes from Planctomycetaceae bacterium, assembly GCA_046076065.1. Taxonomy (GTDB): domain Bacteria; phylum Planctomycetota; class Planctomycetia; order Pirellulales; family UBA1268; genus QWPN01. The sequence continues at coordinate 7,296 of JBJTRH010000352.1, read as the reverse complement.
CCATCCCGTGGAGGCCATCGACGGCCTGCTTGCGGCGCTGGCAGATATCTGGAAGCAGTCCCGGCTCCCGGTCCGCCGTCGGCCCCTGGCGGCGTCGTAGCCGGCCCGCGTCAGCCGCCGGGCGGCGGTTCCTCCAGCCGCGGTTGGCGTCGCAACGCCGGATCGCGAAGGGCGGGCGGCAGCAGGCGAGCGCACCACGCCGCCACCGCCGTGCGTCGCGGAAACCAGACTTCCGCGCGGCCTCGCTCGATCGCCCGCAGGATCGTGGCGGCGGCGGCGGTGGCCGTCATGGCTCCACCGCCTGCCCGTTCCTCGGCGGTGATCATCGGGGTGTCGACCACGCCCGGCAGGGCCGTCGTGATCGTGACGCCCGCGGGGCCGGCATCGAGCCGCAGGCTCTCGAGGAAGGCGATCACCGCCGCCTTGCTGCCGCAGTACGCGGCGTTGCCGGGCAGGCCCACCACGCCGGCGATGCTGGCCACCCCGCAGAAGCAGCCGCTGTGCCGGGCCAGCATGGCCGGCAGCGCCGCGGCCGCGAGGTTGATGCAGCCCTTCACGTTCACGTCGATCACCTCGGCAGCGGAGGCCGCGTCGAGCGGCCACGACACGCGATGGATGCCGGCCGACGCGATCGCCACGGCGCACGCGCCGAGGCCACGCTCCAGATCGGCCACGGCGGCACGGAGCGCCGCCGCGTCGGCCACGTCTGCCGACGCCCCTTCCGCCACGCCCCCCGTCGCCCGAATCGCGGCCACCGCGGCGACCAGCGGCTCCCGGCGGCGGGCGATCAGGCCGACCCGGGCCCCGGCGGCTCCGAGGGCGAGCGCCGCGGCCCGGCCGATGCCGCTCGAGCCCCCCGTCACCACGACCGATTTGCCCCGCCAGAAGGATTGCGAAATCATGCTGCCTGCCGCCGAGCGTGTCGCGGTCATCTGACGGGGTTCGCGGTTCAAATGCAACCGGATGTCGAGCGTGTGCGGGTGCCGTGCGGCGGCCACGAGGTGGTGGCCGACGTGCACCTCCGTGACGCCGCCCGGCCTCCGGTCCTGTTCCTGCACGGCATGCTGACGAGCACCGCCGTCGTTCGCGACCTCTTCGACGACCCCGCCGAGGCCTCGTGGATCTCCGTGAGCCTTCCCGGTCACCAGCCCGGCCGGCTGGCCCCCGGCACGCCACCGGCGCAGCTCGATGCCGACTTCTTCGCCGAGTACGTCGAGGCCGCGGTCACGGCGGTCGTGGGGCGGCGGCGGCGGGTGGTGGCGGTCGGCTGGTCGACGGGCGGTTTCGCGGCGTTGAATCTCGCGATCAGGCGGCCGGAGCGGGTCGCGGCCGTGGCCAGCCTCGCGGGGTTCGCGAGCGGCGATCGCGTCGTGGGCTCGGTCGCGTGGCTGGCATGGCTCTCCGGCGTAGCCCCCGGTGCCGCCTTCGTCCGTGGCGGTCTGTGGATGGGCGGACGGATGCCGTGGCTCCACGACCTCGTCCTCGCCACCTGTGCCGCCGACCGGCCAGCAGCCCGGAGGATCGACGCCGACACCCGCAGGCGGCTCTGGCGGGAGTTCGCCGGACACGACCCCGTCGCGCTCGCGAGCGTGCTCGCCGCCCTTCGGCGGCTCGATCTCGCCGATCGCCTCGGCGAGATCGGCGTGCCCGCATGGATCGTGGCCGGGGAGCGGGATCCGCTCGTGCCCCCCGCCGAGGCCCGCCGGATCGCGGCGGCGATTCCGCGCTCGCGGCTCACGGTCTACGACGCGGCGGGCCATCTCTTTTTCCACGAATGGACGAGGCTTCGGCCCGACTTCGCCGCGTGGCGGACGAGCCTCCCCGCGACCGAACCCTGAGGCCGCCGCGACGGCCAGGCCGCTACATTAGGCGACGTCGTCCTTCACCACCCCCCACCGCCGATGATCGCCACGCCGCCCACCGACCTGCTCGATGTCTGCGTGATCGGCGCCGGAGGCTGCGGTCTCGCAGCCGCCAAGGCGCTGCACGAGCGGGGCCTCACGTTCGCCTGCTTCGAGCGGGGCTCGGCCGTCGGAGGTCTCTGGCGATATGACAACGACAACGGCCTGTCGGCGATCTACAAGTCGCTGCAGATCAACACGTCGCGCGACATGACCGCCTTCGCCGACTTCCCGATGCCGTCGGGCTATCCGGAGTTCCCCGGCCACGAGCAGATCCGCGACTACCTCGAGGCCTACGTCGATCGGTTCGGCTTCCGCGACCGGATTTGCTTCCGGACCACGGTGGAGAAGGTTGAGCCCCAGGCCGACGGCACGTTCACCGTGACGAGTCGCGGGGCCGACGACCGCGTCACGAGCCTCCGCGTCCGGCATGTGCTCGTGGCCAGCGGCCACCACTGGCTGCCGCGGCTGCCCGAGTTTCCCGGCGAGTTTGCCGGCCGCATGCTCCACGCGCACGACTACCGCACGCCCGAGGCATTCGCGGGCCAGCGGGTGCTCGTGGTGGGCATGGGCAACTCCGGCTGCGACATCGCCTGCGACCTGGCGCGGGTCGCCGAGCGGACGCTGCTCTCCACCCGCCGCGGCGCCCACGTGCTGCCGAAGTACCTCTTCGGCCTGCCGCTCGATACCGTCTGTCCCGAGCCCATTTGGCGGTTCGCGCCGATGTGGCTGTTTCGCCCCGCCTTCCGCGCCGTCGTCTGGCTGAACCGCGGGTCGCTCGCGCTCTACGGCCTGCCGCAGCCGGGGCACGCGGTGCTCCAGGAGCATCCCACGATCTCGAGCGATCTGCCGAGCCTCGTCCGCGAGCGACGGGTGATCGTGAAGCCCGATCTCGCGCGGCTCGACGGCGACGGCGTGGTGTTCGGTGACGGCAGCCGTGAGGCTGTGGACGCGATCATCCTCGCCACGGGCTATCGGATCGCATTTCCGTTTCTCGATCCCGCGGTCATCGCCCCCGAGGACAACCGCGTGCGGCTCTACCGGCACGTCGTGCATCCCGCCGTGCCCGGCCTGTTCTTCATCGGGCTCGTGCAGCCGTGGGGGGCGATCTTCCCGCTAGCGGAGGCGCAGGCGGCGTGGGTGGGCGATCTGATCGCGGGCCGCTGCCGGCTGCCCGATCACCAGGCGATGGAGCGGGCGATCGACGCCGATCTCGCGGCGATGCGCCGCCGCTACGTGACCTCGCCGCGGCATACGATCCAGGTCGACTTCCATGCCTATCGGGCGGCCGTCGCCCGCGAACGCCGGCGGCGGACGACATCCGCATGACGGCCGCGCCTCCGAGTCGCCTGGCGATCACGGGCTCGTCGGGGCTCTACGGCCGCGCGGTGATCGCCGAACTCCGGCGCACGCTGCCGGAGGCACGCGTGCTCGGCATCGACCTGCGGCCGGCCGACGGCGACGAGCCCGACGCCTTCTGGCGGGGGTCGATCACCGATGTGGGCTTCGCGGCCGCCGTCACCGCCTTCGCGCCCGACGCGATCCTGCATCTCGCCTTCGCCGTGCAGCCCGGCCGCGATGCGGCCGCCATGCGGGCTGCGAACATCGACGGCACGCGGGCGGTGCTCGACGTGGCGGCGCGGTTGTCGCCGAGCCGGCTCCTCGTGGCCAGCAGTGCCACGGTGTACGGCGCCTGGCCCGACAATCCGCCCGCGTGCGACGAGTCGGCCGCGGTCCGGCCGCTGCCCGGCTACTACTACTCGGCACACAAAGGCGTGGTGGAGCGGATGGTGGCGGAGTTTGCCGCCGTCCGGCCGGAGATCGCGGTGAGCCTCACGCGGCCGGCGATCATCTGCGGCCGCGGCGTACGAAACTTCCTCGCCGACTACTTTCTCGGGGTGCCCTTCCTCTGCCTCGCCGACGGCCGCGACACGCCGCTGCAGTTCGTGCACCCGAGCGATCTCGCCCGCGCCACGGTCGCGATCCTCGCCGCGTCGGCCCGGGGGCCCTTCAACGTGGCCCCGGGCGACGCGGTCACGCACCGGCAGATCGCCGCCGCCCTCGGCGTGCCGGCCGTGCCAATGCCGTTCGCGCTGATGGCGGCCGTGGGCCGCCTCTGGTGGACGCTGCGGCTGCCGTGGCTCGCCACCCCGCCGGGGCTCGTGGGCTACGTGCGGCATCCGTGGGTGATGTCGTCGCGGCGGCTCGAGACGGAACTCGGGTTCACCTTCGCCCACACCAGCGCGGCGGCCTTCGCCGAGCTCGTGGCCGGCGACGATCAGCGGCGGAGGTAGCAGTGGCGGTCGAGCATCTCCCCGAGCTCGCGCGACACGCGGTCGCGGAGTCGGTCGTCGAGCGGGAGCTCGTTGCGGCGGTAGCCTCGCTCGGCATCGAGGTGCGCCCGCCAGGCGGGCTCCGCCGCCGCGCGACCCGGCCAGCCAAAGTGGTCGTAGCAGCGGTGGAGCACGCTGATCGGGTCGGCGACGAGGTCCTCGTACCGCACCCTGAGCCGGTGCCGCTCGGGGATGCCGTCCCAGGTGGCCGCCAGCCGCCGTTCCATCCGCAGGATCGAGGCGAACACGCGGTCCTCGAGGTCGGCTGCGTTGGGCCGCTGCAGCCCGTGATCCTCGGCGATGCGTTGCCAGAAGTGGAGGCACGAGGGCACCGTCTCGAAGGGATCGCGGACGAGATGGATGAAGTCGGCCGCCGGGAACACGCCGCGGATCAGGGGTACCCGGTACGTGTGGAGCGGGTTCTTCAGCAGGAGCCTTCCCGGATGCTCGAACTGGATCGTCCGCAGGAAGTCCGTCCACGTGGCGATCCAGCGGTCACGGGCGGCCGGGGTGACGTCGTCGAGCGTCTCGTAGTCGGGGTCGGGAGGCGGATCGTTGGGAAAGGCGACGGTCCACCACGGGCTCGGCAGGCCGAGATTGCAGAGCGCGAGTTCGTCTTCCTGAGGCCTCGCGAAGCCCATTCGCATCGCGTCCATCGGCCGACGCCTTGGCAGGAGGAAGCCGAGCCGCTCGGTGGCGAACTGCTCAGAGAGCACGAAGTGGCTCGGGGCGCCGCACTGGATGGTGCTGGGGGCCACCAGCAGGGGATCGCCGGCGAGCAGTTCGTGCAGCAGCGTGGTGCCGCTCCGCCAGTGGCCGAGGATCACGATCGGATCGGCCTCGATCCGGGCTCTGCGGATGCCCCGCCCCCAGACGCCCCGTTGGATCGCGGTGAGCAGCTCGGTGGCGAGGCTCGCGGCCGTGATGCCCAGGGCCCGCGGCACCCGCGCCGCCGCCACTCGGAACCGGTGTCTCGTGAGCAGGCGGACCCAGGGCACGAACCGGACGCCGGTCCACATCGGCAGCGTGAACCATGCCCGCTCACTCATCGGTCGCGTACCTCGACGGCGATGGTGCCGGAGCCCGGCAGCCGTTCGACGCAGCGCGGTCCCATGAGCCGCGCGGGCGTGAAAAATCCGCCGGGCCCATTCCGGCCGAGAAGGTGCTCGACGGCCATCAGCACACCTTCGGCGGTGACGTCGTACACGTTGGCAGTGCGCAGCCGGGCGATGGCTGTGCGGCCGCGTGGATCGCGGGCTTCCCCCCAGACCCAGGCCGGCGTGGCGGCGCGGGTGCGGGCATCGGGGCCGGCGACCCGGCCCGCGAGGTTTTGCAGCAGCCACTGCACCGGCCCCAGCGAGAAGACCCCGCGGGCCGGATGCCATGCCCGCAGGGCGAACGCCGCCCCCCACGGCAGCGGCACGTAGACCTCGATGGTGGGGATGCCGGTCGTGGCGAAGGCGGTGGCCACGTCGCCCCACGGGATCGCGACGGCGTGCCGCGGCCCGCGGCCGAAGTCGACCGTTCGCATCAGCGAGCCGAGCGGAATCGTCTCGAGCCGTCCGTCGCGGCGGACGCGGCCGCCATCCGGCAGGGCGGCCACGGCGGTGCGGGCGGTGCCGGACGACATCCCGCTGCCGGTGTCGAAGCCGAGGGCCAGATGCGTGGCGTCGGGCAGCGTGCCGGCGAGCGTGGCGGCGACGCAGTCGGTCGGAATCACGTCGAAGCCCACGCCTGGGCAGATCACGATTCCACGCGTGCGGGCCTCCGCATCGCGGCACCGCGCCGCCTCGAACACGTCGATCTCGCCGGTGATGTCGACATAGTGCGCACCGGCCGCCAGGCAGGCATCGATCATCGGGCCGCTCGTGGCCGTGAACGGGCCGGCACAGTGGGCGACCACGCGGCAGCCCGCGACCGCCTCGCGAGCCCGCGCGGCATCGTCGAGGGAGAACACCTGGCTCTGCAGCCCAAGGCTCGCCGCGACCGACGCCACGGTGGGGCTGCGGCCGGCGAGCACGGGGCGATGCCCGCGGGCGACGGCGAGATCGGCCACCATCCGGCCGGTGAAGCCGTTGGCGCCGTAGATCATCCAGCGTGGTGATGGATCCGTCATCGGCGTCACGTGGGGGAAGGCGGCGGTGAAGACGCCCACGCTACCACCGGACGATCGGGTTGTGGGATCATCTGGGAGCGGTGGCCGTCGCGTTGGCCGCCCCCTCGGGAGATCCTCGCATGGCGACATCGGCGGCCGCATCCATTCCCGGCTCGTTTTCCATCGGCCGCCGCCGCTTCCTGGCGACGTCGTCGGCGGTTCTGGCCACCGGCCTGCTCGGTGCCGACGGAGCCGACGTGGCCGCGAAGCCACGCCGCGTCGGGCTGATCGGTGCGGGCTGGTACGGGAAGAGCGACCTCTGGCGTCTCGTGCAGGTAGCGCCGGTGGAGATCGTGGCCCTCGCCGACCCCGACCGCCGCATGCTCGACGGGGCGGCCGAAATCGCCGAGCAGCGGCAGGCCTCGCACGCGCGGCCCGCCACCTACGGCGACTACCGGCGGATGCTCGCCGACCACGAGCTCGATGTCGTGCTGGTCGGCTCGCCCGACCACTGGCACGCGCTCCATGCCATCGCCGCGCTCGAGGCGGGGAGCGACCTGTATCTCCAGAAGCCGACGAGCGTGGACGTGCTCGAGGGAGAGGCGATCCTCGCCACGGCGCGGAGGCTCGGGCGGGTGGTGCAGGTGGGCACGCAACGGAAGAGCACGCCCCATCTCATCGAGGCGAAGCGGCGGGTGATCGACGAGGGGCTGCTCGGCGACGTGGCCCACGTCGACCTCTGCTGCTACTTCCACATGCGGGCCAACGGCGATCCGCCCGCGGAGCCTGTGCCCGAGTTTCTTGACTACGAGATGTGGACCGGACCGGCGCCGCTGCGGCCCTACGACGGCCTCCCGCACCGCCGCTGGTGGCGGACGTTCATGGAGTATGGCAACGGCATCGTGGGCGACATGTGCGTGCACATGCTCGACACGGCCCGCTGGATGCTGGGGCTCGGCTGGCCCCG
>JBJTRH010000351.1:0-2494 GCA_046076065.1 Planctomycetaceae bacterium | reverse complement strand
GCAGCGGATCGAGGTGCGGCTCTGCGGATCGGCGGGGGAATATCGGCAGGCCCAGCGGGCGCTGGGCGTGAGCCTCGACAGCCCGGCGTTCTACGTGCCCGTCCGCAGCCTGATCGTGGCGGGCGGCGAGTTTCCCGCGGTCTCGCGGGCGGCGGCCGCCGACGAGGAGACGCTCGCCGCCGTGGCCCGGACCTACGACCGACTCGACGCCACGCTCGACGAGCGCGTGCGCGGCCTCGCCGACGACCTCGAGGCGGAGGGGATGGCGCCACGCGATCGCGCCGAGCTGGTTCGCCGCGCCCGACTCCGCTGGGAGCGGGAACGCACGGCCGAGCTCGACCGACTCGCGACGGAGCGGCGGGCGATCGCCGCCCGCGTGCGGCAGGCGTGGGACACGTTTCGTCGCCGCCTCGCCCACGAGACCTGGCACGCCTACGCCGACACCCGCCTTCGCGACGGCGACACCGCCGGACTGCCGATCTGGCTCGACGAGGGGCTCGCGCAGATCGTGGAGACAGCGCCCCTCGAGGCGGGCGATCTGCGGCTCGACGCCCCCGATCCCGATCGGCTCAAGGCACTGCAGGCGGCGCTCCGCGATGGCACCGCGCCCCCGCTGGCCGACATCCTCGGCGCCGGGCAGGAGCGGTTCGTCGGCCCGCACGACGTCGCCACCCCCGACCGCGGCCGGGCCTACCTCGTGGCCTGGGGGCTGGCGCTCGACGTGGCGATGCTCCGGCCCGTGCTGGTGCGAGACGCGGTCACGTGGGTGCATGGCGAAGCGACGGTCGCCGCCTTCGAGTCGCTCGTCGGCGAGCCGATCGATCGCTACGAGCCCGCGTGGCGGCGGCGCATCCTCATCCTGCGTCCCGGCCGCCGCGCCGATGCCGAGCCTGCCGACGGCCTCACCCCGGCCCCGACGCCGGCCGCACCGCCCGCACGATCGCCTCGCGGATCGACGCCTGCTGAGCCGGATCGGTGACCTTGCCGCCGGCCGGCGTCGTCACGTGGAAGGCGTCGACGACCTGGTCGAGGTAGGTGCCGATCTTCGCCGACCGCACCGACAGGCCGGCATCGAAGATCGCGCGGGCCACTCCGTACAAGAGCCCGGGCGCGTCGTGTGCGAACACCTCGAGGATCGTGGCCCGCTGCGAGCTCTGGTTGTCGAAGGTGACGCGCACGGGATGCATCACCGGCGCGACCTGCGGCGCAAACGGGTTCCAGCGGCGGGCGAAGTCCGGCGGCCGATCGCCCCCGAGTGCGGCCTTCACCGCCGCGGCGATGTCGGCCAGCCGGTCGGCCGGCGGCTCGCCTGCGAAGTCGGGGTCGAGCACCGTGAAGTGATCGAGTACGCGGCCGTCGGCGAAGGTGTGGATGTCGGCGGCCAGGATCTCGAGCCGCTGGCTGGTGAGGCCGCCCGTGACGCGGTGGAAGATTCCCGCCACCACGTCCTCGCGGGTGCCCACGGTCACCGCCACCGTCGACGTGTCCGGCTGCCAGCGGGCCGTCGCGAAGGCACCGCCGCCTGGCAGCCGGGCGAGGCGGCCGAGTTCCTCGACGATTCGCTCAGGCGACGTGGCGGCGAGGTAGGCCTCGGGCAGGTCGCGGGCCAGGCGGGTCACGGCATCGTTCGGAGCGCGGCCGTCGAGCAGCCGCGCCAGCCCACGGCGGGTCCGGTTGGCGGCCACGCTCGGCCCCTCGCCGTCGAGGATGTCGAGCGTCTTGTAGTGAAGGGCCGCGAGCAGGTCCGACTTCCACTTCGTCCACGTGCCCTCGCCCACGGCCCCCACGTCGGCCGCGGTGAGCAGGGCCAGCATCCGCAGCACCTCCGGCGAGCCCACCCGGGTCGCGAAGCCGGCCACGAGCGAGTCGTCGCCGATGTCGCGGCGAAAGGCGAGGTGGGCCATCGACAGGTGCTCGAGCACGAGGAACTCCACGATCTCGATCTCGTCGTCGGGCAGCCCGAGCCGCACGCCCACGTCCCGCGCGATCCGCGCCCCGAGCACGCTGTGATCCTCGACGAAGCCCTTGCCGACGTCGTGGAGCAGCAGCGCGACGAGCAGCGGCCGCTTCCGCGCGACCGCCCGCCACTCGGTGCCCAGCCAGTCATCGGCGGTCGCGAACGCGGCCGCCCGCTCGATCGCGATCAGGCAGTGCTCGTCGACGGTGTAGCGGTGGAAGCTGTTGAACTGCAGCAGGTTGCGGGCGTGCGCGAACTGCGGCACGAGGATCTCGAGCACGCCCACGTCATGCAGCCAGCGGAGCGCCGCCGCCACCTTCGTGGGGTGGTCGAAGAGGGCGAGAAACGCCTCGGTCGCCCCGCGGTCGGGCGTGTGGGGCAGGGTGGGCACCGCGGCCCGCACGGCCTCCCACGTGTCGCGGGCGACGGGCATCTCGTAGAGCATCGAGAGCTCCGCCAGCCGGACGATCTCCCGCAGGCGGCCGGCGATCCGCGGCAGCTGCCCGCCCTTGGCGGCCACGTCGGCGGGGCCGACGC
>JBJTRH010000350.1:0-8033 GCA_046076065.1 Planctomycetaceae bacterium | reverse complement strand
ATTCCCGGCAACCACGACCGCTCCGTGGGCAAGCTGCCGGCGTTCCTCGGCATCGACTCCTGCCTGCGGACGCACGACGAGCCGCCGTTTCATTTCGTGCACGAGCCCGCCGTCGAGCTTCCCGAGCCCGGCCGGACGTGCTTCACGATCGGCGGCCACCTCCATCCCACGGTCGCGATCACGGCGCCGAGCGGTAACCGGATCGCCGAGCGGTGCTTCGTCGCCGATACCGACGTTCTCGTGCTGCCGGCCTTTGGGTCGTTTACCGGCGGGCATCGGATGACCTACGCCGATGGCATGCGGCTCTGGGTCGCGCGGGACGACGGCGTGGCCGAGGTGACGAGGCTCGCCGAACTCGCCGCCCGATCGCGGTAAGGAGGTCAATCGAGCTCGCGAAAGGCCACGTGCAGGCGGTCCAGCACGTCGCGGGCGGTCATCGAGACCTGCCCGAGATCGGCCGCCGCCGCATCGCCGGCGCGGCCATGCACCCATGCCGCCAGCCGCGCCGCATCGAACACGGGCATCCCCTGGGTGAGCAGCGCCACCGCCACGCCGGTGAGCACGTCACCGGTGCCCGCGGTGGCCATGCCTGGGTTGCCGGTGGGGTTGCGGGCATCGTGAAGGCCATCGGTGACAAGCGTGCCCGCTCCCTTGAGGAGCACCACGCCGTCATGCGCCGCGGCGAATCGCCGGGCCTCGGATTCGAGCCTGGGGCGGTCGTCGGCCTCCGGGCCGGACGGGTCGCCACCGAGCAGCCGCAGCATCTCGCCGGCATGGGGCGTGAGCAGCCGCGGGCCTGCGGCCGCCCCCACGACACCGGCTGCCGAGAGCGCCCAGAGCGCGTCGGCATCGAACACGGCCGGCATCGCGAGCGTGCGCCACACGTGGAGAACGAGGTCGCGAACCTCGGCCGATCGCCCCAGGCCCGGCCCGATGGCGACCGCGCCGGCCCGCGCCAGCAGGGGCGCCAGCATGTCGGCTGCGTCCGCTGCGAACGTGCCGGCGGCCGTCGCCGGAAGTCCGTGGGTCATCACGCACGGGTCGAACCCCGCCGCGATGCCCGCCACCGGCTCGGGAACCACGAGTTCGACCAGTCCGGCTCCGCTCCGCAGCGCCGCCATCGCGGAAAGAGCGGGCGCCCCGGCCATCCCGACGCTGCCACCGACCACGACCACACGGCCGAAGTCGCGTTTGCTGGCGGCCGCCACGCGGGGCGGAAGACGGGGCAGATCGATCGGCGGAGGCGTCGGCATCGGCGGGGCCTCGAACGGCTGCAAGCGGTGACGGGCGTGGCCGTCGCCACGATTACCTTGACGCCCGCGCCGCACAAGGGATACCCTCGCCGCAAAATACGCCGGTTTTCGGCCCTCCCGGGCCGGACCGGTAGCCCGATCGGCCGCCCCGGGCGGTCCCCCAGGAGGTTCGCAGCCCATGTCCGCCGCCCCCACCCCCGCCCCGGGAGACATCTTCGACGTCAAGAAGGTCCGCAAGCTCATCGAACTGATGAAGGAGCACGACCTCTCCGAACTCGAGCTGAAGCAGGCCGACAATCAGGTGCGGATCCGCCGGGGCGGTGAGGTGGTGGCCTACTCGGCGCCGGCCGCGCCCGTCGCGGCACCGGCGGCTGCGGCACCGGCGGGCGGCGGCACGCCCGCAGCCGCGGATCGGTCCGTCGTGATCAAGAGCCCGATGGTCGGCACGTTCTACAAGGCGAGCGGCCCCGACACTCCGCCGTTCGTGAAGGTGGGCGACCGGATCGGCCCCGACAAAACGGTCTGCATCGTCGAGGCGATGAAGGTGTTCAACGAGATTCCCGCCGGCGTGTCGGGGCAGGTGGTCGCCATCCTCGTGGAGAACGGGGCGCCGGTGGAGTTCGGCCAGCCGTTGATCAAGGTCGATCCCGACGCCTGATCGGCCCGATGCCCCGCCCCTACGGTTCCCCCGTGGAGATTCCATGTTCAAACGGATCCTGATCGCCAACCGCGGAGAGATCGCGCTCCGCGTGATCCGGGCGTGCCGTGAGCTGGGCGTCGAGACGGTCGCCATCTACAGCGAGGCCGACCGCGGCGCCCCCTATCTCGATCTCGCCGACGAGGCGATCTGCGTGGGCACCGCGAAGGCCGCCGACAGCTACCTGCGGATCGACCGCGTGATCAGCGCCGCGGAGATCGGCAACGTCGACGCCATCCATCCCGGTTACGGCTTCCTGTCGGAGAACTCCCACTTCGCTGAGGTCTGCCGGTCGTGCGACATCGGCTTCATCGGGCCCACACCCGAGGCGATGGAGCGGGTGGGCGACAAGAACTCCGCGCGGGCCCTGGCCCGCGAGGCCGGCGTGCCGACCGTGCCCGGCAGCGACGGCCTGATCGCCAACGAGCAGGAGGCGGTGCGGATCGCCAAGGAGATTGGCTTTCCGGTGCTCCTCAAGGCCACGGCGGGGGGCGGCGGCAAGGGCATGCGGGTGGCGGCCAACGACCTCGCCCTGGCGAGCGCCTGGCAGCAGGCCTCGGCCGAGGCCCAGGCCGCCTTCGGGAACCCGGGCATCTACATCGAGAAATACGTCGAGCGGCCGCGGCACGTGGAGATCCAGATCCTCGGCGACCAGCACGGCAACGTGTTCCACCTCTGGGAACGCGACTGCTCGACCCAGCGACGGCACCAAAAGCTGATCGAGGAGAGCCCCTCGCCGCGGCTGCCCCAGGCGATCCGCCAGAAGATGGCCGATGCGGCCGTGCGGCTGGCGAAGACGGCCGGCTACTACTCCGCCGGAACGGTCGAGTTCATCGTCGACCAGCAGGACAACTTCTACTTCATCGAGGTCAACGCCCGGATCCAGGTCGAGCATCCCGTCAGCGAGATGGTGACGGGCATCGACCTGCTCAAGGCCCAGATCCGCGTGGCCGCCGGCGAGAAACTCGACCTGAAGCAGGCCGACATCGTGCCCCGCGGCCACGCGATCGAGTGCCGCATCAACGCCGAGGACCCCGCCCACAACTTCCGGCCGAATCCGGGCAGGATCGACCGCATCATCGCCCCGGGCGGCTTCGGCGTCCGCTGGGACTCGCACGCCACCACGGGCTACGTCGTGCCCCCGCACTACGATTCGCTCGTCGGCAAGCTGATCGTGCACCAGCCGACCCGCAAGGAGGCGATCGCGACCATGATCCGCGCCCTCAAAGAGCTCCGGGTCGAGGGCATCAAGACGACCGTGCCCCTGCATCTCGAGGTTCTTTCCAACACCGCCTTCCACGAGGCCCAGATCGACACGACCTTCGTGGAGCGGATGCTCGCCGGCTGATCCCGCAGCTGATCCCCAGGAGTCATCGATGTCCGAGTCGCTTTCCCGCCCCGACCGCGCCACCCACCACTTCCGCCGCGTCGGGATCCTGTTCGCGGGGGGCCCCGCTCCCGGCGCCAATGCCGTGATCTCGACGGCGGCCACGTCGTTCATGCGCGAAGGCACCGAGGTGATCGGCATGAAGCACGGCTACTCGTCGCTCGCCGACTACTCCCCTGCCACGCCGCTTGTGGAGGGCCGCGACTACATCAAGATCACGCCGGAGTTCCTCAAGCGCACGCGGAGCGGCCAGGGGATCATGATCGGCACCGCCCGCACCAACCCCGGCAAGCATGTCTCGCACCCCAGCCATCTCGACGACGCTGAACGGGTGCAGCCGCTCAAGAACGCCTACGAAGGCCTGCGGTCGCTCGGGGTCGAGGCCCTGATCTCGATCGGCGGCGACGACACGCTCAAGACGGCCAACAAGTTCAAGCTCTACCAGGACCGCCTCCCGGCCGACGCCAAGCGGATCCCGGTCGTGCACCTGCCCAAGACGATCGACAACGACTACATGGGCATCGACTTCACCTTCGGCTTCTTCACGGCGGTCGACACGCTCGGCGGCGAGATTCGCAACCTCCTCTACGACGCGGAGGCGAGCCGCTCCTACTTCCTCTGCGAGACGATGGGCCGCAGCGCCGGCTGGCTGTCCTACGGGGCCGCGATCGCCGGCGAGGCGAGCCTCGTGATCAGCGTGGAGGACATCCACGGCAAGTACCGTGGCGAGGAGACGGTCACGGGTCCGAACGGTGAGACGAAGGTCAAGCCGGTGATGAACATCGACGCGGTGGTGGGCCGGATCGTGAAGACGATGCGGGTCCGCGAGGAGCAGGAAGGGAAGCAGTACGGCGTGATCGTCATGGCCGAGGGCCTCGCCGAGTATCTCCCCGCCAAGGCCCTCGAAGGCATTCCCCGCGACGACCACGGCCACATCTCGATCTCGCACGTGCAGCTCGGCAAGATGTTCGCCAAGCTCGTGGGCGACGAGTTCAAGAAGCAGACGGGTCGCTCGCGCAAGGTGGTTGGCCTGCAGCTCGGCTACGAGGCCCGCTGCGCGAAGCCGCACGCGTTCGACGTGATGCTCGGCAGCCAGCTCGGCGTGGGCGGCTACCGGGCGCTGGCCGAGCGGGGCCTCAACGGCGTGATGGTGAGCGTGTCAGGGCAGCTCGACCTCAACTACGTGCCGTTCGAGGAGCTCGTCGACCCGAACACGCTCGTGACGGTGGTCCGCTACGTGGAACGCGGCTGCGACTTCCACAAGCTCGCCCGGTTCCTCGAGACCTACGTCAACGAGTAGGGCCCTGAAGTGCTCCCGGCTCGGGTTGTGGGGCTCGGGGCTGCCCGTGGCCCGTCGCCGGACGCTCGCCTCGGCCTTCGTGGCCTCGGCTCACTCGGATGCCGCCGGCGCTTCGCCATCGTGGCTGCGCTTGGCGGCATACGCCGGCCACGAGCCACGGGCAGCCCTTCGCGAGTCCAGCGTGATGCGAGTCGTCTTATGCCTTCTCAGACGGGGGAGCGGTCGGTCGGGGTCACGCGCAGCCGCTGGGGAGATTTGTGCCTCGCAGGAGCCGCATGCTTCTGGAGGAGCACATAACTCACAAATCCCCCCGGCGGCGAGCATGTCGCCCGACCGGCCACGGCGCAGCGCCCTGAGGCCATACCGCCCAGCGCAGGCCGCAGTCACTTCGACGTGAGCGTGCCCTTGGTGCTCGGGATGCCCGGCTGACGCGGGTCGGCCTCGACCGCCACGCGGATCGCGCGGGCGGCCGCCTTGAACACCGCCTCCGCGATGTGGTGGCCGTTGCGGCCGTGGTGGAGCAGCGCGTGGAAGTTCATGCCCGCCGTGGCGGCCACGCTCTCCCAGAACACCTCCACGAGCTGGGCGTCGAACGTGCCGATCGTCGGCACCGGAAACTCGACCGCGAACACGCAGGCCGAGCGGCCGCCAAGATCGACCGCCACCGTCGCCAGCGACTCGTCCATGGGGATGATCGCGTGACCGTAGCGGCGGATGCCCTTCCGGTCGCCGAGGCATTCGACGAGCGCCGTTCCCAGGGCCCGGCCCACGTCCTCGACGGTGTGGTGGCCGTCCACGTGCAGGTCGCCCGCGCACTCGATCGTCAGGTCGATCAGGGAGTGGCCCGCCAGCAGCGTGAGCATGTGGTCGAAGAAGCCCAGGCCGGTGCGGACATCGGCGCGGCCCGTGCCGTCGAGGTCGAGCGTGAGGCGGATGTCGGTCTCGGAGGTTTTTCGGGAGACGGTGGCGGTGCGGGGCATGGCGGCTGGGGCCGGGAGGGTGAAGCAGTTCAGAGCGTCTTCATCACGGCGAGGAAGGCGTCGATCTCGTCGTCGGTGCCGACCGTGATGCGGAGGCCGTCACCCCAGCCGGCGTAGTTCATGTAGCGGATCAGGATGCCCTGGGCCTTGAGGGCCTCGTAGAACGGCCGGTGCGGCCGCTCGGGATGCGTGCACCAGACGAAGTTGGCCTGGCTGTCGGTCACGACGAACCCAAGCCGCCGCATCGCATCCATGAGCCGGGTGCGGGTGGCGATGATCCGGGCGCGGTTGTCGGCGAGCCAGGCCTGGTCGTCGATCGCCGCGGTGGCCGCCGCGATCGAGAGCGTGTCGCAGTTGTAGGAATCCTTCACCTTGAGCATCTGCTCGATGAGGGCCGGCTGGGCCACCGCGAAGCCGAAGCGGAGGCCGGCGAGGGCATACGACTTCGAGAACGACCGAGTCACGATCACCCGTGGATTCGCCTTCACGAGGTGCAGGCAGTTGGCGTCGGCGAAGTCGCCGTAGGCCTCATCCACCACGAAGGCGCAGGCCATCCGCTCCGCAAGTTCCGCGACGCGCGCCGGCGGGAGGAGCGTGCCGGACGGACTGTTGGGGTTGGCGACGATCGCGAGCCGGAGGTCGTCACGCGGCGCGGTGAAGTCGTCGGCGAGCGACCAGTCGGGGCGGTAGTGCACCTCGTCGCAGCCGGCCCCCTGGATGCCCGCGAGCGTGCGGTAGAGGATGTAGCTGGGATACGGCATCCGCAGGCACTGCCCCTCGCCCACGAAGGTCCGCACGAGGATCGTGAGCAGGTCGTCGCTGCCGTTGCCGCAGATGATCCAGTCGGGATCGACGCCGAGCACCTCGGCCGCCCGGCGACGAAACGCCGTCGCCATCGGATCGGGATACTTCGCGAGCGTGCGGCCCGCGGCGGTGGCCGCCAGGGCACGGGCCACGGCGGGCGACGGCGGGTAGGGATTCTCGTTGGTGTTGAGCTTGATCCACTTGCCTGACTGTGGCTGCTCACCGGGCACGTAGCCGTCGATCGCGGCGATCTCGGGCCGGACGAGGCGATCGGTTGATGGAGTCGGCGACGGCATGATGCGAAGTCTACATCACACCCCGACGCCGGCCCTCGCAGCCGTCACGATCGGCGCGACCTGCCCAACCGGCTCGCAGCGGCAACGAGCCCGACACCGCCCAATCCGGCGAGGAAGACCGCAGACGGCTCCGGAACGGCGGTGACATTGTCCACGCCGAGCGTGCCCACGACGGTCGTCCCGTTGAGATTCCCAGTGGTCGTCGCGTGCAGGATTCGCAGGGCGAAGCCGCTCGACAGAAACGACGAATAACTGCCGGGCGACCCCACGGTCGTCAGCGCGGCCTCGGTGACCGGAAACTCCGCGGTCTGCCAGCCACTCCCCGTGCCCAGCAAGAAGGGCGTGGTGGAGATGAAGCCAGAGCCGGCCGAGTTCCTGAGACCGAGCCGAATCTGCAGGGCCCCAGTGCCCGAGTTGAGAAGGTCGGTGCGGATCGACGTGACGCCGTCCGTGACGTAGTTGGAGTCCCACTGGGACTGGTTGAACACCGTCAGCTTTCCGAAGCTCCCGCCTCCATCGGCGACCGACTGCATGTACGAGTCGCCCGCGCCTGCAGGGCCGCCGCTCGCCACGACCGACAGATACGTTGGGTTCGAGATCCCCTTCTGCCAGTTGTCGAGCGAGCCCGTGAACGTGTCCGTGGTGCCCACCGTGATGGCGAAAGCAAACTGCGAGCACGCCACTAAGGCCGTCACCAACACACAAGCGCGTCCGATGAGCGACATCACCGTTTCTCCCGTGAACGACCGAACGTGGGTGCCCGCCTAGCTAACGATAGTTTAGGCACAAGCCGGGGACGGTCAAAGACGGCCCGGCCGGGGCGTCAGTCGGCCGGCAGCCGGGGATTCACCCATTGGCCCGCGGAAAGCTGGAGATCACCGACGTGGTCGCCATTCTCCATGAATCGCACGCCGTCGAACGGTCGGGCGGGCACCCGCACCACGAGCGTCTGCTTGACCGTGTGCGTCGCGCCGGAGGACGGTGGCGTGAAGCGGTAGCGAAGCACGAGATCGTCGCCGTCCGCCACGAGCGATTCGACGACAAGCGGTTCCTCGCCGGCCGCCGGCGCGTCGACCACCCGGGCCACCACGAGGAGCATCGCGTCGGCAAAGAACTCGTCTGCCGGAGCGAAGGGCCGGCGACTCCCCATCACCGGCGCGGGATGGAAGGCCGCCGCATACTCCTGCGGCGTGCGGATGGCTGCCACGAACACCGGCGCCGAGGTTTCGTCCCAGTTGACGAGAAAGCTGGCGTAGTCGCTCGCGGCCACCGTCGTGAACGCGACCGGCTCACCGGCGGCCGAGAAGGAACCGGTC
>JBJTRH010000349.1:0-2390 GCA_046076065.1 Planctomycetaceae bacterium | reverse complement strand
TCGGCGATCTGCCGGATCGGGGCCTCGAGGGCGTGGAGGATGATGTCGACGCCGATCTTCTCGTCCCCCTTGGCCTGGGCACGGGACTTCTCGACCGCCTCCCGGCACCTGAGCAGGGCCACGCCGCCTCCTGGGACGATGCCCTCCTCGACGGCCGCCCGTGTGGCGTGCAGGGCGTCCTCGACGCGGGCTTTTTTCTGCTTCATTTCGGCCTCGGTCCCGGCTCCGACCGACACGATCGCGACACCGCCGGTGAGTTTGGCGAGCCGCTCCTGAAGTTTCTCGCGGTCATACTCGCTTTCCGTGCCCTCGATCTGCTGGCGGATCTGCTGAACGCGGGCCTGCACCTCGGCCTGCTTGCCGGCACCCTGCACGATGGTCGTATCGTTCTTGTCGACGGTGACGCTCTTGGCTTTGCCGAGATGCGAGAGGTCGAGATTCTCGAGCTTGAGGCCGAGGTCCTCGCTGATCAGCGTCCCGCCGGTGAGCGTGGCGATATCGCCGAGCATCGCCTTGCGCCGGTCGCCGAAGCCGGGAGCCTTCGACGCACATACGTTGAGCACTCCGCGAAGCTTGTTGACGACCAGCGCGGTGAGCGCGTCGCCGTCGACGTCCTCGGCGATGATCAGCAGCGGCTTCCCGGACTGGGCAGCCTTCTCGAGCAGCGGCAGCAGATCGCGGAGGTTCGAGATCTTCTTCTCGTGGATCAGGATCAGGGCGTCGTCGAGCTGGCACTCCATCTCGGCGGGCTTGTTGATGAAGTAGGGTGACACGAACCCCTTGTCGAACTGCATGCCGTCGACGAACCGCACGGTCGTCTCGGTCGTCTTGCCCTCTTCCACGGTGATCACGCCGTCCTTGCCCACCTTCTGGAGCGCCTCGGAGAGCAGGTCGCCGATCGCCCGGTCATTGTTGGCGCTGATGGCGCCGACCTGGGCGATCTCCTCCGGCCGCTCGACCTTGCGGGCCATCTCCATCAGCCGCTGCACGGCCGCGGCCACGCCCTTCTCGATGCCGCGACGCACCGCCGTGGGGTTCGACCCGGCCGCGACGTTCCGGGTGCCCTCGCGGAAGATGGCCCGGGCCAGGACCGTGGCAGTGGTCGTGCCGTCACCGGCGAGATCCGACGTCTTCGACGCCACCTCGTTGACGAGCTTGGCCCCCATGTTCTCGAACGCGTCCTCGAGATCCACCTCCTTGCTGACCGTCACGCCGTCCTTGGTGACGGTAGGACCGCCGTAGGACTTGTCGATGATCACGTTGCGGCCGGTCGGCCCCATGGTCACGGCCACGGCACCGGCCAGCTTCTCGACGCCCTTGAGCAGCTTGGCGCGGGCGTTGTCGTCGAACATCAGTTGCTTGGGCACGAGACGGTCTCCTGAAAAATGGTGGGGAACGGGTTCGACGCGGATCAGCTCAGGACCTTGGCGAGGATGTCGGTCTCACGCAGGATCTTCACCTCGTGGCCCTCGACCTCGATGTCGCTGCCCGAGTACTTGCCGTAGATCACCTCGTCGCCGATCGACAGCGCGGGCGCGGCACGCTGGCCATTGTCGAGCAGCTTGCCGGGACCGATCGCGATCACGTGGCCGCGCTGCGGCTTCTCCTTGGCGGAATCGGGAAGCACGATGCCGCCGGCCGTGCGCTCCTCGGCCTCCACGGGCTCCACGACCACGCGATCATCGAGGGGACGGATCTTCAGGTTCTTCGCTGCCATCTCGTCAGGTCTCCGTATCGAGGAAAAAGGGTTCGTTGAATCGCGTTTCACTGTCGGGATCACCGGCTCACATCATGCCGCCCATGCCGCCCATCCCTCCCATGCCCATGCCTCCCATGCCGCCCATCCCACCCATGCCGCCGCCCATCCCGTGGTCGTGGCCGTCGCCGGCGGCGGGCTCCTCGTCCTTCGGGATCTCGGTGATCAGGGAGTCGGTGGTCAGGAGCAACGCCGCCACGCTGGCGGCGTTCTGCAGGGCGGTCCGAACCACCTTGGCCGGATCGATCACACCGGCGCTGACGAGGTCGCAGTACTCGCCCTTGTCGGCGTCGTAGCCGTCGTTCTTGCCCTTCATCTGCCGGACGCGGTTCACGACCACCGAGCCGTCGATGCCGGCATTCTCCGCGATCGCGGTGAGCGGATAGCGGAGGGCATTCTTCACGATCGACGCACCCATCTTCTCGTCGCCTTCGACGTCGAGCTTCTCGAGCGCCTTCTCGCTGCGGAGCAGCGCCACGCCGCCGCCGGGCACGATGCCCTCGGCAAGCGCCGCCTGCACGGCGCTCTTGGCGTCGTCGATGAGCGCCTTCCGCTCCTTCATCTCCGTCTCGGTGGCCGCCCCGACGTTGATCTGGGCGACGCCGCCCGCGAGCTTGGCGAGCCGCTCCTGGAG
>JBJTRH010000348.1:0-6194 GCA_046076065.1 Planctomycetaceae bacterium | reverse complement strand
GTGGTGCCGCCGAGGTCCTGGCGATGCCGCCAGAACGTGCGACCGCGGAAGGTGCGGTCGGGGTAGCCCGGGTAGGTGAAGTCGCGGCGGTAGGGGCCGAGGTTGTCCTGGCCGACGTCGCAGATGAACCAGGCGTCGAGGTCGCCGCTGGCGGGCGCATGCAGGCCGAGGAACGCGGGCCGGTTGTAGAGCAGCGACGTGCCGCCGCCCGGGCCACGCTTGCTCAGGTAGTCGACGTCGAAGTCCCAGTCGACGCCGTCCGGCGGCCGCCGCCAGCCGAAGATCGGGAACGCATCCCAGCCGGTGAGGATCTGGGTGCCGAAGATCTGGTCGTTCTTCACCTGGAGGTCGTTGATGTAGAAGGTGGGCTTCTTCGCGTTCGTCGCAAGGACCGGCCACCAGAGCACCGGCACGCCGCCCAGCGTGACGGTGTTGCCGCGGCTGGTGATGAACTGCTGGTGCTCGACCTTCGGCTCACCTGTGGCGTCGTCGATGGCCGGCTGGCCGAAGGGATTGGCCAGCGGCACCTGCTCGTCGGTGAACTCCAGTTCCCGGGAGCGGAACTCCCACGTGGGCACGCCGAGCCGGCTCGACGTCAGGCCCGTGCGCTGCGCCACGAACCGGCTCCGGTCCACCTGCCGCAGCACGTCGGCCCGCAGCCGGACGGCGCCGGAATAGTTGTCGACCGGGGTCAGCACGGTGGCTCCCGTGATCACACCGCTCGACCGCGGCACGTCGTAGAACATGTTTTCCGCCTCGACCACGCGCTGGCCCTGCCGGAAGACGACGTTCCCCTCCATGTAGAGCTCGAGCGGCACGTCGGCCGACTGGGCTGCGGCCCCGTCGAGGTCGGGCTGGGCCGAACCGCGGGTCCAGATCACGAGCCGATCGGCGGAGATGTCGAGTGGTCCCGCCGGATCGACCCCGTCGATCACGAGGTTCACGCCCGACGTGATCACCGCGATCCACTCGTTGCCCGACGGGCTCGGCAGCCACTTGATCGCGAGGGGCACGCTCGACCGTGGAAACGCCCGGAGCCGTCGCGCCGGAGTGGCCGCCGCGACCTGCGGTGCCGCGGGGACGCCGAACTCGCTGAACTGGGCCTGCTCGATCGGCGCCTCCTCCTCCGCGGAGGCGAGCCGCACCGGACCACCGCGTGACGCATCGCCCGCGGCACCGACAGCCGTCGGCTCGGCCGGCTGCTCGTAGAGCGGGGGCCGGCCGGTGCTGCCGACCACGCTCGCAAAGTCGAGTCGCGGATCGCGGAGCGTCCAGAAGCGTCCAGCCCAGCGCGGACCGCGCACCGTGCCGGCCGCGGCCTCGCCTGCCGACGTCGTCACGGTCACGTCGCCCGCCATGCGCACGAGCATGCTGCGCACGCGTGGCTTGACTGACGGATCATCCGCCGCCACATCGGCCGGAGCCCGCTCGATCCAGACCACGGCCTCGTGCGCCGCGGCCTCCGTCGAGCCCTGGGTGATGCGAACGCCGCCGGTGAGATGCCAGACGTCGTACTCGCCCTCGGTCCAGCGCGCGGCCTGCGTGGCCGACACCGACAACGGCTCCGAGGGATCCGTCGACGGTACCTCGATCCTGCCCGCATCCGCGATGGCCGCGGCGAGGCCGCGGGCGGGGAGCGCGGCGAGCGCGCCGGCGCTGGCCTCCGGTGTGATCACCTCGTCGGCTGCTGCGAGCGCCATCGCTCCGACGCCCGCCCATGCGACCGCCAGCATCCGCGCAAGCGCGGTCCGCGGCCGTCTCGCGGTCAGGCGATGGGCGCGGGCGATGGGCGCCGGCGGCGGGTGACGATGCGGCACGCGGAGGTTCGCTGGGGCGGAAAACCGGGCTGGAATCGGGCAAAAATCGCGGGTTTATAGGAGTGCCGGCGCGCACGGGTCAAGGCATCGCCGCCATGCTCGACGGGCCGCAAGTCATGGCGGCGCGGGGGGTTATCGCCACGGCATCCGACGGGCCGAGGCTGTGCGGCACGAGGCCTCCCGGCACGCGAACGGAGGAGGATGACGCGACCTCGGTGGTTTCCCGGGGCGTCGACGGGGCAAACTGCCGACGGCCATGGCAGGGTCGGTAAGATGGCGGACCGCCCCGCCTCGGCACCGCAAGCCCCGCCTTTCCAGCGAGTCGCCGCCCTTGTCCCCCCAGCCACCGCCCGGCGTCCTTCGCCAGCCTTCCCGGGATGCGTGGTTCGCCCCCCGCCTCGCGGCGTTCCTGGTCCGGCATCGCGTCGCCCTCGCGACGCTGGCAGCGATCCTGACCGTTCTCGCCGTCCGGCAATCCTCGTTCCTGGAGTTTTCCAAGTCGATCGACACGATGTTCGACCGGTCCGATCCGGCGCTCGTGCCCTACGCGCGAATGACCCGCACCTTCGGCTCAAACGAGGCGGTGCTGGCGGCCTACGACGACCCGGAGTTGTTCACGCCCGCGGGGATGCAGCGATTGCGACGACTCGCCGCGGACCTGGGCGACGTGCCGGGAGTGGCCTCGACGACGTGCCTCGCGAGCACGCCACTCGGCGACACCATCATCGATCTCGACCGCGGCCTCACGTCCGGCTGGGCCCGACGGCTGGTCGAACTCCTCGAAGGCTACGTGGTGGGTACCGATCACCGGACGGCGGCGGTGGTCTGCGTGCTCGACCCGCCGACCGGGGCCGCCGCCACGCAGCGGGAGCAGGCCGTGTCGCGGGCGGGAACGATCGACGCCCTGCGCGAGCAGATGGCCGATCTTTCCCGCCTCGGCGCCGACGTGGGCCAGGGCACGATCGCCGGTGAGCCGGCGATGCTGCGGGATGGCTTCGCGATGCTCGAGCGCGACGGAAGCCTGCTCGGCACGGGCAGCGGACTGCTCGCCGGTGGCGTGCTGCTCCTCTGCTTCCGCAGCGTCCGCTGGCTGGTGGTGCCGCTGGCGGTGGTGCTGTTCGCGCTCTGGAGCACGCGCGGCCTGCTCGCCATCGCGGGGCTGAAGCTCACCATGGTGTCGACGATGCTGTCGGCCATGATCACGGTGGTCGGAATCGGCACCGTGACGCACGTGATCGTGGAGTTCCGCCGGCTTCGCGGCCTCGGAGAGGCCCCGGACGACGCCCTGCGATCGGCCATGGCCACGCTCTTCTGGCCCGTCGTCGGCGCCATCGTGACCGACGTGATCGGATTCGGGTCGCTGATGGCGAGTGCCGTCGGGCCCGTGCACGACTTCGGCGTGATGACGAGCGTCGGGGCCGCCATGGTGCTGCTGGCGGCGGGGCTCCTCGTTCCTTTCCTGGCGCTCACCGGCCGCTTCGACGCCGACCCGCGGATGGCCTGGGGCGAGAGCCTGCTCGAACGCGGGCTCGACGCCCTCGTGAAGCGAATCGTGCGGCATCCCCTCCCGATCCTGGCTCTCGCCGCCGGTGCCACGCTCGCCTGCATGGCGGGCATGCGCTGGCTGACGGTGGAGACCGATTTCACGCGGAACTTTCGCGCGTCGAGCGAGACGGTGCGGGCCTACGACATGGTCGAGTCGCGGCTCGGCGGGGCCGGTGTCTGGGACGTGCTCGTGCCGGCGACCGACCCGATCGACGCCGAGCAGCTCGACGCACTCGACCACCTGGCAGCCCGCCTGCGTCGCGAGGTCGTGGCCCGCGGCGACGACGGCACGATCGGCCCGGCGCTCACCAAGGTGATGAGCGTGGCCGACGTGCTCGGCGCGGCCCCGCTCCTGCCCCGCCGCGGGCAGGCGCTGGTCGTCAACGCGATGCTCCGCCAGGAGGCCGGCGATCAGCCCGCGTTCGTCCGTTCGCTCGTTGGCCGTGATCCCGTGGACGGCCGCACATGGCTGCGCGTGATGCTGCGGGCCCGCGAGCGGCAGCCGGCGGCTGCCAAGCGGGCCATCATCGAGCAGGTCCGGCAGATCACGGCCGAGGAGTACGCGGCGCGCCCAGACCAGCCGGCCGCCGAGGTCACGGGCTTCTTCGTGCTTCTCGCGCAGCTCGTCGACCGACTGCTCGCCGATCAGTGGCTCACGTTCCTGATCGCGGCGGTCGGCATCTTCACCCTCCTCGCAGCCGCGTTCCGCAGCCCGCTGCTCGCCGTCATCGCCCTGGTTCCCAATGGTCTGCCGATCTTCGTGGTCCTCGGCCTGCTGGGCTGGCTCGGCGAGCCGATCAACATGGGCACGGCGATGATCGCGGCCGTGTCGATGGGCCTTTCGGTCGACAGCTCTATCCACTACATCACCGCTTTCCGTCGCCGGCTGGCGGAGGGCTCGCATGCCGCGGCGCTCGAGGCCGCCCACCAGACGGCCGGGCGGGCGATGATCTTCTCGACGCTCGCCCTGGCGATCGGCTTTCTGGCCCTGACCACCAGCGGATTCATGCCGACCGTGTCGTTCGGCTGGCTCGCCGCCCTCACGCTCCTCGGCGGGCTCGCGGGCAACCTCGTGGTTCTGCCGGTGCTGCTCGCGCTGGCGGCGCCGTGGATCGCCACGCGCCCGCCCGGAGCCTGAAAACGGGTACAACATCGCCACGTCGCGAGCCCGAGGGCCGCGAGCACGTTCCCCGGAGAAGCAGCCCATGTCCCGCGAGTTCCTTCCCGCCGCCGGAGCCATCACCTGCGAGACCTCCACGCCCGCGCAGGCCGTGGAGGCGGAGGCCCTGGTGGTGTTCATGACCGAGGGGGGCGCGACCGCGGGGACGATCGCCGAGGTCGACGCGGCGACGGGCGGCCTCCTCGCCAGGCTGGCGACGGCGGGCGAGCTCACCGGCCGCCGCTACGAGTGCGTGCCGCTGCTCGCCGCCCCGGGCCTCCGCGCCGGGCAGCTGGTCGTCGTCGGGCTCGGACGACGGGAAGAGGTGACGGCGGGAGTGGTGTACCGTGCCGCGGCGACGGCGGCGCGGCATCTGGCGGCGCGGCCCCGCGGCCGCGTGGCCTTCGTGGCGGAAGGGTCGTGGACCACGAAGCAGGTCGAGCAGGCCGTCGCCGGCGCCGCGGTCGGCATGGTCGGTCAGGATCTCTACCGCTCCGAGCGGAAGCGGACGCCGTTCGGCACCACGATCTGGATCTCGGCCCCCATCGAGGCCGTCGAGCGGGGCGCACTGATCGCCGACGGCGTGAACCTCGCCCGGCGGCTCGTCAACATGGCGCCCGACGACATCTATCCGCAGTCGTTCGCCGACGAGTGCGCCGCGATCGCCGGCCGGACGGGGCTCGACATCGAGATCTGGGACGAAGACCGGCTCGTCCGCGAGCGCTGCCAGGCGATCCTCGCCGTAGGCCGGGGGAGCGTCCGGCCGCCGCGGCTGGTGCTGCTCCGCTACCGGGGCGTTGGCCGTACCGGGCAGGCCCGGGTGGCGGGTGACGCGCCGCCCCAGCTCGCGCTCGTCGGCAAGGGCGTGACCTTCGACTCGGGAGGGCTGTCGCTGAAGCCCAGCGACGGCATGCTCACGATGAAATGCGACATGTCGGGCGCGGCCGCCGTGCTGTCGGCGATGGCCACGATCGCGGCCCTCAAGCTGCCGATCGACGTGGTGGCCGGCATCGGGCTCGTGGAAAACATGACCGGCCCCGCAGCCTACAAGCTCGGCGACGTGATCACCGCCCGCAGCGGCACGACCATCGAGGTTCACAACACCGACGCCGAGGGGCGGATCGTCCTCGCCGACGTGCTCGACGTGATCCGCGGCGAGAAGCCCCGGCGGATCGTCGACCTCGCGACCCTCACCGGCGCCTGCGTGGTGGCCCTTGGGCAGGACGTGGCCGGCCTGTTCACCAACGACCAGGCCTGCTGCGACGCCGTGGCCGCCGCGGCCCGCGAGGTGGGTGAGCCAGTCTGGCAGCTGCCGATGTTTGCCGACTACGACGAGCAGATCTCGAGCGCCGTCGCCGACATCAAGAACGTCGGCGACGGCCGCTGGGGGGGCGCGATCACGGCGGCGAAGTTCCTCGAGCGGTTCGTGGGAGGGATTCCCTGGACGCACGTCGACATCGCCGGCCCGGCGTTTGCGGAGAAGAGCCGGCCGTGGACCGACGGCGGGGCGTCGGGGTGCATGGTGAGGCCGCTCGTCGAGCTCGCCCGCAGCGGCGGCTGACCGCCGTCACCTCCGGAAGCCGCAATCGCGTAAGCGATGCGGGTTGCCCTGTTGGTTGGCTCGGGTTCTCAGGAAGCCGCAATCGCGTAAGCGATGCGGGCTGCCCTGTTGG
>JBJTRH010000347.1:0-11855 GCA_046076065.1 Planctomycetaceae bacterium | reverse complement strand
GGACCGCGGCGACCGGGCCGCAGTGGCGGCCGCCAGGGCCGCCGCCACCGCCGCGACCGACGCCGATGTGCGGGCCGCTGCGCTCGCGCTGGTCGGCCGACTCGGCGGCGTGGACGAGGTGGGCACGCTCGTCGCGGGACTGGAGGCGGAGGGGGCGGCACGGGATGCGGCTCGCCGCGGCCTCGTCGAGATCGGCGGCCCGGGGGTGGCCGAGGCGATTCGCGCCGCCGCCGCCACGGCGCCCGCCGCCGTTCGCCCCGCGGTGATCGACGCGCTTGCAGAGCGGCGTGATCGCCAGGCGGTGCCGATGCTGGTCGCGGCCGCCGTCGCCGACGATCCCGCCGGCAGGGCTGCGGCGATGCGGGCGCTGGGCGTGTTCGGCGGCGCCGCCGAAGTGCCCACGATGGTGGCCTCGCTGGTGAAGGCGTCGGGCGACGAGCGGGCGGCGGCCGAGCGCGGCCTCGTGGCCGCCTGCACCACGGGCCGCGAGGCGGGGGCCGCCACCGACGCGCTCGTCGGAGCCTATTCCGCGGCCGACGCAGTGACGCGGCGGGCGATCCTCCCGGCGCTGGCGCGGGTCGGCGGACCCAAGGTCATGGTGATCGTCGATGCGATGCTCGCCGATCCGGCGACGCGGTCCCAGGGGCTCGATGCCCTCTCCAAGTGGCCCGATGCCACCGTGAAGGATCGCCTGCTCGACCTGCTGGGCGGGACGACCGATCCGAAGGAGAAGGAGCTGGTGCTGAGCACGCTGATCCGCATCGCGCCACTGCCCGACAACAAGCTCAACGACGGCCAGAAGCTTGAGCTGCTGCAGAAGACCATGGGCCTCTGCCAGCGAACCGAGGACAAGGCTCGCGTGCTGGAGCGGGCCAATGCGATCCGCACGATCGAGACCTTCCGCTTCGTCGTGCCCTATCTCGACGACCCGGCGCTGGCCGAACCCGCCTGCCGCAGCGTGGTGGAACTCGCCCACCATCAGAAGCTCCGCGACGCCCACAAGGCGGAGTTCACCGCGGCCCTCGACAAGGTGCTCGGCCTCACGAAGAACGAGGAGCTCCGAGAACGAGCCACCCGCTACAAGGCGGGCCAGACATGGGACCGCAAGAAGAAGGACTGAGCCCGACTCACTTGCGGAACTGGCCGCCGTCGAGGCCGTGCCCCTTCATGAGCCGGTAGAGCGTGCCCCGCGGCAGCCTGGCCTCGCGGGCCGCCGCCGACACGTCGCCGAGGTGCCGGGTGAGCAGATCGGTGAGCAACTGCTTCTCGAACCGCGCCACGTGCTCGGCTCGCTGCGCGAAGAAGCCCACTGCGCCCGCCTCCGCGCCGCTGGTGCGGCCGGCCGCCGCGACCACGTCGTCGGGCAGGTCGTCGATGCCCGCCATGGGGGAGCGCGTCATCGCGATCGCGCGGCGAACGACATTCTGCAGCTCGCGGACGTTGCCCGGCCAGTGGTAGCCCTTGAGCACCTGGTAGACGTCGGTCGACAGGCCGCCGACGCTGCGGCCCATCTCGTGGGCCGCCTTGTTGGCGAAGTGCTCCGCCAGGAGTCCGATGTCGTCGCCCCGCGCCCGGAGCGGCGGGAGGTCGATCCGCACGACGTTGATCCGGTAGAAGAGGTCGCGGCGAAACTCGCCGCGCTGCACCATCTGGTCGATGTCCCGCGAGGTGGCGGCGACCACGCGGACGTCCACCGGGTTCTCCTGCCGGGCGCCCACGCGGCGGACGCGCCGCTCCTGCAGCACGCGGAGCAGCTTCGCCTGGAGCGGCAGCGGCAGCTCCCCCACCTCGTCGAGAAACAGCGTGCCGCCGTCGGCGAACTCCACGAGCCCCATGCGGCGGGCGTCGGCGCCGGTGAACGCCCCGCGCTCGTGGCCGAAGAGCTCGCTCTCGATCAGGGCGTCGGGGATCGCGCCGCAGTCGACCGGCACGAACGGGCCTTCGGCCCGCCGGCTGCGGGCGTGGATCGCGCGGGCCACGAGCTCCTTGCCGGTGCCCGTCTCGCCGGTCACCAGCACGTCGACGGAGCTGGTCGCCACGCGGTCGATGATCGAGTAGACCTGCTGCATCGCCGGGCTCTCGCCGAGGAACTCGGCGAACGAGTAGGGCCGCTCCACCGCCCGGCGGAGCACCTCCTCCTGCGCCAGACGTCGTGACGTCAGCAGCAGCCGCTCGAGCGCGTCCTCGAGGTCGGTCTCCACGCGGGCAATGTCGAGGTAGTCGCCGGCGCCGGCGTGCAGGCAGGCCCGCGCCGTGTCAACACCGGGCTTCGGATCGACCACCACCATCGGCAGCTGCGGATCGGCCTTGCGGAGCGCGGCGTAGAGCACGTCGGCCGTCGGCCCGGATCGCGCGGTGACCACGCCGAGGTCCCATGAGTCGCGGGCCAGCGTGGCGAGCGCCGCATCGAGCGACGTCTCCACGCGGACTTCGAGCGGCTGGAGCCGTGCGACAAGCCGCGAGTAGGGCAGGGCGGCGGCGCCGGCGGAATCGACGATGATGATGCGGGGCTGCTGCACGAAACGCGCCTCGGACGCATGCGGCCGCCAACCGTGCGTCTGACGCGACAAGTATGCAACCGCTTCCGATGTCGGGCAACCGCCGCGGTCGCTTTCGCCGCGCGGCGCGTCTGGTACATTCGCGGTCGGTGTTCTCCGGCGGTTTTCGCGGTCTTTGCGGAGCCTCGCACGATGGCGATCGACACGTATGCCCCCTGCCCCGGCGGCACCGGCAAGAAGATCAAGTTCTGCTGCGCCGACCTCGTCGGCGATCTCGAGCAGCTCGACAGGCTCGTTGAGGGAGACCAGGTATCGGCGGCGCTCGATCAGGTCAGGCGGCTCGAGGAGAAGCATCCGCGGCGGGCCTGCCTGATGGCCACGCGGACGAAGCTCGAGCTGGCGTCGAAGCGGTACGACGAGGCCGCGGCGACGAGCCGGGCGTTTCTCGAGGCGTTTCCCGACAATCCGCTCGCGCTCGGGCATGCCGCCATCACCGACGCGCTCGCCGGCCGGGTGCAGGAGGCGGCCGCCGCGTTCGACAAGGCGCGGGCGGCCGCCGCCGGCGCGGAGACGTCGGCGGAGCTCGTCCGCATCGCGGCCACCCTCGTGCAGGCGGCGGCCCAGCTGGGCA
This sequence comes from Planctomycetaceae bacterium, assembly GCA_046076065.1. GTDB lineage: Bacteria > Planctomycetota > Planctomycetia > Pirellulales > UBA1268 > QWPN01. The sequence goes on along the minus strand of JBJTRH010000347.1, from coordinate 8,726 downwards.
ACGTGGGCTTCGCCCAGGGGATCGTCGACTGGCTCGGCGACACCGGCGTCGGCAGCGACGACGAGCGGCGGATGCTGGCCGCGATCGTGGGCTCGTCGGGGGTGCCGGCGGCGCTGCGGACCCGCGTGCGGCTGGAGCCGCTGCAGGAGGATTCACCGTGGCGGCCGGACTTCGACGCGGCCCTCGAGCATGCCCGCCAGTGGCGGCTGGCGAAGGCGCTCACCGGCTTCCGCAGCCTCAAGGCCGTGGCCGGCGAGTCGCGGGAACTGTTCACCAACATCGCGCTGCTCTGCGAGATGCTCGCCCGCCCCGTCGAGGCGTCGGAAGCCTGGCTGGCGGTGGCACGGCTCCGGGCGATCCCCGCCGACGATGCCATCGAGGCCACCGGCCGGGCGCTGGCGCTCGAGACGGAGGCCGACCCGGACCGCTCCCCGGTGGTGCGGTTCGCCAGCCGGATCGCGGCACTCGCGGTGCCGGCCGGCGAGGAGGGCAGCGCCGCCATCGACCTGCTGGAGGATCGGATCCGGCATGCCGGCAGGTTCGACCCGGCGGCATTCGACCGGCAGCAGTGGGTTGCCCGCAACGCGGCTCCACCCCGTTCCGCCTGGCGGGTCTACGACGACGCCACGCCCGCGCGGCTGCTGGCGACGCTCCTGATCTTCGGCCGGCAGACCGACCGCGAGCCGGAGGCGGTGCTGCAGGGCTTTGCTCCCGACGTGGAGCAGGCCCGTGCCGCGGTGGAGGCCACGATCGCCTGCGGGTTCGGTGCCGAGATGGTCACGGAGGCGATGCCGCCGGTGAACCCCACGAGCTGGCTCGCGGGCGCGCAGTTTCGCCTCACCCCGCCGGCCTCCGCGCCGGCACCGGCGAAGCCGGGCGAACCGACGGAGTTCGACGCGCTCCTCGCCGAGCAGCGCCGCGCGACCTGGGAGCGGTTCCTCGCCGTCTGGCCCGACACCCCGCTGCCCGAACTGCTCGGCAAGACGCCCCGCGAGGCGGTCGCCGATCCGCAGCTGGCGCGGCGGGTCGAGGCCCTGGTGAGCGAGGGGGAAGCCTCGTCGCGACGGCCCGACGCGTCGGCCGCGTGGACGGCCGTGCGGTCACGGCTCGGCCTCGCCGAGCCCGCGAACCTCGCATCGACGCGGCCCTTCGAAGACGCCGTTCAGCCGCTTCGCTGGCATCGGCTCGACATGGCGAAGCTCTCGCTCGACGACCTTCGCGGCGTGCTCGTGACGGGCATGGGCGCTGGCTTCGACCGGGCGGCCGCCCTCGCGGCCGAGGCGCTCCGCGGCCGCCCCGACGCCACGCCGGCCGATCGCTGGGAGGCGCTGGGGCTCCTCGAGGAGCGGGCCGAGTCGAGCGTTCAGAAGCTTGAGATCATCGCCGAGCTTCGCGGGATCGCGAAGGAACTCCGTTCGAACGACGGCATGCTCGACGTGCTCGAGCTCCGCGTGCGGCTGCAGCGCGGCGACGAGGCCGACGTCGTCAGGCTGCTCGAACACGTCCGCCGTGAGCACGGCCGCGACCAGCAGGTGATCCAGGCGTTTGCCGAGGTGCTGATGGAGGCGGGCGTCGACCTCTCGGCCCTCGCCGGCAGGGCCATGCCCGGCGGTGGCGCTGGAGGTGCGGGCGCCGTTCCCGCAGCGGCCGCCGCGGAGCCCGGCAAGCTCTGGACGCCGGGCGGGTCGGAGCCGGCCGGCGGTGGCGAGAAGAAGGTCATCTGGACGCCCGGCTGACGCAGCATGGCGTTCACGCCCTTCGACGAGGCGGCGATGCGGCGGGCCCTCGACCTCGCGGCCCGTGGCCGGGGCTTCGTGGAGCCCAACCCGCAGGTGGGCGCGGTGGTGGCCGTTGGCGACGAGATCGTCGGCGAGGGGTGGCATGAGCGCTACGGAGGCCCGCATGCCGAAGTCGTGGCGCTCTCGGCCGCGGGCACCCGGGCTCGCGGGGCGACCCTCTACGTGACGCTCGAGCCCTGCTGCCACCACGGTAAGACCCCGCCCTGCACCGACGCGATCCTCGCCGCCGGCATCGGCCGGGTGGTGATCGCGGCGGGCGATCCCTTTCCCGCGGTGGCGGGACGGGGCATCGAGGTGCTGCGAGCGGCGGGCCTGGAGGTCGAGACCGGCCTGCTCGCGGTCGCGGCCGAGCGGCTTACGGCGGCGTTTCGCACGCTGGTGGTGCAGGGCCGGCCGTGGGTCGTCGCCTAGTGGGCGATGAGTCTCGACGGGCGGCTGGCGGCCAACCCTGGGCAGGACCGCTGGATCTCGTCGCCCGAGTCCCGCGGGCTGGTCCATGAGCTGCGCAGCCGGGTCGATGCGATCGCCGTCGGCATCGGCACGGCCCTCGCCGATGACCCGCTGCTCACGGTCCGTGTCGACCCCGGCGCCGCCGTCGGCCCGCGGACGCCGCTGCGGATCGTGCTCGATGCCCATGCGCGGCTGCCGCTGACCGCCAGGCTCGTGCGGACCGCCCGCGACGTTCCGGTGCTCGTGGCGGTCGGCCCGGACGCGCCCGCCGACCGCGTGGGGCCGCTCGAGGCCGCGGGCTGCGAGGTGTGGCGGGGCTCCGCAGCGAGCCACCGCGGGCGAACGGACGAGCTGCTGGCGGAACTCGGGCGGCGTCGGCTCACCACGCTCGTGGTCGAGGGCGGACCGAAGGTCCTGGCCGCGATGTTCGCCGCCGATCAGGTCGACGAGGCCTGGGTGTTCGTCGCGCCGCGAATCCTGGGCGGTGCCGCCACGGCGGCGGAGCCGCTGCCGGAGGTGCCGCGGCTGCGGATCGAGGAGGTGTCGTTTCCGGGGGGTGACGTGCTGATGCGGGGCACGCTCCGCTGACAGCGGATCACTTCGCGGGCATGTCGCGGATCACGTTCCGCCAGTGTGTGACGAGGGCACCCTCGCGATACGACGTCTCGGCGACGGCCACCCGCAGCGACTTGAGCGCCTCGAGGATCACCGCCACGTGCTCGAGCGCGTCCTTCGCCTCGGGCGTCTCGTCGGCTGCGGTCAGTTCCCGACGTGGATCGACATCGCCATCGCGCTGCTGCACGCAGCCATACCTCGTGAGATACACGATCCATGGCCGCGCCGCGTCGATCAGGCCGGCGACGTCGACGGCCGCGGCGCCGGCCAGGGGTTCGTCGAACTTCGTGAGCTGCGTGCCCGTTTCGAGGCCGCTTTCGGCCAGCATCCGGCCCGCCTGCTTCGGCACCAGGCTCAGCACCACGACCTCCTCGCCGACGCCGATGGCCGGCCGGATCTGCTCGTCGACCCCGGCATTCGCCAGGGCCCACGACCAGACGCTGCCGCCATCGCTCTTCGCGCGGTCGGGTTCGGGAATCCGGTAGTTCTCCGGCACCGCGCCGGGATCGAGCTCGCGGACGGCGTCGGTGAACTCGTCGGCGAGTTCGAAGAGGTCGTTGAGGCCGTCCTTGAAGAGCTTGGGGTCGGCGAGCGGCAGGACGATCCCCGGCTCCACGATCGGCAGGGGTTCGCTGGACGACGGCATCCGCCGCTGAGGCTTCGCGACGCGGCCCTTGGCATCGAGCACCAGGGCGATCTGCCCGTCAGCGAGGCTCGCGATCACCTTGTCGCGGAGCGTCGACGCGAGCCTGGCGGCGAAGGGCGTGAGCCGCGCCGCGAACGCATCGAACGACTTTCGGGCGTCGTCGTCCATGGAGGGCCGGCCGTGCCGCAGCCCGAGCTGCCAGGCCGTGGCCGCGAGTTCCACGGCGGCATCGAAGGCCGGCTGGTCTGATTTGACCCGCGTGGCGAGCACCGCCAGCGGCGCGCCCCCCACGTGCTCGAGGAGATCGAGCCGCCGATCACCGTCGAACGGCTGGTTTCGCGACCAGTTCCAGGCATAGCCCTCGTAGCCCTGATCGGTGAGAAAGGAGTAGCCCATCCAGGGGCCCGGCTGCGGGAGCCGGCGGCCGTACTCGTCTGCCGCCCGCTTCGCGAGCCCGCGGATGTCGTCGAGCGCTTCCTCGGAAAGCTTGCCCTCACCGTCGACAACGACGAGCTCGTCGAGCGTTTCGATCATCGAGTCGAGACCGGCTCCGGGATCGGCGACCGCCTCGGCGAACGATTCGCTGACGTACGAGACGGCGGTGAGCGGCCGGCCCGCGTCGGCGCGGAGCGGTGCGAACACCGGCAGGTCGAGCAGGCTCTTGCGGCCGCTGCCCGGCACGGCCAGCTTGTCGAGGTGCTCGGCGGAATCGCCCAGCGACACGATCACCCAGTCGCCGACGACACCGACCGCGAGCACGAGGTCGAGATCGCGGAGCCGGTCGAAGACCTGCTCCGCCCGCTGGTCGTCGCCGGCCGCCGTCGCCAGCTCCCGCTCCACGTCGGCCCAGGGAACCCGGCTACCATCGAGCGTGAACGTCACGATCTCGCCCCCCGCGACCTTTCGCCGGTCGATCGCCTTGGCGAGGTCGGGATCGCCCTCCAGGAGGGAGGCGGCGAGGGTCTCGAGCCGGTCGAGCTGCTCGATGGCCGCGGCTTTTCGCGTCGTCTTGAATCCCCAGACGACGTCGGGAACCACGATCAGGTCGAGATTGTCGGCGAGGGTCTCGAGCACGACGCGGGCCTGGCGTCGCGAGTCGACGTCCGTCGCGAACCCCTCGAGGTCCAGTGCGTCGCCCGCTGCGGCGCCGTCGGCGGGCACCTCCTCCACCACGATGTCCTCGCGACCGGCGACGATGCCAGCCCGCTGCTGCGCCTCCATCACCTTGCGGACGAGCCTCCAGAACGACCCGCACGACGGCTCGCCGTAGACGAATGTGTCGGTCGCCACCATGTCGGTGAGCAGGTCCACCGCGGCCTGGTTATCGGGCAGGTCGAGAAACGCCTCGAAGGTCGAGAACGGGCTGCCCGGAGTCGTTCGCTGCTCCTCGTAGGAGTCGAGGGCCCGCTTGACCGCCGGCAGGCCCATGATTGCCTTGAAGGCGTTGCTGCCGACGATCGCGTCGACCTGCTGCCGCAGCCGGAGCGAGGACGACAGGAACGCGGCATCGTGCGGCACGAGCGCCACCCCTGCCGGCCCGGCGGCGGGAGCGTCGGCGACCGCCGCCAGCGGACAGATGGTCGCCGCAGCCACGGCCGCGATCACCGCGCGGCGCCCAGCCGACAGCAGCGGACGGGGAACGATCCAGAGCAGGAGGGAGAGCATGGGCGATCCTCAGCGGTGCGGCCGCGCGACGGTCGTGGCACCAGTGCCGCGACCGACACCGTAAGATAGGCGATTCCCCCCGTCCCGGAACACGGCAGGTTCCCGGGGTGGTCGCGGGGTCGAGTCCGTCGGCACGTCCAGAGGAGTCGTTCGCGTGCACCTTGGAGACACGCTGATCGTCGACACGTTCGCGGAGGCGTTTCGGCTGCGGTTCGCGAGGCTCGTGGTGACGGCCCTCGATGACCATTGGCTCTCCTCCGCGGTCGCGTCGGTGACCGGCTATGGCACGAGCGTGATTGGCTGCGACGCCGAAGTGGGCGTCGAGGGACTGCTGTTGCCGTGTGACAGTCCCGATGGCCGCCCGGGTGCCGCCGTGATGCTGTTCGCCTTCTCCGGTGAATCGCTCTCCACGGCGGTGGCTAACCGCGTGGCCCAGTGTCTGCTCACCTGCCCGACCACGTCGGTTTTTGACGGGCTTGCGGGGGCTGACGACCGCATGCCCATGGGGGCGCACGTGCGGTTCTTCGGCGATGGTCACGAGAAAACCAAGATCGTGGGGGGCCGCCGATACTGGCGCGTGCCCGTGATGGACGGGGAGTTCCTCGTCGAGGAGACGGCCGGCATGGCGAAGGGGGTCGGCGGCGGAAACTTCATCATTCAGGGCCGGACGCTCGCAGCCACGCTCGCCGCCGCCCGACGGGCGGTGGAGGCGGTCGCGGCAGTGCCCGGCACGATCACGCCTTTTCCCGGAGGCGTGGTGCGTTCGGGGAGCAAGGTCGGCTCGCGGTACGAGGGTCTTCGCGCGTCGACGAACGACGCCTTCTGCCCGGCCCTCGCCGGCCGGGTGGCGGAGACGGGCCTGCACGCGGATGCCACCTGCTGCGTCGAAATCGTGATCGACGGCGGCGACGAGTCCGCGGTGGCGACCGCCATGGCCGCCGGCATCCGCGCAGCGGCCGGGCATGACATTCCGGCGATCTCGGCGGGGAACTACGGTGGCAAACTGGGCAAGTTCCACCTCCGGCTTCACGATGTGCTGACGGCCGACGGAACGGCGGCCTCCACGTGGAGGGCGTGAATGCTCTTCTCGCCGACACCGGCCATGTGGTAGTTCCCGCCGGTCGTCCGGGGCGCTGCGCATCCCGTCCGCCGGTTCCGAGGGTCTCCGCCCATGTCCGAGCCAACTGCCGATCCCCGTCCGTCCCGTCAGGCTCTCGTCGTGCCGCCGGCTCGCGGTTCGTCGATCCGGCTCCTCGCCGGGGCGATGGCCTGCGCCGCGCTCGGCTTCGGACTCGTCTGGGGGCTCGGCCTGGGATCGCGGCAATCGGCCGCCGTCGTTGAGGCCCCGGCGACCGTGGCGGATCGCGACGATGCGGGGCGAGTTGCACCCGGTCCTGGTGACCATGCCGGAGCGGGATCTGCTCGGCCGGGCGAACCCGATCTGCTGCCGCCACCCGACGACGCCCTGCCGCTGCCGCCGCCGTCGGGCCGTTGGTCGCGGGGTGACGCGCTGGAGGGGACCGCCGGGAACATCCCGCCCGCCGCCGACGGCCCGCGTGCCGTGTCGCTCGACCTGCCGGAGCCGCCGCCGGCGGCGCCCCGCCGATTCGCTCGCTTGCCCGTGGCCGACACGGCCGGCGATGCGCCCATGACCACCGCCGCGGAACTGGTGGAGCCCGGCGTGGCACCGCCTCCGGAGTCGCTTCCGGCGGTGAGCGACGCCCCGGCAGCGCTCGTGCCGCCGGTCGCCGCCGCGGACGCCATCGATCAGCATGACGCTCCCGCAGTCGGGGCCGCCGAGCCGCTCGCTGCGGCCGAACGTCCCATCCCCGCCGATCCTCCGCTGCCCGAGGATGTGGGCGATCTGGCGGTCGCGCCAGCGCCTGAGCCGCCATCAGCTCCGGCGCCGCCGGCGGCAGCGGCCTTCGGCGCCGCGCCTTCGCCGTTCGATCCCGGGTCGCCACCGTTCGCACCTCCCCGTGCGGCGCCGCCGCCAGAGGCGTTCCCGCCGCCTGCCCCGCTGCCGGTCGTGACCGCTGCGTCGGCGGCACCGGCGGCTCCATCCCCGCCGCCGTCCTTCGCACCCCCCGTCGCGTCCGCCCCTCCCCCGGTCCCGTCGTTCGGCGCCGCGCCCCCGATGGTGCCGCCGCCCGCGGCGTCGTCGGTCGCGGCCGCACCGCCGGCGGGTGTCGTCGGGCAGGGACGTCCGGGGCCGATGCAGCTCGAAGGCGTGCAGACGCCCCAGATCTCGGTCGAGAAGCGCGGGCCGCGCGAGATTTCGGTCGGCAAGCCGGCCCGCTATGAGATCGTGGTTCGCAACGTCGGCAGCGCGACGGCCCATGATGTCCTGCTTCGCGATGCCGTGCCCGAGGGCACGGCCCTGGTGACGACCACGCCTCCGGCCAGCCCGGTGAGCCATGCCTCGGGTGACGTCGCCGGCGCGCTGGTGTGGCCGCTCGGAACGCTTCCCCCCGGCGGGCAGGCCGTCGTGACCATGGAGGTGATGCCCCAGGTCGAGGGCGAGATCGGCAGCGTGGCCAGCGTGAGTTTCCGCGCGGATGCCTCTGTCCGGTCCCGGGCCACGAAGCCCGATCTGGCGATCGAATGCCGTCAGCCCGAGGCGGTGCTGATCGGCCGCGACATGCAGATCACGATCACCGTGACCAACCCGGGCACCGGGATCGCCACCGGCGTCGTGCTCGAAGGATTCCTGCCCGACAACGTCTCGCACCGCTCGGGGAGCGAACTGGAGTTTGACGTCGGCCAGCTGAGGCCCGGCGAGTCGCGGACGATCGACCTCGTGCTCGGCACCCGTGGCCCGGGCGTGCACGCGGCCAGGTTCTCGGCCCGGGCCGATGGCGGGATCGACGTGAAGCACCAGGTGCCGCTCGAGGTCACCGCGCCCACGCTCGAGGTGGCGATCGACATGCCGCTGCGGCGATTCCTGCAGCGGCCAGCTACCTGCACGATCGCCATGGTCAACGCCGGCACCGCCCCCGCCCGCTCGATCGAGCTCGCCGCCCAACTGCCCCCGGGCGTGAAGTTCGTGAAGGCCAACAACGCCGGCTGGCACGACGACCGCACGCACCGCGTGCTCTGGAGCCTCGAGGAACTTCCCGCGGGCGAGACGGGCACGGTCCAGGTGGTCGTGATGCCCGTCGAGCTCGGCCCGCAGAAGATCGTGGCGGCGGCGCGCAGCGCCGACGGCCTCTCGGCCCAGGCCGGACACACCTGCGACGTCGAGGGTCTCGCGGCGCTGTCGTTCGAGGTGCTCGACAGCGAGGATCCGATCGAGGTCGATGGCGTCACGGAGTACGTGGTGCGCGTGACCAACCAGGGTACGAAGCCGGCGACGGCCGTGCGGCTCTCGGCGGCCCTGCTGGGCGACCTCGAGCCGCTCGACGCCGCGGGGCCGGCCGGTCATCGCTTCGAGAACCTCACGGTTTCGTTCGAGCCGCTCGCCAAGCTCGCGCCGGCCGAGGAGGCCGTGTTCCGGATCCGCGCCAAGGGTCGCCGTGCCGGCGACCAGCGGATCCAGGTGCAGCTCACCA
>JBJTRH010000346.1:0-2415 GCA_046076065.1 Planctomycetaceae bacterium | reverse complement strand
GCTTCAACGTCGACTACAGCCGCAACAACGTGGGCGTGACGTTCAACCTCGAGCCGCGGTTCCTCTCGCGGACGCAGTTCGCCAGCCGCCGCGGCATCGACATCCCGATGGCCGGTGCCTACGGGCTCGAGTAGCGCGGGCCGCGAAGGCGTGGGTCACGATGTGGACGGCGGGATCAACGTGCCGTCGATCAGTTGCCAGCCGGCAGGCAGGGCCGCCGGAGTTCCCGTGATTCGCTGGGACGACACACCGGTGAGCGTCGCCTCCGACAGGTCGGCGTTGCTGAAGTCAGGGCCCCAGAGAACGGCGTTGGTCAGATCGGCATGCGACAGGTCGGCGTTTGGAAGTTGGGAGCTCAGAAAATTGGCGTTCGTCAGATTGGCATACGTCAGTTTGGCGTCGTCGAGATGCGCGAAATGTACTGCCGCCCCCGACAGGTTCGCCCACGACAGGTCGACGCTTCTCAAATCGGCAAAATTCAAAATGCTCTGGGACAGATCGGCATGGGCGAGGTTTGCGTTCATGAGACCGGCCATCATCAGGTTCGCACCCGACAGGTTGGCCGTGGGACCGATCAGGTAGCCGCGCTCCATGAGCCAGTTCGGCGGCAGTGCTGACGGCGTGCCCGTGACGCCACCAGATTTGATTCCGTCGAGAATCGCGCCGGTCAGGTTCGTGCCGGACACGTTCGCGTTCGTGAGAACGGCACCAGCCAAGGTGGCATTGGTCAGGTTCAGGCCGGACAAGTCGAGGCCCGACAGATCCGCGCTGGACAGGTCCGCCCCGGAGAGGTTCGCGCCGGGGCCGATCAGGTAGCCCTTCACCAGCACCCATCCTGCCGGCAGCGACGACGGCACGCCCGAGACGCCGCCGGACGTGATGCCGGTCAGCTCCACGCTCGTGAGCCGCGTGCCGGCGAGATTGGCATTGGCCAGATTGGCGTTGGTCATGGTCGCGCCGGACAGGTCGAGGCCGGACAGGTCGAATCCGGACAGGTCCATATCAGACAGATCGGCGCCGGGGCCGATCAGGGTGCCCTTGATCAGCGCCCAGCCAGCCGGCAGGGCGGACGGCACGCCCGTGACGCCCCCGGACCGGATGCCTGCCAGCGTTGCAGTGGCCAGATTGGCACCGGCGAGGCTCGCGTTGGCGAGGTTCGCATCGGTCAGGTTGGCGTTTGTGAGGTTCGCATTGGCCAGATTCGTGCCGATCAAGGTGGACGCGCTCACATCGGCGCCCGTCAGGTCGGCACTGCTGAAGACCGCGTTGGTCAGGTTCGCATCGAACAAGATCGCTCCGCCGAGGGTCGCGCTGGTGAGATTCGCCCCCGACAGGTTCGATCCATGGATGTCCGCCCCGGCCAGATTCACGAATCTCGCGGTCGCGTTGGACAGGTTGGCCTGCCGCAGGAGCGCGGAGCCGAAGTCCGCGGCGGTGAGCGATGCGGCGCTCAGGTTCACCCTGATCAAAGTCGCCTTGGTGAGGTTCGCGTCGATCAGGCTGGCGTGGTTCAGGTCGGTGAACGACAGGTCTTTCCCGGAGAGGTCGCATCCGTTGAGCGTGGCGTAGGGGCCGATCGTCTCGCAGTCGTGATCGGAGAGCACTTCTCCGGACTGGAGCACGGCGGAGTCGACGCCTGCGGTTCCGGTGAACGTGTCTCGTCCTGGTCCGCCGACGAGCGTGTCCTTGCCCGGCCCACCGTCGAGGGTGTCTGGTCCGGCGCCGCCGCGGAGGAGGTCGCGTCCGGGTCCGCCGAGGAGCGTGTCGGCATCGCCGCCCCCGCGCAGCTCGTCTTGCCCGCCGCCGCCGAGGAGCGTGTCCATGCCGGCCTTGCCGTAGATCAGGTCAGGGCCCGATCCGCCGACGATGGTGTCGTTGCCCACGCCCCCGGCCAGCACCGTGCGGATGCGGGAGTTGTCGCCGAGGTCGATGCGGATGGCGTCGTCGCCGAGGCCGCCCGACACCCTGATCTGCTTGACCTCTGCGATAGGCCGCAGGCCCACCACCTGGCCGTTGATCCTGGCCCGCAGCTGGGAGGCGTCGGCGGGATTGCGGTCGACGATGATCACGTCGTCGGGCTGCGAAGGGTCGACGTCTCCGCGGATCGTCCACACGTCGGCCCCGAGGCTCGTGGCGAGCACCTACCGCCGCTCGAGCGACTCGATCGAGCAGGCGGGGTCACGATGGCGGCGGGAACGGCGAGCCATGGGTGAGGGTCTCCTGGGAATTGGTCATCGACGATGCATTTCAGTGGTACCCCGCGTCAGCGCGCGTTGCAAGCAGTCGTTGCGCGCCTGAAAACTTGCGGGTGCTTCGGCACGCGATCTATATTTTCTGCATGGCATCATCGCCTTCCACGTCGGGGCCGTGTTGGGACGGTGCGGAACGTGGGGATTGCAGCGACCAGCCGAGGAA